>NZ_FNAJ01000006.1:0-368812 GCF_900101905.1 Myxococcus virescens | reverse complement strand
CCTTCTTCCTGTTCCACGTGGAACCACGCGCGGCATCGCGCATGAGCCAGCCACGTTCGTCCAACGCAGCCATGCACTCCCTCGTTCCTTCTTCGCTGGGCACGATGAAGGGACGAGCCACACGCCGCATCCGTTCGTTCCCTCCTCCCCGCTCCACGTGGAACAGCAAAGGGTCCGCGCATGAGCACGTCGCGCCCGTTCAACGGGACCACGCGCTCGCGCCTTCTCGCTCAACAGGGAACGGCGATGGCACCGCGCTTGAGCAAGCCACTCCGGTCAGTACGACGGCCTGCACATCCATCTTCCTGTTCCACGTGGAACGGCCCGACCAAGGTGGATGGGCGCTCATCGAAGCCGTGTGCTCGCAGCTCCCCGCGCGCCGTGCGGCGCGAGCACCTGGATGAGCACGCGAACAGCTGACGACCGCTTCTGAGGTGGAGCGCTCCACAGTCGACGTGAAACGAGCGCCAGGTCGAAGACGAGGTCAGTCGCTGGCTGGGCCCGCGAACAACTGACGCCCGCCACCGACGCTCCGCCCCCCGGACCACGCGATGTCCCGAGCATGAGCACCGGCGCCGCCAGTCCTCCCTGATGACGTGTGCAGAGATGCCCGCGCTCAACACTGATGGGGCCTGAGCCACACCCACGACCAGACGTGTCCTCCACCACGACGCATGGGCATGCCGAGCGTCCCGTTCCACGTGGAACGGGAACCTGGACCCGTCACGAAAGCGAACGGCATCCGCTCGTCAGATGCCGTGCTCGCATCCACATCGCTCCGGTCATCGACTCCGCAGGCATCCAGGTCGGGCGCCGCGCGCATCCACCGCGAGGCCATGCTCGACGCCCACTCCCATCACCGTGCGGTCCGTCCAGAGCAGGCACGCGCCCACTCATGTCGATGCGACCGCCTGCGCATCGCGGCTCACGGAGCGCTTCCATGTCGAAGCCAGTGCCACCACGGTCCGCGTGAAGCATGAGCCCGATGAACGCGCGCCGGATGAGAGCCCTCACGAGAAGTGGCGCGGCCATCACGCAGCACCGTTCGCCTGTGCCTGAGCCAAAAGTGCCGCTCGCTCGCGGAGCCACGGCGACATGCGTGACGTGGTCGCCGTGACGAGTGCTCCCCTCCCCTCCCCTCCCCTGCTCCACTTGGAACGAGCCCCATCGATCCAGCCGCTGAAGAACCACTGTCCCCGGCGGCCTTCGCTACGTCCCCAGGGGCTGTCCCAGGATGACGAAGTGCAGGCGCGCACCACACCAACACCTGGACCCGAGTCAGGCGCCCGCTTCACGCGGACCATCACGACCTGAACTGGCGCCATGCCGCGCATCGCGCGCATGAACCTGCGAGCTCGGTCACCGCACCGGTTCGCGAGCAGCGCGGTCAGGCACCAACATGCAGCCGGACTTGGAGGCCCACAGAAAAGCGAGCCACGGCCCCCACCGGTGACGCGCGGGCGCATGAGCATCACGAAGCCTCAAACAGCACCGCGCACGAAGTAGCCGAGCGCGAAGCTCCATCCCGGGTGTCTTCGTCACCTCAAGTCGGCCCTCAGCTGAGCGCAGTCGGGGAGACTTCGCGCGCCTACGAGACGGCATCACCGAGTCGAACATGCGATGCATCTCCATCCATTCGACTGCCTCGAAGCCCCACGGACTCAGACCGCTCCGCAAAGGACGGGCGCGTCGTCCCGTGTGCACGAAACCGCGGCGAGCATGCACGTCGTCGTCACCCCATCCCAACTGGCATCAAGTCCCCCGAGGCGCCGTGTCACGACATTCGCTCGCGCCCGAAGCGCGGACTGCCCCAACTCCGGGCGCACGGATGCAGCGTTCAGGATGACGAGCCCGCCGGCAGCATCAACGACGTGGGCCTCTTCCGTGCGATGAAGACACCCCGTTCGGAGAAGACACGCCGACCAGGCGCTGGCTTGGCTGCCCGGTCAGCGAGGGCTTCAACTTGGCCTCTCTTCACGGACATCACCTTCGACAGACTCCATGCATCCGACGGCACGAGCGTTGTCCTGCCTGCCCGAGGGAGGTGAGCCGGCCGTGTCCACCCAATGCTCCATCAACAACCCGCGCCTCGACATGCACCTCGATGGACCGTGACGCGGCCGTGTTGGCGCATCATCCAACCACCCGTCGGCCTGCATGCGGCGACCCACATGCAGCGCAAGCTGCACAACGATGCTCTCGAGACGCTGCGAGCAAGATCATGCGCCGAGCGACCGGCCTGCAGCTCAGGTTGCCGGCCTTGCTTCCGAGCCACTGCAAACAAGGACGTGCACCAAGCAGGGCCACGTCCCCTCCCCTGCTAGCGCCTCGGGAGTCAGGGAAATCGGCGGCGGCTCAGCTGCCGTCGCGAGTTGCTGGACACATCAGAAGGCACGCTGGTGGAGGTACAGCTGCAAGCTTCGCAGGTGCAGTCCCCAATGGGTCTCGAAGCCAAAGCGGAAGTGCCAGAGCGCATCTTCTTCGCTCGTGTTTTCCCAGCGGAAGAGGACGCTGTGCAGGTCCATCGCGATGTCCGTGAGGTCGTCGATGGCGTCGCCGATGCTGAGCTCGGACTCCCCCACCTTGTCCACGATGTGCAACGCCTCGTTGTACAGGCCGAGGGCGGGAAAGAGTGGCGCGATGCACTCTCGCAGGGACCAGTAGTCGGCACGAGGCGCGTCCGGATGCTTCGTCTGGTCGAATGGGACGGCGGCAAAATGGTAGGCCAGCGCGAGCCGGTCCAGGGCAGCACGCAGCGCTCCCTCGCGGTCCTCAATGTGACTCTGCTCGTCGAGAACTCCGACGAAGCGCTTCACTGCCTCGAGGATGTCCTTCCGGGTCATGGAGTTGCTCCGCACTGGGAGAGCGCGCGGTGCTCTTGTCGCGAACGCATACCGAGCTCCTTGTGAGGGCGCACGGCGGCGGCGTCGCGAACCCAAGCCGACAACTGCGCCAGAACGTGGGAGGCCGATGGCAGCTCGTTGGCGTACACGTCCTCGCACGAGTGACGGTACATACGGAGCCTGCTCTGACTGGGGTTCCCGGTGGAGGAGCCTGTCGCGATACAGCAACGCTCGCTGCCACCCTGGACGCACGAATGATGCGCCCGCGTCGTTGTGAGCAAGCGCCTGCTGATCCAATCGACATCGACGATTCAACGCCAACGCGGGGCATGAGTTGGGCGCATCCAGTTCGACACGCCCACCCCGCACACTCGAACAGGACTCACGGATGCGGAGCCACGGGCTCCACGAAGTACGTCTCGTACTCATCCTGACGGATGACAGCCCAGTCCTTCCGCGCGGCGTCCTCATGGGGCGGCGTGCCGCGGAACTCGACGTAGTACGACTGCTTGTGTGCACGCTCTTCGAGGATGCGCGCGAAGCACGCCACGTGCGCGCGCTCGGGCGACTGCGCGACGTCGTAGCGATTGCCCGTCTCATCCATGCGCGTGAGCACCCAGCCTTCACGCGGGAGCGGAACCCCGGCGTCGGCTCTCCATTCCACGACCTCGTCCTTCAACCCCAGGTGGGCCAGGGCGTGGTCGACTTCCAGGGGTTCGATGAAGACGAGGAACCGGTCGGCCTCTCGCATCGAGACGACCACCAACTCGAGCCCACACTCACTGCGCCAACCCCAGTGCGCCTCCTGGAAGCGGCCGTCATCCCGAGTCACCACGCGATGTGGCGGGCCCCACTGGCGCTCGAAGCCGGAGCGCGAGGCCTTCAACGTCACGGCGTGAGCGTTGCGCTCGAACAACCAGACGTGAGGACGGTCCGTCGGAAGCGGCTGCATGCGTGGCACCTCCGCCGTGAAACCTAACGAGGCCCCTGGCTCGCGCCACCCTCCCCTCCCGGTGGGATGCGCGCCGCCGAAGTCACTCGGCAGCCTCGTGCATTCCCGGGATGAAACACCGCCGTGTCACACCGCCCGGAATCACCCACGGGCCGGCGCGCACGGCGGCACGCCCCTCCCCTACTCCTTGGCGAACACCGCCACCTGGCGCTCGGCACCGGAGAACGGCAGCCGGTACGCCCGCGCGGACACGACGCGCAGTTGCCGCTCCGCCGCGCGCGCCGCCAGCTCCGCGTCCGTCTGCGCCTTGCCGAGCATCGCCACCACGCGCCCGCCCGGCTCCACATACGCGGGCGCCAGCGCGAGCCAATCCGGCAGGTCCATGAACGCGCGCGCAATCAGCACCTCGGCGCGCGGAATCCCTTCCGTCTCCGGCTGGCCTTCCGCGCGCGCGTGCAGACCGCGAACACCTTGCATGCCCAGGCTCGCCGCCGCGGCCTTGATGAACGCGACCTTCTTGCCCACCGTGTCCACCAGCGTGACGCCCAGCGCGGGCAGCGCGAGCTTCAATGGCAGACCCGGGAAGCCCGCGCCCGCGCCCAAGTCCAACAACGTCGCCGCGCCCGTCACCTCCGGCAACACCGCGAGCGAATCCAGGAAGTGCTTCTCCAGCACCTCCTCCGGCGCCGTAATCGCCGTGAGGTTCACCTTCGCGTTCCACTTGAGCAGCTCGCTCATCAACCGCTGGAGCCGCGGCCCCAGGTCCGCCGCCACCGTCACTCCCAGCGCCCGGCACCCCGCCGCGAGCTGATCCTCGAACCGCGCGTTATCCACAAGCCCTCCGCGTCAAACCTACCTGCAACCCACTGGAATCATTCAGGAGACGGGAAGCCCTAAAGTTTCCCACACCTTGTCCACAGCCCCTTATTTGATCAATCCTCGGACTGCGAGCAGACTGCGGGCGCCTCTGTTCCGCGCTTGAGCGCCACCAGCAGCAGCGACACCGCGGCGGGCGTCAGCCCCGGAATCCGGCGAGCCTGTCCCACCGTCCCGGGCCGATGCGCGGTCAGCTTCTCCACCGCTTCCGAACCCAGTCCCCGCACCTCATGGAAGCGGTAGCCCTCCGGAATCCGCCACCGGTCCGTGGACTCCGCCTCGCGCGCCGCCGCCCTCGCGGCCTGGGCGACGTAGCCCTCGTACTTCACCTCGACCTCCACCTCCTCGGCGACGTCGCGTGACAGCACGGGCCAGTCCTCGCGGCCTTCGCCCAGCTGCGCGTACGTCACCTCCGGCCGCCGCAGCCGCGCCGCCAGCCCGGTGCGCTTCAGCCGAGCCACCTCCTCCGTCACCGCGCGGCCCCGCGCCTCCACCCGCTCCAAGGCCTCGCGCGGCAGCAGCCCCACCCGGTGCCCGTGATGGGCCAGTCGCAGGTCCGCGTTGCCCTCGCGCAGCTTCAGCCGGTGCTCGGAGCGGCTGGTGAACATGCGGAACGGCTCGTCCACGCCCTTGGTCACCAGGTCATCCACCAGCACCGCGCCGTGGGCCTCGTCGCGGCCTGGCAGGAACGGCGGCTCGCCCTTCACCTGGAGCGCCGCGTTGATGCCAGCCCACAGGCCCTGGAAGGCGGCCTCCTCGTAGCCCGAGGTGCCGTTGAGCTGCCCCGCGAAGTACAGGCCGGCAATGGCCTTCGTCTCCAGCGTGGCCTTGAGCTGCGTGGGCGGCGCGTAGTCGTACTCCACGGCGTAGCCGAAGCGGACCACCTCCACCTGCTCCAGCCCGGGAATGGTGCGCATGAAGGTGAGCTGCACGTCCGCAGGCAGGCTCGTGGACAGGCCCGCCGGGTACACCAGCGGCGACGTGGGCCCCTCCGGCTCCAGGAACACCTGGTGCCTCTCGCGCGAGGCGAAGCGCACCACCTTGTCCTCCAGCGACGGGCAGTAGCGCGGCCCCCGGCCGACGATGTCCCCCTGGTACAGCGGCGAGCGGTGCAGGTTGTCGCGCAGCACCGCGTGCGTGCTCGGCGTCGTCGCCGTGAGCGCGCACGTCACCGGGGGCTGACGGGGAAACGGCATCCCGCCCTCCCCTTCCACCTTCGTCCGCCAGGAGAAAGGCCGCACGAGGGTGTCCCCCGGCTGCGGCTCCAGCGCGTCCCAGTCGATGCTCGCGCGCGCCAGCCGCGCCGGCGTGCCTGTCTTGAAGCGGCCCAGGGTGAAGCCCAGCGCGCGCAGCGACTCCGACAGCCCGCGCGCCGCGTCGTCACCCAGACGGCCGCCGACTTCCTTCTGCTCGCCCACGTGCATCAGCGCCTGGAGGAAGGTCCCCGTGGTGAGCAGCACCGCGGAGGCGGACACCTGCGTGCCGTCCCCCAGCACCACGCCCTCCACCCGGCCTCCGCCAGCCACCAGCGCGGCGACTTCGCCCTCGCGCACCGTGAGGTTCGGCTGCGAGAAGAGCACCGCCTGCATGCCGACCGCGTAGGCATCCCGGTCGCAGAGCAGGCGCGAGGCCTGCACCGCCGGCCCCTTGGAGGCATTCAGCGTCTTGAAGTGCGTGCCCACCTGGTCGGCCGCGCGCCCCATCTCTCCGCCGAGCGCATCCAGCTCACGCACCAGGTGGCCCTTGGCCGTGCCACCCACCGCCGGGTTGCAGCTCAACACCGCCGAGCGCTCGCGCTTCAGCGTCAGGCCCAACGTGGCCAATCCCATCCGCGCGCAGGCGAGCGCCGCCTCACTGCCCGCATGGCCCAGCCCCACCACGATGACGTCGTACCGGAGTCCCATGTCTCACGAAGGTCGCGGGCGACGCGGGCAGGCTGACCTGCCCCGCCGCCGTTTCGCGCCTTCGTATGGCGCCCAACCCGGGCCCTTGGCAAGCAAAGGCCCTTGGAGAGCGGGAGGGCGCCCGGTGGAGCGAGCGCCCTGCCCTGCCCTCGTTCGAGAATTTACGGAAGCGCGCGAGGCAGGCAGTGGGAGGGGTTGAGGCGCTGTCTGCCTCGCGCGCACCGGCCACCTGGCGGAAGGTCGGGCCCGGCTTTCGAGCCGGACCGCGCCCCCCGTTCCGGGCGGCAAAAAGCCAAATCGTCGCGTGGGGAGAAAGGAATGGCGCCGCCCGCCCCCCCGGGTTGACGGCACCTCCCCGCTCAACGGACCCGAAGGCCCGCCCCACGCTGGCGCGGCCCCTGGCCCCCATGGCCCTGGCACCGCGCTTTTCCCCCGCGCGCGACGTCACATCTCCGCCGCGCGCGGGGGAATCGGGTGTCGCGTACACGGGTGGGTGGACTCGCTCCGTGCGGTGAGGGCGCAGTGGCGAAATCAAGCTCGGGCCGCCAGGGCCCGACACCTTCGTGTGCGCGACGGGAAAAGGAATAACCCGGGGGTCTGACATGCCAGTGGCCGCCCACGAGGCTGCTCGCCCGTGGTGTGTACAGCCATGGCGTTCCCTTCCAGCAACCGTGCTTCTGGGTGCGCGGCACATTCACGGTGCGGAGGCGGGGAGCCGGTTATTCGCCGGGGCTCGGCCCTCGGCCCAGGGAGTCCATGACCACGCCTTCGACCCAGTCCACTGAGAAGGGCACACTCGGCCTCGAGTTGCTGCTGGGAACGCTGACCGCGTTCGCACCGCTCTCCATCGACATGTATCTGCCGGCGCTGCCGCGCATCGCGGAGGACCTGCAATCCACCGCGCCCGCCATCCAGCTCACGCTCGCGTCGTGCTTCGCGGGCTTGGCGCTGGGCCAGCTCTTCACGGGGCCGCTCATCGACCGCTTCGGGCGCACGCGTCCGCTCTACGCGGGCCTGGCGCTGTACGTCCTGGGCTCGCTCGGCTGCGCGCTGGCACCGTCGGCGACCATGCTGGTGGCCATGCGCTTCGTGCAGTCGCTCGGTGGCTCGGTGGCATTGGTCGTTCCACGCGCCGTGGTGCGCGACTTGTGGTCCGGCGCCAACGCCGCGCGGACGATGTCGCGGCTGATGCTGGTCATGGGCGTAGCGCCCATCCTCGCGCCGCTGCTGGGCGGAATGGTGCTCCAGTACTCGGGATGGCGGGCCATCTTCGTGGTGCTGGCGGCGGTGGGCGCGGTGGCGCTGGCCTTCGTGCTGAAGTCGCTGCCGGAGACGGCGCCGCCGCACGTGGCTTCGCAGACGATGCGCTCCCGGCTGGGTGCATTGATGAAGGACCCGGACTTCGTGGGCCCCGCACTGGCCGGAGGCTTCGCGCAGGCGGGCATGTTCGCGTACATCGCGGGTTCGCCGTTCGTGTTCATCTCGCTGTATGGCATTCCGGAGGAGCACTTCGGCTGGTTCTTCGGCGTCAATGCGATGGGGTTGATTGCGGTGGCGCAGCTCAACCGCAAGCTGGTGACCCACCTTCCGCTGCACCGGCTGCTGCGTCTGGCATTGAGCCTGTGCGTCGTCGCGGCGGTGGCCGTGCTGGCGGTGGCGTGGACCGGCTTCATGGGCCTGTGGGGCATCGCCGTCACGCTGTTCTTCTTCGTGTCGGCCATGGGCCTGGTGGGACCCAACGCGGCTGCGATTGCGCTGGAGCGGCATGCCACGCGCGCGGGCATGGCGTCGGCCGCGCTGGGCGCGCTCCAGTTCACCGCTGCGGCCGGCGCGTCGTGGGCCGTGAGCACGTTCAACAATGGCACCGCGATGCCCATGGCCGGAGTCATGGTCGCCATGGCATTGCTTGCGTGGCTCGCCGCGTTCTTCGGGCTCCGGGTGCGCACGCGCCAGCAGGAGGCAGGGGAGGGTGCCCAAGCGCACGGGTCGCGAATCGTGTCATCGTCCTCCGCGCCATGACTTCCACCTCGCGCACCGTCCAGGGACCCACGGGCCAGCTCGCAGTCACCGACACTGGCAATGGTGGCCTCCCCGTCGTCTTCGTCCACAGCAACGCCTCCCGGCGTGAGCAATGGGCCTCGCAGCAAGCACATTTGAAGCAGCGCTCCGTGTCCTTCGACCTGCGTGGCATGGGCGACTCGGAGCTCGACGCCCAGGGCCGCTACGGCGCCGAGGACATGGCCCATGACATCCACGCGGTGGCCACGGCCCTGGACCTGGAGCGCTTCGTCCTGGTGGGCCACAGCTTCGGCGGCTACGTCGCGGCGGAGTACGCCCGTGGCTGGCCTGAACGACTTGCCGGGCTCGTCATCGTGGATGCCGCGGGGACGATGCCACCGCTTCCGCCCGAACAGCTCCAAGGCTTCCACGAAGGCACACGGCCCGAGTCCTACCGCGCCTTCATGGACGCCTGGTTCACGCCCATCCTCCAGAACGCGAAGCCACACACGCACGAGTCGGTGATGCGCTGGCTCCATGCCACGCCGCGCGAGGTGGTGGTCGGCGCGCTGGAGAGCATGCTCACGTTCAATTCGGACCGTGTGCTGGAACGCTACAAGGGCCCTCTCCACACGCTCGTCGTTGATGCCTTCATCCAGCCCAATGCCTACCACCTCCTGTACCCGGGCACGCCGCACACCGTGTTCTCAGGTGTCAGCCATTGGCTGATGATGGATGCACCGGAGCGCTTCAACGCCGCGCTGGATGCATTCCTCGCCACACTGCCGCCCCAGTAAATCAAAAGCCCCGCGGCGCCACCGAGGCACCGCGGGGCTTGATTCCCTCACAGGAGTGACGGACTACGGCGTCACGGCGCGGCGGGGACCTTCGCGGCGGGCGCGGCCTTCTTCTGCGCGGTGGCGAAGTCTCCCGCGCGCACCTGCGTCACCTTCGTCCAGTCCAGGTGACGCTCCATGGCCTTGCGCACGTCCTCCGGCTTGAGCTGGGTCAGCTTCTGCTCCAGCGCCGCATCGAAGGCCAGCGTGCGGCCCAGGAACAGGTAGCTGGCGAGCTGCCGCGCGAGGCTGCCGTCCTGCGCCCGCGCCGATTGCCGGTACTCCAGGATGCCCGTGCGCGCCTTCTGCAGCTCCTCCGCCGAGTAGCCCTTCTGCACCGCGCGAGTCACCTCTTCACGCATGGCCGTCTCCAACCGGGCCGCGTTCTCCGGGGCGTAGATGGCATACGTGAAGAAGGTGCCCACCTCGTCGACGTCGCTCGCGTCCAGGCTGCTGGCCACGCCGTAGGAGAGGCCGTCCTGCTGACGGATGCGCGTGGCCAGCCGCGAGTTGAGGAAGCCGCCGCCCAACACGAAGTTGCCCAGCACCAGCGCCGGCCAATCCTTGTCGTCCTTGCGAAGCTTCAACGACTGGCCCGCCATGTAGTACGCGTTGGCCTTGTCCGGCGTCTCCAGCGCGACGGACGCGGACGCACCGCCGCCGAACACCTGCTGCACGCGCTGGTACGGCGCGGGGCTCTTCCAGTCGCCCAGCAGGGTGCCGGCGAGCGCCACGATGTCCTTGGACTCGAAGTCACCCACCACGGCCAGCTCGCCATTCGACGCGCCGTAGAAGGCCTTGTGGAAGGCGCGCGCTTGCTCCAGCGTGGTGTCCTTCACCCCGGCGATGCGCTCGTCCAACGTGGCCACGTAGTAGGGGTGGCCCTTCGGGTAGTGGCCCGACAGCGAACGCCAGAAGGCGATGTTGCCCAGCGTCTGCGGCTCACTGCGCTCGGACTCCAGCGACGCCAGCCGCTCCTGCTTCAGCATGGCGAACTCCTTCTCGTCGAAGGCGGGCTCGCGCATCACCTCGGCCACCAGCTTGAGGACTTCCGGCAGGCTGTCCCGCGGGCACTCGATGGAGACGGAGGCGCCGGTGCTGCCGCCATCCACGCCCACGCGCGCCTTCAGCTTGTCGAACGCGTCCTGGAGCTGCTGCCGCGTGCGCTTCTTCGTGCCGCGCATCAGCATGCGTCCGGCGTACTGCGCCGCGTCCGACTTGCCGCGCAGGGCCTCCTCGGTGCCCCAGCGCAGGGTGAGGGACACGTTCACCATGTTGCCGCGCGTCTTCTTCGGCAGCACCGCGTACTTCACGCCGCCCGGCAGCTCACCGCGCTGCACGCGCGACTCGATGTTGGCCGGTGAAGGGTCGAACGCCTCGCCCTGCGCCACGGCGTCACGGCCCTTGAAGCCCTCCATCATCTTCGCCACGTCCACTGGCGCCGGCAGCTCCGCGCGGTCCGGCTTCGGCGTGGGGATGAAGGTGCCCAGCGTCCGGTTGGAGGACTTGAGGTAGGCGGCCGCCACGCGCGTCACGTCCTCGGGCGTCACGGCCTCGATGCGGTCGCGGTGCAGGAAGAGCAGGCGCCAGTCACCGGTGGCCTCCCACTCCGACAGGTTGATGGCGACGCGCTCGGAGTTGTTGATGGTGAGATCGATGTACTTGGACAACGTGGCCTTGGCCCGGTTGACCTCTTCCTCGGTGAACGGCGTGCGGGACGCGTCCTCCACCGTCTTCAGCAGCGCCTCGCGGGCCGCGGCCACCGGTTGGTCGTCACGCATCTCCGCGCTGAAGACGATGATGCCCGGGTCGCGAAGCTGGAGGTTCGACGCGCTCACGCGCGAGGCCTTCTTCGTCTCCACCATCGACTTGTAGAGGCGCCCGGAGGGGTTGTTGCCCATGACCAGCGTCAGCACGTCGATGGCCGCGAAGTCGGGGTGCGCGCCTTCGGGCACGTGGTACAGGCTGGTGAGCAGCGCGGTGTCGCCCACGCGGCGCAGCTGCACCTCGCGCTCGCCGTCCTGCGTGGGCTCGGCGGTGTACGTGGCGGGCAGGGGCAGGCTGGGCTTCTTCAGCTTGCCGAAGGTGTCCTGAATCATCGACAGGGCCTTGGCCTCGTCGAAGCGGCCCGCCACCACCAGCATGGCGTTATCCGGCCGGTAGTACTTCCGGTAGAAGGCCTGGAGCCGGTCGATGGGGACGTTCTCCAAGTCGGAGCGCGCGCCGATGGTGGACTTGCCGTAGCTGTGCCAGATGTACGCGGCGCTCATCACGCGCTCGAAGAGGATGCCGCGCGGGTCGTTCTCACCGGACTCGAACTCGTTGCGGACGACGGTCATCTCGCTGTCGAGGTCCTTCTTCGCGATGAAGCTGTTGACCATGCGGTCGGCTTCGAAGGACAGGGCCCAGCGGAGGTTGGCGTCGGAGGCCGGCAGCGTCTCGTAATAGTTGGTGCGGTCCAGCCAGGTGGTGCCGTTGGGCCGGGCGCCGCGCTCGGTGAGCGCCTGGGGCACGTTGCGCGTGGTGGGCGTGCCCTTGAACATCAGGTGCTCCAGCAGATGGGCCATGCCCGTCTCGC
Source organism: Myxococcus virescens (assembly GCF_900101905.1). Classification (NCBI taxonomy): domain Bacteria; kingdom Pseudomonadati; phylum Myxococcota; class Myxococcia; order Myxococcales; family Myxococcaceae; genus Myxococcus; species Myxococcus virescens. The sequence goes on along the minus strand of NZ_FNAJ01000006.1, from coordinate 356,825 downwards.
CGTAGCCTTCGTGCTTGCTGCCCACGAAGTACGTCACGTTGACCGTCACCGTGGGCTTGGTGGGGTCGGGAAAGAGGAGCACCTTCAGCCCGTTGGGCAGGCGGTACTCGGAGATGCCTTCCACGCTCGTCACGGGGGCGAGCGCGCGGCCCTTCGCCTTGTTCTTCGTGACAACGGTCTGGGTGGCGGGGGCCTTGTTGGCGGCGGCGGGAGTCTGGGCCCACACTGGAGTGCCGGCCACCATCATCAGGGCCGCCACCAGGGAGAGCGGGGTACGACGCTTCATGCGGTCCTCGCGGGTCGTCTGGGAGTGCACCGGCTTCTAACCCGAGATGTCCCCCAGCCCATCCCGAACGGTGGCACTCCGAGCAACCCGGCGTCGCCGACGTGACAGCCACGGGCCGCCGTGCCTCCTCCGCCGCTCGGCGAGGGCCTGTGGTGGCCATCCCCGGCCCGGCCGCGGGCGTACCGTCACGCGGGGAAAGCACGGGGACGCGCAAGCATCGTCGCCCGCGCGCGTTAGTAGTAAGCACCCCTTGCCAGGGCCGTACCCTGTCTCTCCCGGGCATCAGGAGTCCCATCGGATGAAACGATTCTTCATCGGCGCGCTGGCCTTCGTCGGCGCGCTGTCTGTCCTCTTCGTGGTGGGCCTCGTGGGCCTGATGCTGCTCGCGTCCGCGAGCAAGCCCGGGGTGCCCTCCAACCTCGTGCTCGAGCTGGACCTGGAAGACCCGCTGTCGGAGCACGGGGGAGGGGACTCGCTGGTGGGAGCCTTTGGCGAGGAACCCACCACGGTGCGTGACGTGGTGGAGGCGCTGGAGAAGGCCGGAGACGACGCGCGCGTGAAGTCCCTGCTGGTGCGCATCGGCCATCCGGGGACGCCGGCCGCCACGCAGGAGCTGCGCGACGCGGTGAAGGCCTTCCGCGCCAAGGGCAAGAAGGCAGTGGCGTACTCCGACACCTTCGGCGAGCTGGGCAACAGCACGCTGGGCTACTACCTGGCGTCCGCCTTCGACGAAATCTACATCCAGCCGTCGGGCGACGTGAACATCAACGGGCTCGCCTTCGAGCTGCCCTTCGCGCGCGAGGCCTTCACCAGGCTGGGCGTGACGCCGCGCTACTTCGCCCGCTACGAGTACAAGAACGCCATCAACTCCTACACGGAGCAGGACTTCACCGCGCCGCACCGCGAGGCCACCGAGGGCTTCACGAACAGCCTCTTCGGCCAGATTGTGCGCGGCATCGCCGAGGACCGCGGGCTGACGGAGGACGTCGTGCGCGGCCTCATCGACAAGGCGCCGCTGATGGCCCAGGAGGCGGTGGAGGCGAAGCTGGTGACGGGCCTGCGCTACCGGGACGAGGTGCTCGGCGGGCTGAAGGAGCAGGCCGGCGAGGGCGCGCGCTTTCTCTATGTGAAGAAGTACCTGGAGCGCGCCGGCAGGCCGAACGTGTCCGGGAACACCATTGCCCTGGTGTACGGCGTGGGCGAGGTGATGCGCGGGAAGAACCAGTCCAACCCGCTGTCGGGCGGACAGTCCATGGGCGCGGAGAGCGTCGCCGCGGCGCTGCGCAAGGCCACCGAGGACTCGCGCGTGAAGGCCATTGTCTTCCGCGTGGACAGCCCGGGCGGCAGCTACGTGGCCAGTGACACCGTCCGCCGCGAGGTGCAGCGCGCGAAGGAGGCGGGCAAGCCCGTCATCGTCACCATGGGCAGCTACGCCGCCAGCGGTGGCTACTTCGTCGCCATGGAGGCGGACCGCATCGTCGCGCATCCGGGCACGCTCACCGGCAGCATCGGCGTGTACGCGGGCAAGTTCGTCACGGCGGGCTTCTGGGAGAAGCTGGGGGTGAACTTCGACAGCGTGGCCGCGGGGAAGAACGCGGAGATGTTCGGCTCGGACGCGGACTACACGCCGGAGCAGCAGGCCCGCCTGGACGCGTCGCTGGACCGCATCTACGCGGACTTCACGACGCGCGCGGCGGCCAGCCGGAAGCTCCCGCTGGAGAAGCTGCAGTCGCTGGCCAAGGGCCGCGTGTGGACGGGCGAGGACGCCCTGGCGCACGGGCTGGTGGATGCGCTGGGCGGCTACCCGAAGGCGCTCGCTCTGGCGAAGGAGGCCGCGAAGCTGCCGGCCGACGCCCGCGTCAACGTGGAGGTGTACCCGCGCAAGAAGCCCGCGTCCGCGGTCCTCTCCGAGCTGCTGGGCCAGACGGGTGACAACAGCGAGGACGACGCCACCTCCATCAGCGTCCTGTCCCCCTGGACCACCCTGGTGGCGGGCGTGCGCCAGGTGTACGCCGTGGGCGCGCGCATGGGCCTCTTCGAGGGCACGCGCGGCGAGCTCTACGCCCCCATGCCCGAAGCGAGCTGGTAGCGCGTCCGCCCAGGACGCGGTCGCGTGGCACCGGGACGCTTCGGTGCCACGCCGCGCCGCTCGCAGCGTCAGGACCCTGGGCAGCTCAAAGTGGGACCGAGGGTGCCGGCGCTTCCGGCAACGGGGCCAGCGGGCGGCCGAACACGGAGTGGTAGCGCAGCTCCCTGGAGACACAGCGCTGCCGTCGCGTGTCGAAGACGAGGCACCGGTCCACCGGCCCCGCGTAGACGTGCAGTGAGACGGCGGGGCCTCCCGTCGCGGTGACGCGGTGGATGGGGGCCTCCGGGCAGCGGAAGTCGACGAAGCCCGCGCCCATGGGGCCTACCCTGACGGGAGGCCCCAGCCGGGCCGGCCCCGGCCCCAGGCCCCCCGCTTCCAGCGTGTAGTTCTCCAGCACGAAGGCCCCCGACTGGACGCTGAACCAGCACTCCTGCCCGTCATGGTCGTGGATGGGGGAGAAGGTGCCCGCGTCCCAGCAGTTCAGCAGCACCTCCAACCTGGCATCCCGGTAGATGAGGTTGCGCGTGTAGCGCCCTCGTCGGAAGTGCAGGTAGGGCTGGAGGCTGGCCGGCTCCAGCACTAGGCCCGCCAGGCCGTCTCCCACGCCCTCCAGGCCCGGCATCCCGCCCGCCTTCTCCCGAAGGAGCTCCACCCATTCGCCCAGACGCATGGCGTTCATGGAAGTGAAGCTAGGCAACGCTCCGACAGGGTGCTCTCCGGCTTGTCGGGCGGAGGATGGCTCAATGCGTCACAACGCACTTGAGGGCAGGCCGACCATCGAGTACCAGACGCCCGCCTCGGCGCGGGGACCGGAGCCCGGTCCCCGCCTTGCACGTGGCGCGGCGACGGAAGCGTCTGTCGCCCGCCGGGAAGCTCCCCGGCGAATGGACGCGTAGAAGACATTGTGACCTTCCCGGACTCGGGCTGCCCCAGGGGGCTGGCGGCCAGGGCGGAAGGCGTGAGGGGGACGAGATGAAGAAGCGACTGGGTGACATCCTGCTGGAGCGGGGTGTGGTGGACGCGTTGCAGCTCCACTCGGCGCTGGCGTACCAGCGCAAGTGGGGCGTGCCTTTGGGGCAGGTGGTGGTGGACCAGCGCTTCAGCACCGCGCAGCAGGTGTTGGAGGCCCTGGCCTTCCAGGCGGGAATGCAGACGGTGGACCTGGACGTCCAGCCGCCGGACGCGAGCCTGACCTGGCTGATTCCGGAGCGCGTGGCGGAGGCACACCGGGTGGTGCCGCTGAAGCTGGAAGGGCAGGGTGGCCGGGACTCGGTGTTGGTGGTGGCCATCGCCGCCCCCGCCAGTCTGGCGTCCCTGGACGCGGTGAAGAGCGTGTCCGGCAAGCGCCGCGTGGTGGCCAAGCTGGCGTCGGATGCGTCCATCCGCCGGGCCATTGGACAGCTCTACCGGGGTGAGACCGGTGAGGCGGTACCCCGGCGTCCCGGCATGGAGAGCTTCTCGCTGCCGGAGGCGGACGAGAGCATGCCCATGGTGCTCGGCGGCAGCATGGCGGAGCTGACCAACATGGAGGCTCCTGGCGGTGAGGATGGGCTGCCGCTGCTGGGCTCGCTGGAGGAGGTGGTCGTCCAGGCGCAGGCGGTGCCCGCGGAGATGAGGCGGCTGGTGCAGGCCATCCGCGCCATGCCCGAGCCGCTCGCCGCTGTCGCGCAGCCGCTGCCCCTGGAGGCAGGGCGCTCCGAACAGGCCGCGACGCCTGCCACGACGGAGGGCTTGCACCTGACGCAGGTCTCGCGGCCTGGGTCCACGAAGGCGCCGTTCACTGCGCGCGCCATGCAGCGCACGGCCGGAACGCGGAACCACGTCCTCCCGGCGTTGCCCGTGCTCACGGCCGCGCAGCCGGAGCCCATGGCTCAGGTCCTGGTGTACGGCTGGGGTGAGGAGGCCACCACCGGGCTGGTGCGCGTGACGTCCGAGGCGGGCCTGCGGGTTCGGGTCGCTAGCACGGAGGAGCTGCTCGCGGCGAACGCGGCCCAGGTCGTGGTAGCGCCGCTGCCAGCGATGGAGGCGCTGCCGCGTCAGATCCACGCGCAGGTGCTGGTCGCCGGCAAGATGCCGGAACAGGACCTGCCTCGCGCCCAGGCGGTGGGGGCCCGCGGCTTCCTCGCCGCTCCGGTGGATCCGGATCTCCTCCTGCGCGCGGTGCGGCGGCTGGCGCGCCCCGCTGGTGACGCGGACCTCAAGCGCGCCAGCTGAAGGTCCGGAAGAACCACGACAGCAGCAAGTCGAAGCGCTGCGCCGAGGTAGCGGCGCTCCTCTGCTCGCTCATCGAGACGGCACGCCTGCGCGGTGAAAGGCCGGGCCACGACATTCAGCCGCTTGACACGTAAGCATCTTCTTACGCATTATCGGTGCACGATGATGCACACCGAGCCAGGGGTGTTCGGAGCGATCAGCCATCCGGCGCGGCGCCGCATGCTCGACCTGCTGGTCGACGGCGACCGCCCGGTGAATTCAATCGCCGAGAACTTCGAGATGAGCCGCCCGGCGGTGTCACAGCACCTGCGCGTGCTGCTCGATGCGGGCCTCGTCACCGAGCAACGGCACGGCAGGGAACGGCGGTACCGCCTCGTGCCGGAGCGACTGGAGCCGGTGCGCGACTGGATCGCTCACTACGAGCGGTTCTGGGACGACAACTTCGCCCGCCTGCGGCGGCACCTTGAGAAAGGCGACAAGCAGCAATGACGACAAAGACAATCCGACGGGAGCTGAAGTTCACCCAGTCGCCCGCCGTCGTGTGGCGCGCGCTCGCGAACAGCGAGGCGCTCGCTGACTGGATGTACCCGAACGACTTCGAGCCGCGCGTCGGGCATCGCTTCACCTTCCGCGTGCCTCCGGACCCTCGCGCCAAGTTCGATGGACTCATCGTGCACTGCGAAGTGCTCCGGTGCGCGCCTCCGTCCGAGCTCGAGTTCACGTGGGTCGTTGGCGAGGGCTGGCTGGATACCCGCGTCCGCTACCGGCTCGAAGCCGATGGCGATGGGACGCGCGTCCTCTTCGAGCACTCCGGCTTCAAGGAGGACCAGGCGTTCCACGGCGCCGAGTACGGCTGGAAGATGATGCACGGAAAGCTCACCAAGGCACTCGAGAAGGCATCCGACAACCCGGCCCTCAAGGCCTGAACACCGAGCCCCCACCCATGAACATCTTCTTCTGGATTCTTCAGGCCGTCCTCGCGCTGCTGTTTCTCGCAGGCGGGTCGTACAAGGCATTCTCTTTCCAGCAGCTCGCGAGCCAGTTCAGCGAGGTCCCCCTCGGAGCATGGCGGGCGCTCGGCTTCCTTGAGATGGCCGGTGGCGTGCTGCTCATCATCCCGGCGGCGTTCAAGTGGATGCCCAGCCTCACCGCGCACGCGGCCGCGGTGCTCACGTTCGAGACGTTCGCGCTCGCCGTGCTGTACGCGCGTCATTCGACGAAGCTGTCGCCCGAGAACCCGATGCTCTGGTCGCTCGTGACGGGCGTGCTGCTCGCCTTCGTCACGTACGGCCGCTACGTCCTCAAGCCGGTGGTGGCAGCCGCCGCGTGACGCGATGACGGACGATGCCCGCGACATCGCCCGTGCACTCGGCGCGGGCGCCACCGCGCATCACGGAACAGCCACCAGCAGCGAGGGCTTCTCGGCGCCCTCGGGCAGCCACAGCGAGCCCAGCTCCAGCGTCGAGGACGGGAAGGGGTCGGCCCGCACCAGCGCGTCATCCTCGTAGCTCCCCGTCAGGAGCCAGCCCCGCTTGACGCGCTGGTACACCTCCAGCGTGCGCGCGGCGGGGTCCACCAGCCACACGTGTGACACGCCCGCGCGCGCGTAGAGCGGCAGCTTGCGCGCGCGGTCCAACGCGGCGGTGGAGGGCGTCAGCACCTCGCAGACCCAGTCCGGCACCAGCGTGAGGAAGGGGACGTCCGGCTCGAAGGGGACGTCCACGCGCTCACGGCGCCAGCCGGCCATGTCCGGCACGAGCATGTCGTGACCGAGGTGCAGCTCGGGCGCGCGCAAGAAGCACCAGCGGCCACTGCCGCCACGGCGCTTGTCGAGCTGCTCACCCAGCTCCACGCCCAACATGAAGGCCGCGCGTGTCTGCGCGGCCGTGGGACGAGGCGAGGCGACCAGCTCCTCGTCCAGAATCTCCCCCACCCAGCCCGAGGGCAGGGCCGAGAGCATCGAATGGTTCGCCAGGGGGATGATGCCTTCAATCACAGCGCCTCCGAGAATCACCGGTTGAGGCGGGCATTCTATGGAGCCGTCTGACACGTCCTCCGCTCGGCGGAAGGCGTCATTTCCCGATGCAGAAGCGCTGGAAGATTGCGTCCAGCAGGGCCTCCGAAACGACGGTACCGGACACTTCGCCGAGCGCCTCCAGCGCGAGCCCCACTTCACCGGAGACGACTTCCAGGGTGGACACGCGCGAGGCACTCTCCGCGCGGCCCAGCGCCTCGGACGCGCGACGCAAGGCATCGGCGTGACGCTCGGAAACCAGGGCCACCGCCGACGGCGTGCCACCACCCCACAGCCGCCCGAGCATGTCGTCGCGAAGCGCGTCCACACCTTCACCCGTGAGGCCACTCACCCGCTGGCGCGGCGAGCTGGATACCTCGGCCACATCACACTTCCCGTCCACCACCAGCACGCGCGTGCCACCCGCGTCACGCGTCCACGCCTCCACCTCCGCCTGTGTGACACCCGGCGGAAGCACGAGCACCGCCAGGTCCACGCCCGCGAGCAACTCCCGCGTTCGCGCGATGCCCAGCGCCTCGACACGTCCCGGCGTCTCCCGAAGCCCCGCGGTGTCGAAGAGCGTCACCGCCAGCCCGTCCCACTCAACCCGGGCCTCCAAGGCATCCCGCGTGGTGCCGGGCTCGTCATCCACCAGCGCGCGGGCCTCGCCCACCAGCCGGTTGAACAGCGTGGACTTGCCCGCGTTGACGGGACCGAACAGCGCCACGCGAGCGCCCCTGCGCACCAGCCGGCCCCGGCCCGCCTCGGCCAGTAGCGCCTCCGCCTGGGCACGCAGCGCGGTGACACGGCCGCCCACGTCCTCGTCCGCGCCTTCCGCCTCGTCAGGGAAGCTGAGCACGCCCTCCATGTCCGCATGCAGCGCGCGCAGCGGCTCCTCCAGCGCCTGCACGCGCGCGGCGAGCGCGCCGGAGAGCCCCGCCGCCGCGGCACGCACCGCGGCCTCCGAGTCCGCTGCCACCAGGTCCGCCACCGCCTCCGCGCGCGTCAGGTCCAACCGCCCGTTGAGGAAGGCCCGGCGGGTGAACTCACCGGGCGCGGCGGGGCGCACGCGCGCGTCCTCCAGCGCCCGCGTCAGGAGCAACCGCAGCAGCCGCGGACTCCCGTGGGCCTGAAGCTCCACCACGTCCTCGCCCGTGAAGGACTGAGGCCCGCGGAAGTAGAGGAACAGGCCCTCATCGAGCGAGCGGCCCTCCGCATCCACGAAGGACGCGAGGTACGCATGGCGCGGCGTGGGCTGCGCGGGCACCCCCGGGGCCAGCAGCCGGCCCACATCCAGGGCCTCGGGGCCCGACAGCCGGAGGATGCCCACGGCGCCCGCGGCAGGTGCGGTCGCCAGGGCCGCGATGGTCATGGAAGAAGACGTCATACGCGGCCGCTGGAGCGCATCCAGCCTGAACGGCGCGGGCCCCGGCTGATTCAGCGGGTCCCAATGGGAGGCGTGGAGCCGCGAGCGGCCTTCTCCACGGCCTCGCGGTTCTCCTCGATGTACCGCTCCACCGCCTCGTCCTCGAGCTCCAGGTCCCGTAGGACGCCCGGGTAGACGAAGCGGAACGCGGGGGACTCCTCATCCCCGCGAAGGCGGAAGCTCATCTTGAGCACCGCCGCGCCGTACAGCTTGTCCTTGAGAGCTTTCGCCTTGCCCATCCCTCGTCTCGCTTCGGGAGCCCCGGCGCGCGCGGCGCGCCCAGCGGCTCACGCGTCGAAGTCGTCCTCGTCGTCGTCCGGCAGCATGCTCCGCTTGGGAAGCGGGGCGGGCTTGTCCGGAGTGAACACCACGCGGCGGTTTCGGCCTTCGCCCTCCGCCGACACCTTCACGCCACCCACTCCTTCTACTGACGTGAGGACGCGCGCGCGGTCTTCAAGCTTCATGGCGGCAATCGCGTAGAAGCGGCCCAGGCTGCCCGACTTCTCCGCGAGCTGTCTGACGGCCGCCTTCAGCGCGGCATCCTCTTCCACCGTCACCGAGCGCTCATCCCCCTCGCCCTTGCTGGCGGGAGCCGCCTTGGCGGCGGGCGCCTGCGCACCCCGCTGGCCTCCCTTCGCCGGAGCAGGCGCTGGCGCCTGGGCCGCCGCGGCACGGGGCGCGGCGGGGGCAGGGGCGGCCGGCGCCGCGGCTTGCGCCGCCGCGGCCTGGGGCTCACGGCGCGGCCGGGGCTCCGGGTGCACACCCGCACCCAGCATCACCCAGCGCCGGTCGGCGCCAGGGCGATGCAGCATCTTGTTCAACAGGAACTGGAGCGAGTCCACCACCTGACTGCGCCGTCCCACCTCCACGCCGGGAGGCGGTGCGGGCTCGAAGTGGAGCGCCACCGACAGGCTGCCGTCGGCGGCGTCCTTCATGTCCAGCCGCGCCGGGAAGCCCATCAGCCCGAGGATGTCCCCGAGGAGCTTCTCCACACGGCCCCGGAACTCTCCGGACGAATCGCCGGAGGCCGGGGTGGACGGCGTCTGCTGGGGAACCTGCTCGCTCACTTGCGTCTGCCTCCCGCACCGGCCACCGCCGGCGTCCCACCGCCCGTCTGGGGCTTGTTCCGGTCCAGCCACTTCCGCAGGCCGTACTGCTGCGCGATGGAGAGGATGTTGTTCGTGAAGATGTAGAGCGACAGGCCGGCCGGGTACTGGAGCAGCGTCAGCGTGAAGATGATGGGCAGGAACCAGGTCATGATCTTCGCCTGGGTCGCATCCATCATCTGCGGCTGCATCTTCTGGGTGATGACCATGGACACGCCCAGCGCCAGCGGCAACAGGTACGTGGGGTCCTTGTAGGTCAGGTCACGCCAGATGGGCCCGATGAAGGGCTCGCCGTAGATGTCGAAGCTGTTGCGCAGCGCGGTGAACAGGGCAATCCACACCGGCATCTGGATGAGGAGGGGGAGACACCCGCCCAGCGGGTTCACCTTGGCCTCCTGGTACAGCTTCATGATTTCGAGGTTCTGCTGCTCGCGGTTGTCCGCGTGCTTCTTGCGGATCTCCTCCATGCGCGGCTGGAGCTTCTTCACCTCTTCCATGCTGACCATGGAGCGGTAGGTGAGGGGCAGCAGGACGAGCTTCACCACCACCGTGAGCAGGATGATGGCCACGCCCCAGTTGCCGGTGACGCCGTAGAAGAACTTCATGACCCACAGCAGGACCTTGCAGATGACGGCCCAGATGCCGAAGTCCACCGTCTCCGCCAGCGGCGGGTGGAACGTCGCGTCCGTCAGGCCGGTGGACGCGCGCAGCGAGGCGCCGGGCACCTGGGCCAGCAGGTCCGTATCCTTGGGGCCGAAGTAGCCGCCGAAGCGCAGCGTCACCGTCTCGCCCGGGGCGGCCGTAATCGGGAAGGACGCCGTCACCTTGCGCAGGGTGGGCGTGGCCTCGAAGGCGCACGAGCCAGCGCGCGGCCCCTCCAGCGGGTAGAGCGCGGACAGGAAGTACTGCTGGTCGATGCCGAAGAACTGAATCTGGCCGCGGGTCTCCTCAGCGTCCGGGTGGTCGTCGCCCGGGCTCATCTTCTGGAGCTCATCACCCACCCAGCAGGCGGAGCGGCTCAGGTTGCCCACGCCACCGAAGAAGGACGGCGCGTGCTCGAAGTTGGGGTCGATGGCGCGGTTGTGGTGCACCTGCAGCTCGCCGCTCTGCGGCTGGCCGGAGGTGTTGCGCACCTGGAGCGTGTAGCTCAGCTCGAAGCCGTCCATCGGCCACTTGACCGTCTTCACGACCTCCCACGGGCCGCGGCGGCCGGTGAAGGTGACGCCGTCCGCGTTGCCGGGGGCGCCTTCATCCAGGGTGTAGTTCAGGTCCGCGGGCAGCGGGTTGGCGCCGGTGATGGACACGGCCAGCGGCAGCGGCTGGCCCGGGGTGGGGCGCGCCAGGTCCATCTGCGGCGCGGGGGGAATCTCCTTGCCGAACAGCTTCTGGAAGCCCTGGGTGACGGTGAGCTCCTGCTGCTCCCGCATCTTCGGGCCCTTGAGCACGGCGGCGGTGAGGCCGGCGCCCTCGGAGGAGAAGGCGTAGGTGGCCTCGTCGCGCTGCAGCTCCACCTTGCGCACCGGAGGCGGCGGGGCCTCCGCGGTGGCGCCCGTCCCGGTGCCGCCTTCGGGAGGCTGGACGGCCGGGGGGGTGCCGGCATCGGCGGGCGCCGTGGCCACCACGCCCGCGTCGGGGATTTCCGAGCCGGGCGGAGGCGGAGTGGGCGCGAAGAAGAAGGTGTAGACGGCAGTGGCCGCGAACGAGAGGGCCAGGGCCGCCAGCAGTCGCTTCTGCGAATCGTTCGACTGGGGCGAGAGCGGATCGTTCATAGACTCCCCCCTCCACGAGGGAGAGGGCGGCAATGGGTGGAACCCCTCGTCACGGCACCGGGTCGATACCGCCGGGGTGGAAGGGCTGGCAGCGCACGAGCCGCCAGAGAGTGAGCCACGACCCCTTGAGGCCGCCGTGCTTCTCCAGCGCCTCCATGGCGTACGTGGAGCAGGAGGGATGGAACCGGCACACCTTGGGGAGCAGCGGTCCGAGGAACTTCCGGTAGAAGCGGATGGGCAGCGAGATGACGAAGGCCAGGGGGCTCATCTGGGCGGCTCCTTCGGCTTCGTCTCCACAGCGCGGGGCAGTCGCTGCAGCTTACGGGTGACACCGTCAAAGGCACGCGACAACGCCGGAAAGGAAGCATCCTTCGCGGAGGAGCGTGCCACCAGGACGACGTCCAGGCCTGACGGCCATTGCATGCGGCGCTTCCGAAAAAGCTCCCGCAAGACGCGCCTCAAGCGCGCTCGGACGACGGCGTTGCCCACCTTGCTCGACACGGTCAGGCCAACACGTGAGTACGGTCGGCCATTGCGCTTCACGAGGGCCAGGAGGCAGTCCGAAGGGACTTTGTGCCCGCCTTCCTGGACCTCGAGGAACTCGCGCCGTTGAAGCAGGCGCAGGGCCTTGGGGAAGCGCTGGTCTGCCGGGCGGGACTGGCCCGGCGTCGCACCCTCGGCCCTCACACGCGAACTCGCTTACTTCTTGGGAGCGGACACGACGAGCCGCTTGCGACCCTTCGCACGACGGCGCTTGAGGACATCCCGGCCGCCCTTCGTGGCGTTCCGCTTGCGGAACCCGTGGGCGCGATTGCGGCGGACCTTCGACGGCTGGTACGTGCGCTTGGACACGGCTCTTACTCCTTGGTGATGACGGCGGCGCCTCCTACCGCTCCGGCGCGACCTGAACTAGGGAAAGGGGCGGGTCCGTACCCCCATTTCCAGGGTAAGTCAACGTTGGATCACCTTCGCCCACTCTGGAAACCCCATTGGCCCGGCGGAAAGCCCGGAGCCAGGTGGGACAGTGAAGGTCTGGGTGATACAGGAAGCAGGATGCTCCCCGCCCAACGCACGGCGGGGGCACTTTAATCGCGGACAGCGAATGCGTCTGGTTTCCGAGCGCTTTTTCCTGGCCGGCCAAGCGAGCTCACGATGTCGCGGGTGGGTCTGGTGGTGGTGGGCTCCCTGACGCGAGCCTCCCGGTTGTCGAACGCGTGGCGCCTGCTGCCCATGGCCACACCTCGCCTGCCCCCCGCGCAAAAGCCGGACGTTTTGCGGGACGGACTGTCAGTCAAAGAGGATTGATCCATCCCCCAGTGCTTGGGGTGGGGGCCAGGAGGATCCACAACCGTCCTGGGTTGGCACGCTCCTGGTGGATCCGCTCCGTCCGGAAAACCCCTCGTGGCCACGGCGGTTTTGGCCGGTTGCTTGATCCACCTGGAACCGTCTGTTAGCACCGCCGAACGCCCGTCGTTCCCCTGCTTTTGCACGTTTGAGACACGCGTGAACGCCCTCGCCCAAGCCGCTACCCCCCTCCCAAGTGCTGGAATTCTCTGGGCTCGGATGCTGGATGCCATCCGCCAGGAGAAGTTCGACTATGCGCTGAGATGGCTGGAGCGGATGCGCCCGCTGGAGGTGCGTGATGGCGCCCTGGTGATGGGCGTTCCCGACCGCTTCTTCCGCGACTGGGTGGATGACCACTACCGTCCCCTGCTGGATGCGCAGCTCGGGCGGATGGGGGAGGGCCTGACCTCCATCGCCTATGAAGTGGTGGAGGGTCTGGAGCCGGACCCGCATTTCCCACCCATACCGTCAGTCAAGGCGAGCGCCACGCGCCCGGGCCGGCTGAACGCGCGCTTCACCTTCGACACCTTCGTGGTGGCGGACAGCAACCAGCTCCCGGCCGCCGCGGCGCAGGCCGTGGCCGACAAGCCGGGCCACCACTACAACCCGCTCTACATCTACGGCGGCACGGGCCTGGGCAAGACGCACCTGCTCCAGGCCGTGGGCAACCTCATCTGGGAGCGGGATCCGTCCCAGCGCGTGGTGTTCCTCTCCAGCGAGCAGTTCACCAACGAGTACGTGGAGAGCGTCCGCGAGCACCGCATGGGGGACTTCCGCCGGAAGTTCCGGGAGGAGTGCGACGTGCTCCTCCTCGACGACATCCAGTTCCTCGGCAAGCGTGAGGAGACGCAGAAGGAGTTCTTCTACACCTTCAACACGCTCTACGAGATGAACAAGGCCATCGTCCTCACCAGCGACACCGTGCCCGCGGAGATTCCGGGCCTGGAGGACCGGCTGCGCAGCCGCTTCGCCATGGGGCTGATGACGGACATCCGCGAGCCCACCTACGAGACGCGGGTGGCCATCCTCCAGAAGAAGGCCGTGGCCGAAGGTCTGGACCTGCCGGACTCGGTGGCGCACTTCATCGCCAAGCACATCCAGAAGAACGTGCGCGAGCTGGAAGGCGCGCTGGTGAAGCTGTCCGCGGTGCACAGCCTGACGCGCCAGCCGGTGACGGAGGACTTCGCGTCCCAGGTGCTGCGCGACATCCTCCCCGCCCACAGCGCGGTGGACGTGGAGGCCATCCAGCGCGAGGTGGCCCGCTTCTACAAGGTCACGGTGGAGTCGCTGAAGGAAGACCGCCGGCACAAGGCCCTGGCCCATGCGCGCCAGGTGGCCATGTACCTCAGCCGCAAGCTGACGAAGAGCTCCTTCCCGGAAATCGCCGCGCGCTTCAGCAAGGACCACTCCACCGTCATCTCCGCGGTGCGCAAGGTGGAGGGCCTCCGCGTGACGGATGCCACCGTGCAGCGTGAGTTGGCGGAGCTGGAATTGAAGCTCGGCAATCCCTGAAACAGCCGTACCTTTGTTTCATGCCGGACGACACGCGCCCGCGTGAAACGGGCCGTGTCCGGCTGACGCGCAACCAGGATTGACGCTCGGGCGCGTATGCGGGGGCGTGAGCCCGCGCCTGAAGAGCCTGGTCCTGCTGCTCGCCGTGCTCACGGCAGCCGCGCTGTGGCGTGCGGGCCAGGAGACACAGACGCCGGCTTCTCCTGAGACACCGCCGGCTGTCTCACAGTCCTCGAATGATGAGGCCCCCACACCGGAGCCCGAAGAAATCCTTCCGGGCGTGAAGGGGCGGGAGCGGGTGCTCGTCGTGGGCCACCGGCTTCGTTACACGTTCGACCTGGACCTCCGGACCCACACGGAGCTTTCGGCTGGCGCGCGGGAGTCCCTGCACACCGGATGGAGCGGCCTGTTCGAGCTCACCTACCTGGGCGCGGAGGGAGAACAGCACCTGTTCTCCGGCCACCTCGTGCCCACGCGAGTGGCCGTGGCACCCGGTGAGACGCTGGCGCCCGGTGACGCAGCGCTGCAGGCGCTCCGGGGCATGTTCGAGCGGCCGGTGTACGTGGGCCAGGACGTGCGGGGCCGGGTGATGGCCGTGCACTTCGATGCGGCGCAGGACGCGGCGGCGCGGCGGCTCGTGCGCCTGCTGCTCGCGTCGACGCAGTTCGTGGCGGAGGACGGCCCCCGCTGGAGCACCGAGGAGCCGGACTCGCGCGGTGACCTCGAAGCCGTGTACCGCGCGGGTGGCAGCGCGAACACCTACGTGAAGACGAAGCGGCGCTACCTGCGCGCGGGCTCGGCGGTGCTCCCACGGCTGCAAGGGCACCTGGACTTCACCCTGTTCGCGGATGGGCACGTGAAGGAGGCCACGGGCTCGGAGGTGGTGGAGCTGGGCGGAGCCGGCACGGGGCTCCCACGCATCCGAGAGGAGACGCGGGTCGCGTTGATCCACGTGGGCGTGGACTACCTGCTTTCGTCACTGAGGCCGTTTGACGCCGTGCGGGCGACGTTGCGGTCGGAGCGGCTCACGGATTCGACAGGCATGGAGGGGGCTTCGCTGGAGGCGTGGGACAGGCAGCTCGTGAAGGGGGCGAAGCTGGATGAATTGCTGCGGTCGCTGGCGAAGCGCGAGGACCTGGACACGGCGCGGCTGCGACTGGCGGCCTTGTTCCGACAGAATCTGGCGGAAGTGGACCGGGCCGTGGCGCTGATTCGTCAGGGCTCCGTGAACGCGGTGCGCTCCGAGCAGATGCTGGAGGCGCTGGCCAGCGCGGGGACGCCCGAGGCGCAGCGGGCGCTGATGTCCATGCTGGAGGGGGAACGGGTCCGGCCGAAGACCCGGGCCCACGCGGCACGGGCCGTGGGACGGATGGAACGGCCTTCGCCGCTGCTCGGTGATGCGCTGGAGCGCGTGGTGGATGGGACGCGGGACGCGGGGGTGAGGAACGCGGCGGCGCTGTCGATGGGGACGCTGTCGAAGGCGTTGGAGGTGGCGGAGCCGGGCCGGAGCCAGGCGCTGGTGGAGGGACTCATGAGGCGCTGCCGCACGGGTACCTTGGAGCCCGAGGTCTGTCTGGATGCCCTGGCCCGGGCTGGGGCTCCGGTGGGATTGGCCTACGTGAAGTCGGCGCTGGTGCATCCGGAGGCGGCTGTGCGGGGTGCGGCGACGGAGGCACTGAGTGCCATCCCTGGCGCGGCGGTGGATGCCCTGCTGGACCAGGTGATGCTCGACGACCCGAGCCCGCGGGTTCGTGCGCTCGCGGTGAAGGCTGTCTCTCAGCGGGTCGTCAGCGTCCACATGGAAGCGCTGGCCCGGGTGCTGCGCGCCGAGCGAAGTGAGCGCGTCCGCATCGAAGTGGTGCGGCTGCTGGGCCAGTTGCAAGCCGTGGAAGCTCCCGCTGCGGCCCTGCTTCGCGATGTGGCCACGAACGATGGGTCCTCGAACGTGCGGGCGCTGGCGACGTCGCTGCTCGGTGAGTAGGACGGGGTGCCGGGCGGATGAGCTCGCCCGGCATCCATTCCACTTCGATGCGCTACGCGTCCTTGCGGCGACGGCCCATGACGACCCGCATCAGCCCCGCGAGCATCCACGGGAGCAGCGCGGAGGGAGACGAGGACTGGCATCCGCAGCCACCGTCCGGAGGAGGCGGAGGCAGCGACCCCGCATCCTGCGACGGGCCACCGTCGGGCTCGGGCTCCTGGCCCGGACCGGCATCCGCTCCAGGGCCCGCATCCGGATCCGCGCCGGTGCCAGCGTCCGGAGCTCCACCCGGGCCCGCGTCTGGATCCGTTCCAGGACCCGCGTCGGGGTCCTCACCCGGGCCTGCGTCTGGATCCGTTCCAGGCCCCGCGTCGGGGTCCTCACCCGGGCCCGCGTCTGGATCCGTTCCAGGCCCCGCGTCGGGGTCCTCACCCGGACCTCCATCGGTTCCACCGTCCGGATCCGTGCCTGGGCCCGCGTCCGGGTCCTCACCCGGGCCGCCGTCCACGCCACCATCCGTCTGCGGGAACGAAGCCCGTGCGATGAACACGGCCGTGCCCCACTCCTCCTGGTCGTTGTCTGGCGGAGCCAGACCCGCGGCCAACGCGACATCGCCCCGCTCGTTGATGCTGGGTGAGCCCGCGAACACCGGATTGGACGGCGTCTCCTGGTCGATGCGCGCCGGGCCCAGGTCCGACGTCACGATGTCGTGCTCGCTCACGACCCGCTTCAGCGCCTGACCGTCACTGACCCACACCGCGCGCAGGTTCGCGGCGTCGAAGGCCCGGAAGACCACGAGCCCGCTGTCGTTGATGTCCGGCGGGAAGAACTCCAACTGCCGGATCTCCCCCAGGCCATCCTGGGCAATCACCCGCAGCTCCGTTCCATCCCAGAACCACAACGTCGTGACGTTCCGTCCGGACGCGTCCCGAGCCGTCCCCAGGAACGCCACCTGCCCCTGGTTGTTGAGCGCCGGCTGCACGGACGCGAAGCGGTACACCGGTGAGTTCGCGTCGAGCCCGCGCGTCTGCGCCACGAGCTGCGACTCGATGGTCACGTTGAAGATGCGCAGCTCCTGGAAGAACTCCGCGGACCCAGACGCGCGGTCCACCACACCGGCAATCTGAGCTTGGTCGTTCAGCCTCGGTGAGTACAGGAACGAATAGGGGCTCGAACTGTCGGCGATGTTGTCGCTGACCAGGGTGCTCGCCCAGCCCGAGCCCAGAAGGAAATAGGACTGCCCTCCACCGCCATACGACGCACGAAAACCAATCACATCGGCTTCGTTGAGTTGCAAGCTGCTCCAGTTCGAAGCGCCAATCGGTGCGCGCTCGATGCGCACGTCGTCCGGACTGGCGACATTCAACCGGTAGATGCCGTTCTGGCTCGCCGAAGCAGCCCCGGTGACGGCGAAGGCCAGATTGCCATGGGAGATCAGATTGCTCTGGGATCTGAGTCCCGGATCGCTGATGCGTGCGTCTTCGCCCAGGTCAGGGAGCACATAGATGCGCTGCCCCGCGCCGTCCTTGCCCCACCACACCGCCTGTCGTCCCTCGGGGGTGATGGCCAACCGGAAGGCAATCTGGCCATCGTCGGTCAGCGGGATCTGGAGACTCCCCGCCAGCAGGTTGCCCGGCGCCACGTTGTAGGCGCCAGACGCGTTCCCCAGCAGGTTGGTCCGCGCCTGGAGCTCCAGCGTGTAGTCGGGCACCTCCGCCCAGGCTGGCGTGGCCAGCGTGAGCACGCTCAGCGCCAGCGTCCTTCCACGGACCTGACTGGCCCGCGCACTCCGCTTCCGTCCCGCGACCGACATGGATGCCGCCTCCCATGTTTAAGAGGAAGGCAGGCTATCACTGGATTCCGACGTTCAGTGCGCAGCGGGGGGAGGGGCCTCGGAGATGCTCCCCAGGGTCTCTCCGACGTCCTCCTCCGCCAGCGCCTCCAGCAAGTCGCTCATCGCGACAATCCCCACCAGCTTCTTGTCCCGGTCGAGCACGAGGATGCGGCGGACCTTCTTCTCCTTCATCTTCTCCGCCACCACGGAGATGTCCTCGTCATCGAAGGCGTATTCGAGCTGCCCCGTCATCGCCTCCGCCACCGTCGTGCTGTTGGGGTCCTTTCCCTGGGACACCGCCCGCACCACGATGTCGCGGTCGGTGATGATGCCCATCAACCGGTCACCGTCACACACGGGCAGCGGGCCCACGCTCAGCTCGCGCATCTTCAACGCGGCGTCCTTCAATGAATCCTTCGCGTTGATGACCGTGAGGTCCTTCGTCATCACGTCTTGAATCTTCTGCATCACACACGATTCCTTTCCTCGGTTCAGGCCTCGGGCACCCACAGCGAGCGCAGGTCCGCGGGGAGCTGGCCCATGACGTCGTCGGCCTCGCCCTCGCTGATGTGATTGCGCACCGTGACGAACACGGCCCGGGCCAGGCGTTCGGCCTCGTTGGGCGTGGTGTCGAGCTCCTCGGCCACCATGGCGAGGAACTGCTCCAGTTTGTACTTCCGAGCGACCTTGCCCTCGTGCCGAGGACACCGCTTCAGCATGTCCTTCACCTTCCGCGGAAGCTGGGCCTCCAGGTGCTTCGCCTCGGTGTCCATGAGGCGTTGCTCCAGCAGGCACAGCACGGACTGCGCGGCCTTCTCCGCCAGGTCACGAACGACGCCCGCGTTCGCTTCGAGGTCCTTCAAGAAGGCCGTATAGGTCTGCGCCGCATGTGACTCGCTGCGCTGCTCCTTGAGGCTGGGCGTAGCGCTCCGGCCCTCCGCTGCCTCTCCCTGCTCCTCACGTATGTTCGCCATGACGGTGGCCTCCCCGGTGTCGGGCTTGGGTCTCTTCCGTGAGCGTGGGCACCCCACGTCCCCCAGGCACCGGCCGCCCCCCGCGCGCCGGGACGCCAGGGCGGGAAGCGAGCCATGCACCGGCGGCACCGTCTCGCCGTCGTCAGTCCACCGCGACGCCGAGCAGCTCCACCAGCCGCTGCCCATGCAGCATGAACCCGAACGTCAGCGAGGCCAGCGCCAGGCCCATGGCGCCCAGCGCCTCCCAGCGCCTTCCGATGGGCGGCCGTGCCTCCGGGTCCACCCGCCGCAGCGCCACCGCGCCCAGGACGAGGGCCAGCATGGCCATGGCCATGGTCATGGCCATGAAGAGGAAGCTCAACACGAACCCCTCGCCGAGGAGGGACAGCAACGGCGTGAGCACGAGCAGGAGCAGCGAGCCCACGCCCAGGGACAGCGCATGCCGTGCAAGGGGGTTGTTGACCCGCAGGTCCCACAGCCGGCGCAGCTCTCGCTCGGGGACCTCCAGGCGGAAGAAGAGACGGCTGCGCGTGTCGCGGAAGATGTTCACCGCGACCATCAGCGGAACGAAGAACATCAGCGCGGGCGCGCCCGTCGACAGCGCGGTGAGCAGCATGGCCAGCAGCGGGACGGCCAGCAGGCCCAGGCGGGCCCAGCGCATGCCCAGGAAGAACGCCAGGCCCACGCCCGCGCTGGCCAGAAACGCCAGCGCGAGGCCGAATGTCCCCGCCATCAGCGCCCCCAGCGCCAGAAAGAGGAGCAGCTCCGTGACGCCGACCACCAGCCAGGCGCTCGCATCCCGCCGTCCCCAGAGCTTGAGCCGGAAGGCCTCCAGGTAGTTCACCTCCGGACGCACCGCGCAGGCAGGGCAGTACATGCGGCCCATCACCCATGTCGTGCACTCGGTGCAGACGAAGCTGCCACAGCGCTGACAGGTGGCGCCCGCGAGCGCATCCGGATGGAGGGCGCAGCGGGGCAGGGCACCGGATGGGACTTCGGCGGACATGATTTCAGTCTCTCATGCTGACCAGGAACCAACATCCCGGGGCGCGGTCCTTTCCGGCCACCATTCCCTACCCACGGTAGCGGACGTGCATGCTAAGCGCGTCACGTGAGTCATTGGCATCGAGACCCGGAGGCACCTTGTTCCGAATGAAGGCCCTCGTCGCCGCAGCCCTCGTGTTCAGTGGGCTGCCGGCGCTTGCCCAGACACCGACACCCCAGGAGGCGAAGCCGCTGGAGCCCGGCCGCGAGGCGCTCGCCATCTCGTATGAGAAATACGCGCTGCCCAACGGCCTGGAGGTCATCCTCTCCGTGGACCGGAAGCTGCCGGTGGTGGCCGTCAACATCTGGTACCACGTCGGCGCGTATCACGAGCAACCCGGCCGCACCGGCTTCGCGCACCTGTTCGAGCACATGATGTTCCAGGGCTCGCGCAACGTGGCCGACGACGTCCACATCGCCCGGCTGGAGCAGTTGGGCGCCACCGACCTCAACGGCACCACCAGCTTCGACCGCACCAACTACTTCGAGACCGTCCCCAGCAACCACCTGGAGACGGCGCTGTGGCTGGAGAGCGACCGCATGGGCTTCCTGCTCGACGCCATCACGCCGGAGAAGCTGGAGACGCAGCGCGAGGTGGTGAAGAACGAGCGGCGCGAATCCATTGAAACCGCGCCGTACGGCGCCGCCCGTGAGAAGGCGTGGCACGCGCTCTTCCCGCTGCCGCACCCGTACCACGGGGACGTCATCGGCTCGATGAAGGACCTGAACGCGGCCAACGTGGACGACGTGAAGGACTTCTTCCGCAAGTGGTACGCGCCGTCCAACGCCACGCTGGCCATCGTCGGTGACTTCGACGTGGCGAAGACGAAGGCGCTGGTGGAGAAGTACTTCGGCACGCTGCCCAGCCACGCCCGGCCGCAGCGGCCGGAGGTCGCGCCGGTGAACCTCACCGCGCCCGTGGTGCTGCGCGAGGAGGAGCGCGTGGCCCGGCTGCCGCTCTTGTCCATCCAGTGGCTCACGCCCGCGTACCTGGAAGAAGGGGACGCCACCGCGGACGTGCTGGCCACCGCGCTGTCCACCGGCAAGGCCAGCCGCCTCTACCGCCGGCTGGTGCTGGACAAGGAGCTGGCCCAGAGCGTCAGCGCCACCCAGCAGAGCCAGGGCGCGCAGTCCGTCTTCTCGGTGGACGTGGTGGCGCGGCCCGGCGTGTCCACGGACACGCTGCTCCATGAGGTGGACGCGGTGCTGGACGAGGTCCGCCAGCAGGGCATCACCCCGGAGGAGATTGCCCGCGCCCGCACGCGCTACGACACGCGCACGCTGGCCGGCCTCCAGTCCGTCGGCGGCTTCGGCGGCAAGGCGGACGTCCTCCAGAGCTACAACCACTTCGTCGGCGAGCCCAACTACGTGGCCCAGGACCTGGCTCGCTATGAGTCGGTGACGCCCGAAGCCGTGAAGCAGTTCGCCCAGGACACGCTGCGCCCCGGCGCGCGCGTCATCCTCCACGCGGTGCCGCCCGCACGCCGGCAGGCGCCCCTCGACTCGAAGGAGCGCCACTGATGCGCCGCCTCTTCTCCGCCCTGCTCGTCACCACGCTGGCCGCCTGCGCCAGCAACCCGAAGCCCGCGCCGGCCAATCCGGACTCACCCGCGCTGGGAGAGAAGGCGGCCCCGGCCGAAGCCACGGCTGACGCCGAGTCCTTCCGCGCCACGCCGCCCCAGCCCGGCAAGGCGCCGGACCTGGTGCTGCCCACCTTCCAGAGCGCGAAGCTGGACAACGGCATCACCGTGATCGTGAGCACGCGGCGGGAGCTGCCGCTCGTGTTCGCGGGCGTGGCCTTCGCCGCGGGCAGCGCGCAGGACCCCAAGGGCAAGGAAGGGCTCGCCGAGCTGACGTACCGCATGCTGCTGGAAGGCGCGGGCAAGCGGGACACGGTGACGCTGGACAACGCCTTCGCGGACCTGGGTGTGACTCCCGCCATGGACGTGCAGGCGGACGGCGCACAGGTGGGCGTGCGCGTGCTGACGCGCAACCTGGACGCGGCCATGGCCCTGCTGTCGGACGTGGTGCTGCGACCTGCTTTCAACCTCGATGCCTTCGAGCGCCGCAAGAAGCAGCAGCTCGCGGACCTGGCGCGCGCGATGGGGCAGCCTGGTGTGCTGGCGCAACTGGCGTACCTGGAGGCCGTGTTCGGGTTGCAGCACCCCTACGGGCACCTCCCCGACGGCACGCCCGCGTCCGTGCAGGGGCTCACCCTGGCGGACGTGATGGGCTTCTACCGGAAGCACACCGGCCCCAAGGCCCAGGCGGTCATCCTCACCGGTGACATCAGCCTGGAAGAAGGCGTGGCCCTGGCGAAGAAGCACTTCAGCTGGTCGAAGAACAAGGCCACGCCGCCGCCTCCGCCGCCGGCCACGAAGGCCCCGCCGCGTCAGCAGGTGTACGTGGTGCCCAAGCCGGGCCTGGACCAGACGCTGCTGCTGGTGGGCCGCGCTGGCATCGCCGCGGGGAACCCGGACGAGTACCCGCTGGAGCTGGCCACCACCGTGTTCGGTGGCTTCTTCGGCAGCCGCCTCAACATGAACCTGCGCGAGAACAAGGGCTACAGCTACGGCGCGGGCGCCAGCCTCTCTCCTCGCCTGGGCGTGGGGCCGCTCACCGCGTACAGCTCCGTGCGCCAGGACGTGACGGGCCCGGCCTTGAGCGAAGTGATGAACGAGCTGACGGGCCTGAAGAACCGGCCCATCACCGCCGAGGAGCTGGAGGCCGCGCGCGAGGGCCTCATCCGCGCCTTCCCGGGCGCCTTCGAGTCCGTGGAGGGCCTGGGCGCCAGCGCCGCGGCGCTCTTCATCACCCGCCGCCCGCTGGACGAGTTCAACCGCACCGTGGAGGGCCTGCGCGACGCCAGCGCCGCGGAGGTGCAGCGCATGGCCGAGCAGTACCTGGACCCGGCCATGATGCAGATTGTCCTCGTGGGTGACCCGGCGACCATCCAGGAGCAGGTGACGCCGCTCGGCCTGGGCAAGCTGGTGCCCATCGAGCCGGATGAAGCACCGGTGCCGCGCGCGGCGAAGTAGCACGCAGGCAGTCCTCCCGGGCCGTGGTGGCGAGACCTTGCTCGCGGGCCACGGCCCGGTGTTTCACGGGGTACGAGGTCCGAAGGTCCGGGCCTCCCCTGCGGCTCAGCGGTTGCGCGCCTCGTCTTCCTCGTCGGAGACCTGCCGCTCCTCGGCTCGCTCGCGGCCCCGGCGCTCGCGCTCCAGCTCATCCGCCTCGTCGATGGGGCTGCGGATGTCGGGGACGTAACCGCCCACCTCGGAGTCACTGTCCAGGGCGAACTTCTGCTCGCGGGTGTCGCGGATGGAGTCCGCGGAGTACAGTGGCAGGGTGTCGTCGGCTTCCAGTCCCCGCTCCACGCGGTCCGGCGCATAGGGGGGCTTGGTGGCCGCCTCCTTGCCTCCCGTGTACGGGTCGTACTTCCTGTTCGGCATGGTGCGCTCCTCGTCGAAGTGGGTACCGCTCCGAAGCTGAATGTCGGAGCGCGCTCGCGGCGCACCAAGGTCCCCGCGGAGGGCCGGGGGCACGCCCGGCCGTCCGGCTCACGAGGAAGATGGGGACGCCCGGAGGCATCCCCAAGTTGCCCACAGGTGGGCCACCCACCGCCGCGTCACTTCCCGAGGAAGCCGAGCAACGCCGCGTGGAACTTCTCCGGCGCCTCGGGGTGGAGAGTCGCCTGTAGCGCGGAGGAGTCGCGGGCGCAGGCCGTTCGACGCGGGTCCGGAAGACGCGTCTACGCGCCAGCCCCGTCGAAGCGCCGCGGGCGCAGCAGCCGCAGCGTCAGCACCAGCGCGAGGAACAGCACACTGGCGCTCACGGTGACGAAGCGCACGCCCATCCGGTCGGCCATCGCGCCCAGGCCCCACACGCCCGTCGCGTACGCGCCGCCGAGCACCATGCTGTACAGGCTGCTTATGCGCGCCTGCAGCTCACGGGGCACGCGCGACTGGCAGTACGCGTGCATCCCGCTCATCAGCATCATGTAGTTGGCGCCGAGCACGAAGATGACGGCGGCGGCCACCTGCAGCGTGGGCGACAGCCAGTACAGCGTGGACACGCCGCCAATGGACGTCGCCACGAGGCCCAGCAGCTTGCGCTGGCCCAGCTTGTCCACCAGCGTGCCCACCAGCAACGCGGCCGTCACCGCGCCCGCGCCCTGGCAGGTGACGAGCAGCGACGTGGCCGCCGCGCCCTGGCCAAAGACGCGGATGGCGAACACCGGCACCAGGCCGATGAAGGGCGCCACCAGGGCCGCGACCAGCAGCGTGCCCCACAGCATCAGCGAGATTTCCGAATCGCCCCGCGCCACGGAGAAGCCGTGGGCAATCTGCCGCCACAGGCCCTGCGTGGCCTTCGAGGCCGTCCGCGTCAGCGTCTTCACCTGCGACAGCGCCACCAACACCGCGACGAAGGACAGCGTGTTGATGAGCAGCGCCCACGACGTCCCACCCATGCTCAGCACCAGCGCGGCCAGCGCCGGACCGATGATGCGCCCCAGGTTGAACTGCGCCGAGTTGAGGCTCATGGCGCTGTGCAAGTCCCGGGGCGGCACGAGCTCCGCGAGCATCGCCGCAAAGGCGGGATTGATGAGCGTGCTGGCGCAGCCGTGGACGAAGGAGATGACGGCCACGACGGGGACGCTGAGCCGGTGCGTGAAGGCCAGCAGCGTCAACACGCCCGCGAGCACCAACTGCACCACCGTGCCCAGCGCGACGTAGGCGCGACGGTCGAACCGGTCCGCGAGCGCGCCGCCCACCGGCGACAGCACCACCGCGGGGAGGAAGGTGAGGGCGACGATGCCACCCGTCCACTCGGCGCGGCCCGTGGCCTCGGTGACGTACACGCCCATGGCCACCGTCTCCATCCAGGTGCCGATGGTGGAGACCAGGGCTCCCACCCAGACCGCGAAGTAGCCGGGGTGGTCGAAGGCGCGAAGCGAGGAGAGACGTGGCAGTCGAAGGGTGCGCACGGCAGGGACCTTTGTATCCCGGAGCCGTGCGACATGCCTGTAGGGGCCGGCAGTTGCTTTGAGCCGCTATGACGGAAGCTGGGACACATCCAGCAGCCGCGCTTCAGCCCGGGGAGGCGAGGGGACAGCGGCGTCATGAACACGGCGGACATGACGGGACTTCCCGGGCTCGAGGTCCGCGAGGTGCCCACACGCCGCCGTGCATACGAGACGCCGTGTCAGCGCATGGAGACAGGGCCCTTGCCGCGGACCTGCACGGTGCCGTCGTCGGAGATGCGCGCGCCCGTCTCCGGGAAGTCAGCCGCGGTGAGGTCGCGGACCGCCTTGATGACGGCGCCCTTCGGGTCCGGCACGGCGATGCCCCTGTCCACCTGCTTCGTGGGGAGGATGCGGCCCGCCGTGAAGTCGCCGTCGCGGTTCAGCTCGACCTCCAGCACCATGCCCAGGCCCTGCGGACCGCGCAGGTTGAACCGGCCGTAGGTGGCGAAGTTGCCCAGCGAGTAGGCGATGAGCCGGCCCTTGTAGAACTCCATGCCGCGCACCACGTGCGGGCCATGGCCGATGACCAGGTGCGCGCCCGCGTCCACCACCGCGCGCGAGAAGGCCCGCAAATCACCCCGGTCCTCGCCGTGGAACTTCTCCCGGCCCTTGGGCACATGCAGCGCCTTGCTGCCCTCCGCGCCGCCGTGGAACGACACGATGACGATGTCGTGCTCGGCCGCGGCCACGCGCACCAGCCCCGTCGCCGTGGTCAGGTTGTTGAGGTGGTTGCACGACGGCGACGTGTGGAACGCCACCATGCCGATGAGCAGGCCGTTGCGCTCCACCGTGGCCACCGTGCCCGGCGCGCCGCTCCACGCGATGCCCAGCGCGTCGAGCGTGGACTCCGTCGCGCGGCGGCACTCCTCGCCGAAGTCACCCGAGTGGTTGTTGGCCGTGGACGCCAGGTCCACCCCGGCCTCCTTCAGGTACTGGCCGTATTCGGTGGGCGAGCGGAACGCGTAGCAGTTTTTCGACGAGCGGCACTTCTTCGTCTCGCCCGTGTCGCACAGCGGCCCCTCCAGGTTGATGAAGGTGAGGTCCGCGTCCTCCAGCAACGGGCGCACGCCGGCAATCACGCTGCCGGCGCCATCGGGAGGCAGGTGGCCTTCGGGCACGGTGGTGCCCAGCATGACGTCACCCACCGCGCGGATGCGCACCTTCGCGTTGGCCGGCGGGGGAGGGCGGTTGATGAGCTGAGGCCCCTGCGACAGCTTCGCCTGGAGCATGGCCTGCCCACGGGCCTGGGCCAGCGCGCCCTTGAGGTCCGGGTGGTCCGGCTGGAGCTTCTGTACCTCGGACCACTGCGTGTAGGCCTCCGCCCACTGGTTCTCCAGCGAGTGCGCCCAGCCCAGCTCCCAGCGGCAATCCACGCGCGAGGGCGCGGCCTCCACGCAGGCGGACAGCTGGGTGATGGCCGTGGGTGCGTCCTTCGCCTGGAGGGCCTCCATGCCTCGGGCGTAGCTCGTGTCCGGGTCCGCCAGCGGGCCACGCGGGGTGGCGCTCTTGCCCATGGCCAGGGCCGCGGCGCGCAGGGCGGCGGCGCCGGCCTCCGCGGCGGCACGTCCCAGGTCCAGCACCGCGCCGGAGTCACCGGCGCGAGGGTAGGCGTTGAGGTCCGTGATGACAGTCTCTGGCGCGGGCGCGGTGCCCTGGGAAGCTGGGCCCTGGGTCGAGCTCGAATCGGCGCTGGGGCCTTGCGAGGAAGAGACGTGCTGGGCGGGGGCGGACTCACGCGCCGAAGCAGCACCCGGCGTGGTGGCGAGCGCCATCAAGAGGAAGACGGACGAGGGCATGTCCCGCCATTCTAGAGGCCCTACCAGGATTCTGTGACAGGGGAGATGACCTCGCCCTGGCCAGCAGCCAGACAGGCGACACACACCTCATCGGTCAGGGTGATGGGATGTGTGTCGCGGCGCGGCCCGGGTTCAACCCAGCACGTCGAGCAGCACCGAACGACGGCGCTGGCGCGGCAGGAACCGCAGCCGCCGCAGCTCCTTGCGCTTCACCCGGCGCTCGATGGCGCTGTGGACGGAGAGCGGTCCCGGGCCTCGCAGCAGCAAGCCGAGCGCGATGGCTCCCAGCGCCAGGTTGAACTCGAAGCCGCCCTTCGTGTTGTCGAAGCCCTTGGAGCCATGGACCTTGGCCACGGCGATGGCCTGCGTGACGAGGACGGCCAGCGCGGCGGGGCGCGTGGCGATGCCCAGGATGGAGCTCACGCCCGAGAGCAGCTCCACCACCCCCGTGGCGATGACCCAGGGCTTGCCCGGCTTGAAGCCCAGCTGCTCGAAGAGGCTCGCGTGTTGCGCGGTGCCCTCGGCGCGGAGCTTGGACACGCCATGCACCACCATCGTCGACCCGAGCGACAGGCGCGGGGGCAGCAGGGCCGCTGCCTTCAGGATGCTCGGTTGCTCGGTCAGGGTCGCCACGTTCATACCTGCCACTCCTTGGATGGGCCGGGGCCGTTGACGGAAACCTGGGTAGGTTGGGTCCGGCATGGGCGCATGGCACGCCGCGGTGATTCCGCCTCCCTTGCCCGGTAGGCATACTGCCGGCCCCAAGGGGCCTGCCTCATGAGGCGGGAGTGGACCCGCATCCCTCGGGTGGCCCCGCGTGAATACCCCCTGGCACGAGGCAGTCACCCTGTCATGTCCCTCCGTTGGCCGCTCCTGTCCCTGTCGTTGTTGGTGTCTGCTCCAGCGCTCGCGGTCGACGGCGTCGCCGTCCGGGTCCGCTGCACGGAGAAGTGCACGGTGGTGCTGGATGGAAAGAACGGGGTCCGGGTGAATGACACCACCTGGGAGTTCAAGGGCATCACGCCGGGCTCCCTGCGCATCGACGCCACGGGCGTGTTGAGCCGTCCGCTCGCCGGCAGCTTCGTGGTCATCCCCGACGTGGCGACGGCGGACGTCTTCCTGGCCAGCAACAAGCGCATCATCATCGAGCCCGGCAGCTCCACCATGCCCGGCACACCGGACTGGGCCGAGCCGAAACCTCCCACGCCGGCCTCCACGTCGAAGGCGCCGAGCGTGGCCACCGTGAAGTGCCAGGACGACTGCACGGTGCTGCTCGATGGGAAGCGAGGTCTCCGCCGGGACAACCGGACCTGGGAGTTCCGCGACGTGGCGCCCGGCCAGCGGCGCGTGGAAGGCAGCGGTGGCGTCTTCAACCGGCGGCAGTTCGTGGGCTACGTGGAGGTGCCGGGTGGCTCCGAAGTCACCATCCAGGGGGACTCCAAGGGCCGCGTGACGCTCACGGACCAGAAGGACCTGGAGGCGGCGAAGCCGCCCGAGGCGCGCGCGGCGACGACCTCCCGGGTCCACGTGCGCTGCACGAAGCCGTGCACCGTGATGATGGACGGGCAGCGCCGGGGCACGAGCAATGCCACGAACCTGAGCCTCCGCGACGTGCCGCCCGGGGAACATGCGCTGGAGGTGGACTTCACGGTGGGCGGGAAGCTGCGGCGCTCGACGCTGGCGGTGCCCGCGGGCCACGAGCTGTTCGTCACCGCGTCCGAGGAGCACGGCCTCCAGGTGACGAACACGAAGCCGCTCACGGGCACGCCGTAAGGGGCTGCTCAGGGCTTTTCGGAGAGGGGCGGATCCATCAACGCCGCCACCTCCGAGGCGTAGCCCCCAGGCCCTTCCCCATGGACGATGAGGGGTGGGCGCACGGCGAGGCCCCGGTCCCTGTCTCGCAGGGCATGCACCAGGAAGCGCGTGGCCGGGGCTCCCACCCGCGCGTGGACGAAGCGCAGCACGGTGGGGTGGAGCTTCGCCTGGGTCAGCAGGCCCAACACCTCGGCCACGCGCGCCGCCGGGTACACGAGGCTCACGCCGCCGCCGGGCATCAACGCATACCGTGCTGCGGCGACGACGGATGGCGCGTCACACGCCACCTCTGACTTGGACACGGCCCGTTCGTCATCCGGGCTGCGGACCCCCGCGTCGGCCAGACGGAAGGGCGGGTTGGACACGACGTGGGCGTACTGGCCGCCGGAGACGAGTTCGCGGATCCGTCGCAGGTCCCCGAGCAGCGGGGTGACCCGCGCTTCGCACCCGTTGAGCACCACGGCGCGCATCAGCCGGGCATGCACGGCGGGCTGGAGCTCCAGGGCATCCACGGGCCCCAGTCCGAACTGCTTCACCAGCAGGAAGGACACCACGCCGCTGCCCGCGCCCAGCTCCAACATCCGCCCGGACTCGCCGACACGTTCGGTGGCCGCGAAGTGGGCCAGCAGCACCGCGTCCAGCGTGAAGCGGTAGCCCGTCCGCCGCTGGAGCACCCGCACCCCCGCCGTGCCAATGGAGTCGAGCGTTTCGTCCGGGCCGGGCTCGGGCAAGGTGGGTTCAGGCATGGGCTTTCCGTGCGGGTCAGTCGTCTCCCAGACAAGAAGAGACCTGTCCAGGGTGCACGACACCGAGGCCTGCCAGGCAAGCGGCGGACAGATAGCTCGATTCTTCAATCTATTGACTCTAAACACCCACAGGCTTCAATAGATTGAAGAATGCCTCGACAGAATCTGACGATCGATACGGCGCCGCTCGCGGTGGTCCGTGCGGTGGCACGCCTGGGCCAGAACATCGCGCGGGCTCGGATCCGACGCGGGTTGCGACAGGTGGATCTCGCGAAGAAGACGGGGCTCGCCCCGGGCACGCTCAAGCGAATCGAGGAGGGCAGTCTCACAACGGGACTCAGTGCCTACTTCACGGTCCTCTGGGCGCTGGGGCTCGAGCAGGAGTTCGACAACCTCGCCGCTCCGGAACGCGATGAGGAGGGCAAGACGCTGGAGCTGGCACGGCAACCGCAACGGGTGCGCCTCAAGAAAGGCCTGGATGCGGACTTCTGAAGACCAAAGCTGCTACGTGTACCTCCAGCTCCCGGGTTCCATGGACGTCGTCATCTGTGGACGCTTCCTGCAACAGGACGGCGTGGGGCGCTTCGTCTATGGCCGGAGCTATCTGGCCAACCCTCGCGCGGTCGAACTGGAGAAGTTCGAGCTCCCCCTCCGCCCTGGCACCTTCGAGACGGCCAGACTCGGCGGCATCTTCGGCGCCCTGCGTGACTCCTCTCCCGATGCCTGGGGTCGCCGGGTCATCGAGCGCCAGTTGGGGCGCGTGGACCTGAGTGAAATCGACTTCCTCCTCAACTCTCCCGAGGACCGTGCGGGAGCCCTGTCATTCGGCACCAGTCCCACGCCGCCCGCTCCCGTCCACCAGTTCAACAAGGTCCTCCGGCTGGACCTCCTGCTCGAGGAGGCGAGGCGCGTCGAACAAGAGCTGCCGTTGTCCGGTCACCAGGTCAGTGACCTGGTGAACCCCGGCAGTTCCCTGGGCGGAGCCCGGCCGAAGAACGTCGTCGAGGATGAAGAGGGGCTCTGGGTCGCCAAGTTCCCAGCCCGAGGTGACCGCTGGAACAACGCGGCGGTCGAAGGGGGCATGCTGAAGCTCGCCAGCGAGTGCGGCCTGAGGGCCGCCGTGAGCAAACGTACCCATGTCGCGGGACAGGACGTGTTGCTGGTCCGGCGGTTCGACCGGGAGCGCGTCGACGGCGGTTACCTCCGGCACCGGATGGTCAGCGCGCTGACCGTCCTGCGTGCCGACGAGAATCCGCAGGACCGTTCGAAGTGGTCCTACATCCTGCTGGCGGATGAACTGAAGAGGTGGGTCGGCAATCCGGACGAGGACCTCCGCGAGTTGTTCTCACGGATGGTGTTCAACGCCCTCATCTCGAACATCGACGACCATCCAAGGAACCACGCGCTCATCGCGCCGGGGCCCACGTGGAGCCTCTCTCCTGCCTATGACCTGACCCCATTGCCGCAGGTCAGCCTGGAGCGCCACCTGGCCATGGAAGCCGGCAGCACGCAGCATCGCCGGGCCACCCGGCAAAACCTCATGAGTGAGTGCGGTCGCTTCCGGCTATCGAAAGAGGCCGCCCATCATCTCATCGACACGATGAAAGCCATCGTGTCCGCCCGCTGGCGGGGCGCCATCAAGGAATGCGGGGGGACTGACGCAGACCTGATGGCTGTCTCACGGGCGTTCGACTCCGAGGGCTTCGAATACACGCACTACGGCGCATAGACGACCGTCAGCACCGCGTTCGCCCCATCCCGGATGAACAGGTACTGCGTGGCCGTCTGCGCCTGGGTGAAGCGCAGCCGCAGCTGCGTCTTCCCTGTCTTGCTGATGGCGGAGAGTCCATCCGCGCTGAAGTCCCCGGAGCTCTTCGCTCCCGCGCTGAACCGGTCGATGCCCGCGACGCTGCTCGCCGTGGCCGCCGCCGCCCAGTCCGTCACCTCCGTGTTCGCCGCGTTGAACGTCCCCGTCTTCGCGTCGATGACCAGCGTGTTCCCCGCGGGCGTCGACCACGGGTCTCCCGAGCCCGACGAGTAGATCACCGTCAGGAACGCCCGCGTGACGGTGGCCCCGTCCGGAAGGCTCGACGTGTCGAAGGAGAGGAACGACCGGTTGTACTTCCCATCCGTCCCCCGGCCGAGCGCCAGGTTCGTCATGAATCCCAGCGCCGCCCCGCTGCCATCCGCGTCCGCCTTCAGGTAGCCGTCATCCGCCGCGATGCTGGCGAACTGCACCGTCACCGGCGCCGGGGAGCCTGAGTTGCTCACCGTCACCCCCGTGTCGTCGTCCGTGGCCTGATTGCCCGCGGCGTCAAATGCACGGGCCCCCAGCGTGTACTGCCCGTTGGACACGGCCGTGCTGTTCCAAGCGAAGGCATACGGCGCCTGCGTGTCCGTGGACACCACCTCGCCATTCACCAGGAACTCCACCCGGGTGACGCCCACCGCGTCCGCCGCATCCGCGGTGACATTCACCGTGCCACTCACCGTGGCCCCCTTCGCCGGCGCCGTCACGTTGACCGTGGGCGGCGTGGTGTCCCCCGTGGGCTCGCCTCCGCCTCCCGTCATCCCGAAGAACTTCACCTGATGGTAGACGGAGCAGAGATTCACATCGCTCAGGTACGCCCCCACCGAGCCACAGACCGCGCTGCCCGTTCCACCTGGGAACGGGAACTGCGCGTCCATGGCCACCGCGTGCCCCATGCCGGTGAGCTCCCACGTCTCCACCAGCGCGTTGCCCGCGCCGTCCCGGTACACCTTGTGCGGGAAGCCGGACACCGTCTCCACCGTATCCGGCGTCTGGTCGATGCCGTGCACGTTCGTCCACTGCTCCATCGCCTCGGTGAGGTTCATCACGTTCACCGTGTAATCACTGGTTCCGTGCCAGATGGTGACGCGCGGACGCGGGCCCGCGTAGCCCGGGTACGCGCCGCGGACCACGTCTCCCCACGCGGCGGGCGTGCGATTCACACCCGGGCTCATGCAACTGAAGCCCGCATTCATCGACTCCGCGCACCGGTACGGACCGCCGGAGTGGATGGCCCCGGCGGAGAAGACATCCGGGTAGGCGGCCAGCAGCGCGGGCGTCATGTATCCCCCCGCCGAGAACCCCGCCACGAACACCCGCGACGGGTCGATGGAGTACGTGGCCTTCATCGTGTCCACCATCTGCTTGATGGACAGCGCCTCGCCCCGGTCTCGTGAGAAGTCTCCGGGCTCGAACCAGTTGAAGCAACGGGTCATGTTGTTGCCACCCTGCTGCTGCGGATAGACGACGTAGAACTTGTAGACGTCCGCCGCCGCGGACCAGCCAGCGCCCTCCATCCCCGCGGCCCCCTGCGTACATCCGTGCATCACCACCACCAGCGGCGCGTTGGCCGGCATGCCGGACGGCACGTGGCGGAACATCTGCAGGTTGCCGGGGTTGCTACCGAAGCTCGTCACCTGCGTCAGCAGGGGCTGCTGCTGCTCCGTCACCTCGGCCTCCGGCGCTTCCCCTGCCGGAGCGCCACAGCCCGCGAGGCCCGCGAACAGCCACGCGGCAAGAGGCACCCCGGCGGAACACGACCACGGCCAGGAACGGCTGCGACGCTGCTTGAGCATGGTGTCTCCCTGGCGGCCACGAGGGAAAGGGCGGCCGCGGGGCGAAACCTGACTCTTCCGGGAGTCACTGATTCAAGGCGCGTCGCGTCGCATCGCGCTGAAACATGAACCAGGATTCAATTCACGCATCGCGTCGTGTGGTGTGCTGAAACATGAGTCAGCCCTCAGCTCGGGGAAGACACCGGGCACCGGGCCGCCCGGTGTCCTCCAGCGGGGCTCAGCGCGCGGCGCGCTCGGCGACGAGCCGCTCCGCCACGTCCAGCACCTTGGCCTCCACGCACACGTCGTCCAGGTGGTTCGCCTCCACCAGGCCGGTGGGGCTCGTCACGTTGACCTCGGTGAGGTAGGAGCCCAGCACGTCGATGCCCACCAGCCGCAGCCCGCGCTTCACCAGCTCCGGCTTCAGGCGCTCGCAAATCTCCAGATCCCGCGGGGTGAGCACGGCCTTGCGAGGCACACCGCCCGCCGCCATGTTGCCGCGGTGGTCGTCGTCGGACGGGACGCGCAGCACGCCGCCCACCGGCTCACCGTCCACCAGGAGGATGCGCTTGTCGCCCTGGCGGCTCTCCGGGATGTACGCCTGCGCCATGACGGCCTCGCGGCCGCCCCGGGTGAGCATGTCCACCGCGGAGCGCGCGTTCCGGTCCGTGGCGGACAGGAAGAGGATGCCCTTGCCCGCGAAGCCATCTACTGGCTTGAGGATGGTGCCCGCCGCGTTGCGCGCGATGAAGTCCAGCAGCACCGGCAGCTCGCTGGTGACGCGCGTGTCCGGCATCAGGTCCGGGTAGCGCAGGGAGAAGAGCTTCTCGTTCGCGTCGCGGATGCCCGCCGGCTCGTTGATGAAGACAGGGGGCCGGCCCGTGCCGCACAGCTCCACCAGCTGGGTGGCGTGCAGGAACTCCGCGTCCACCGGCGGGTCCTTGCGCATGAAGAGCACGTCCAGCGAGGACACCGGGCGAGGGGCCTCGTCGAGGATGTCGAAGTGCCGTCCCAGCTCGCGGCGCACGGTGACGTGGCGCATGCGCGCCTCCGCGCAGGTGCCGTTGAAGCGCAGCCAGCCCTGTTCGAAGTAGCGCACCTGGTGGCCGCGCTTCTGCGCTTCGAGCATCAACGCGAACGTGGAGTCGTGGTCCACCCGCACTGTCTCGAGCGGGTCCATCAGGAAGCCAATGGTCAGAGGGGCCATACAGTCCGGAATCAGAGGGAGAGGGGCGCGAAGATAACCAAGTGCCCCGGGACGTGCCCCTCAATCCCGGTTCTGTGTTTCAGCGCTCGGGGATTTCCGCCAGCTTCAGCCGGAACTGGGTCGTCTCCCCGGCGCTGATCGGCACCGACAGCATGCGCTTCTTGCCGTCCGGGCCCACGATGGTCAGGTCGTGCTCCCCCGCGGGCATGGCCACGTTGAACATCGGCGTGCGGCCCACCCGCTTCTTGCCTCGGAAGACCTCCGCCTCCGGCAACACCAGCAAGGTCAGCTTGCCCCGGCCCTTCACCGGACGGGCGCTCGCCGCCTCCTTGGAACGGGCTCCCTCCGCGTCCTCGCCGCCCACCGCCTTCGCTGAAGCCTCCGTGTTGCCGGCATCCGTGGGCGGGCCCGAGCCCGGTCCCAGGTAGACGGGCAGGTTCGGGTCGTGCTGGGGGAGGGTGCGCAGCACGCTCGCGTCCTCTTCCTCCACCGTCTCGTTCAGCACCTTCGACAGGTGCCATGCGGCATAGCCACCGCCCACCAGGATGCCCATCAGCACCAGCCCCCACAGCACATTGGAGGCCTTGCTCTCCGGCGGCTGCGGCGTGTCCTCCACGGCCGCCGAAGCCTTCCGGGACGCCGCCGCCGCGGGCACCTTGCGCGAGGGCTTGCGCGGCATGCCGGCCACGCCGTTCGACGGCGTCGGGATGTCGTTGCGCTCGGGGAGGTAGGGCCCGTCATCGCTGCGCAGCGCCCGCTTCGCGGAGTCCAGCATGACGCCGTTGGTGGTGCCGTCCGCGGACTCCAGCATGACGCGCGTGGCGGACATGCGCTCGGCGAACCAGTCCTGCATCAGCGCGGCCCGGTCATGCGCGTCCAGCAGCAACTTGCCCGCCGCCGCTTCAATCGCCCGAGCCATGTCCCGGCCGTTGGCGAAGCGCTTCTCGCGGCTGCGCTCCAGCGCCCGCATCACCACCTTGGACACCTCTTCGGGCACGTGCGGCGAAACGTGCGAGGGCCAGGGGACGGGCGCCTCCAGAATCTTCATCATCTCGTCGCGCTCGTTCTTGCCCGCGAACAGGCGCGCGCCGGTGATGAGCTCGTGCATCATCACCCCGACGGAGAACAAGTCACTGCGGCCGTCCAGTGTATCGCCCCGCACCTGCTCCGGGGACATGTACCCGGTGGTGCCCTTCACCGTGCCGACGTTGGTGCGCTCCAGGCTGTCCTTCGCCTTGGCGATGCCGAAGTCGAGCAGCTTCACCACGCCGTCGTACGTCACCATGATGTTCTTCTGGGCGACGTCGCGGTGGATGACGGGGCTGGGCGCGCCAGAAGGCGCCGTATAGGTGTGCGCGTAGTGCAGCGCCATGCAGACGTCGCGCGCCACCGACAACGTGAAGCCCAGCGGGAGCTGCTCCTGGCGGCGCAGGCACGCGCCGGTAATCTGGTTCAGGTTCTGCCCGGCGATGAACTCCATGGCCAGGTAGAGCCCGTCATCCTCGCGCCCCAGGTCGAACACCTGCGCGATGTTCGGGTGGTTGAAGGCCGCGGTGATGCGCGCCTCGTCCAGGAACATGCGTTCGAACTGCGCATTGTCCCGCGCGTCCGGCAGCACCCGTTTGATGACCACGTACTTGCGGAAGCCACCCGGACCCGAAGTGAAGCCCAGGAACAGCTCCGCCATTCCGCCCACGGAGAGCTGCGTGACGACCTCGTACTTCCCGATGCGCTCGCCCCGATAGAAGTCGATGGGGAAACCCTCCGCCGGCACCCCGCTGTCGGGGCACATCCCGCGCCAGACGATAACAGGCATGTACGGGGCGGACGTGTGGTGAGAACGGGCCTCCACCTGGGGTGCCTC
Source organism: Myxococcus virescens (assembly GCF_900101905.1). NCBI lineage: Bacteria > Pseudomonadati > Myxococcota > Myxococcia > Myxococcales > Myxococcaceae > Myxococcus > Myxococcus virescens. The sequence continues at coordinate 321,193 of NZ_FNAJ01000006.1, read as the reverse complement.
CCGCATCCACCGGGAAGCTGTGGATGGCCTGTGGACAGTGGGGGAGGGGCTGTGGAGAAACCCCGGTGTGGATCAACACCTGTGGGTTCCCGGGGATAACCGTCACTTTACCCACATGTAGCACATCCCGAATTCGTGAGTGTTCCCGGGAGCTTGCTGACTTGTCCCCAAGTCCGAGCTGCCTACTGCCACTACCAATAGATCAATACCTCTTATGAACCTTTAGAAGAAGCAGTCGGCGCTGGGGATGAAGTGCCTGTGGAAACCCAGGGCCGGTGCCCCACCTCAAGCCAGCGCCAGGCGCAGCTGTTCGAGCAACGCAGGCAGCCGGGTCATCAGCTCCCGGTCCATCTCCTCCAATGCCCCGCGAAGGGCCGCCAGGTCCTCTGGGGCGCGTTCTGCGGTCACCATGCGCTGCAGGACCCTCAGGCGCTGATTGCGCTGCACCAGGCTGCCCAGGACGTCCTCCAGCTCATCGCTGAGGGCGGCGCCCAGGCGCAGGTCGTGCCCGATCAGCTCCCGGAGCTGCTCCACCAGGTACGTGAGGTCCCAGGATTCTGCGTATCCAGCACGGCGCGACATCTCACCCCAGCCCAGGCGGGTCGCCGGGCTCACTCCAGCGGCTGGGGCCGCAGCAGGCCCACGAGGGTGAGGCGCGAGCGGGACGGGTCCAGCTCCACGCTGACCTGGCAGCCGGCGACGTCCAGCCGCAGCGTGTACGGGAACTCGGGGGGCAGCTGACTTTCCTCCTGCCGGGCCAGCGCGGCCAGGCGGAACAGCTCGGCGAGCAGCTCCTGGCGGGTCTCCGCCGCGAGCCCCTCCACGGCCGCCTGAAGGCCGCGTGGGATGAGCACGGTGAAGGCCTGCGATGACGAAGGGGCGCATGAGGAGGATGCGACAGAGGTCATGGCGTACCCCGGGTGCCAGAACCATACCCTTCCGGCATCCAACCATTTCGCGTGGTTGCAGCCTGTAGCAGTGGAACGGCCTGTAAAAAACACTGCCCCCCTCCCCGCCGACCCTGAAGTGTTGGGAGGTGGGACATCGAGGGAGCGGGGCGTCCGCGGGGCCTTCTGGCGTGGGTATAGCCAGGAGGCACGGGGGGGGAACGCCATGGCGCACGCAACGCAGGCGTCCCGGTACAGCGGCATCGTCTTGGCGCTGATGCTGGGGTTGGGAGCGGCGGCTTGTCGGGACACGCCGTCTTTGTCGGGGGCGGAGGGGCGGTTGCGGTTGTCGGCGCGGCGCGTGGACTTCCCGCACGCCTACCCGGGCACCCGGCGGGAGGCCGAAGTCCGCGTGGTGAATGGCGGCCGGGCCCCGCTGGATGTCGTGTGGACGGACGTGACGGCGCCCTTCTCGTTGGAGGCGGCGCTGCCGGTCCGGGTGCTGGCGGGCGAGGTGCCAGTGCGTCTGCGCTTCGCGCCCGAAGCTGAAGGGACCTACGAGGTCATCCTCACCGGCACCGCGTCGGATGGCGGCCAGGTGCAGCTGGTGCTGGCGGGCGAGGCGAAGCCGGTGCCGGAGTGCTTCACGCCCGTGACGTGCGCGGCGGCCACCTTCGACCTGGTGACGGAGCGGTGCGTGGAGTCGGTGCTGCCGGACGGCACCGCGTGTGAGCCGGGCAATGCCTGCATCACCGGCGCCACCTGCCAGGCGGGACGCTGTCGGGGCGAGGAGCGCGCCTGTGACGACGGCAACGCCTGCACCGCGGACGTGTGCCACGTGCTGGACGGGTGCCAGTCCGTGCCGGCGCCGCCCTGTCCCGCGGCCGGGCCGTGTCAGGTGGGGACGTGCGACCCGCGGATGGGATGCGCCACGGCTCCCGCGCCGGACGGCACCCTCTGCGGCGCGGCCCAAGGTACCTGCGAGGACGCGGACGTGTGCCTGGATGGGGCCTGCGTGAAGCGCGACCTGCCGGAGGGCTTCCTGTGTGAAGCGGCCAGCCCGTGCCAGGCGTCGGGGCACTGCCGCGGTGGCGTGTGCGCGCGTCCCGCGGCGCAACCCCTGAAGGTGGATTGGGAGCACGACGCCCGGGCGGGAGAAGAGCAGCTGCAGGACCTGCTGGTGGGGCCGGAAGGGGACGTGACGCTGTCGGGTTTCTACGGCACGCCCGTGCTGGACGCGGCGGGCAAGGGGCCTCCGGTGCGGGCCTCCAAACCGGCGCGCCGCTGCATGCTGTGGAACGACCGGCTCCTGTGCATGGACATGCCGATGGACGGGACGGTGTCGCTGTTGGAGCGAGACACGGGGACACCGCGGTGGACCTTCACCCTGGCCGACGCGCGGCCGGACTTCCGCGACAGGACGCAGACGCTCTTCCTGGCGCGGCTGGCGGTGATGGCGCCGGACCGGCTGGCGGCCCTCTTCGAGGCCTACCCCACGGACCAGCGGCGCGACACGGCGTGCCGCATGTACTTCCTGGTGGTGCTGGATGCCTTCGGCCACATGGTGTCCGCGCGCGAGCTGACGGACCCACAGCTCGCCGAGTGCAACCACCCGCACCCGTATGGCCTCGCCTCGGACGCGGTGGGGGACCTCTACGTCGCCTTCGCGCCCACGCTGAACACGGGCGCGCCGCTGGCGTCGGGGGCGCCCTCATTGCTGATGGCCTTCTCCTCGGACGGGGTGCCGCGCTGGCGGAGGACGGAGCCCCTGCGCGCGGGCGAGCTCGCGGTGGTGAACGGGTTGCTGCTGCCCGAATGGGGCTTCCAGGCGTTGAGCACCCGGGACGGGACACCGGTGGGGGAGCACCTCGCCCAGCAGTTGGGCCGCGCGGTGGCCACCTCGGACGTGGTGGTGCCCAGCGCGTCGGGCACCACGGTGAACGCGGGTGTGGACAGCCGGAGCGCCACGCCGGCCGCCACGCAGCTGAAGGGCTTCCGCCTTCCGGACCTGGAGCCGGCGTGGCTGTACTCGCTGAAGGAAGGCCAGCACCTGACGAGCAAGGAGCTCCGGCTGGCCACCTGGCCCAGGGGCACGGGGCTTCCCCCCGAGACGCTGGTGCTGACGCACGCGGTGGCGGCCGACAACCAACGGTTGCTCGTGGGCGTGCGCGCGCGGGATGGGGCGGAAGCCTTCCAGTGCCCGCTCGACTACGCGCCGCGCACGGTGCCGCAGTTGATGGAGCTGGGGCCTGGCGCCCTCTACGTGATGGATGGGGCCCTCAGTTGTGGCGAGTGCGATCCGCCCTTCGCCAACAGCCAGCCGCGCTTCATGCGCTTCCCCATGCCGGGGGTGCTGCCCGCGAACGCGCCCTGGCCCGGGACTTTCGGAGGACCGGGGCACGGGCACCATGAGAACGCGGTTCACTGAGCAGCAGCGCGGCGCTTCACTGTGGAGAACTTGTGGGCGTATCGGAAGACCGCACGTCGAGGATGCGGCCCTCGCGCAGCCAGCCCTGGGCATCCACGGTGAGCGGTGCGCCCACGGCGGTGACGCGCGCGGGCGCCTTGCGCGTGAGCCACCCGAGCCACGCGCACAGCGCTGCGTCCAACTGGTCATGGGTGGGAAGCAGGCCCGGTGGGAAGCGCAGGCCCCGCGCCTCCAGCACCGCCTGTCTTCGCGTCCGTCCCGCGTGAGACGTCTTCTTCCCCAACTTCTCCACAGACAGCGCGCGCCACGTCGCGCCGGGGAAGGCCTCGAAGAGGCGGGCCTCCTCCAGCGAGTCCGTGTCCACGTCCAACAGGGGATGCCCACCCCGCGCATGCAGCGCCGCGAACAGCAGCACTCCGCCCCGGACGAAGCCGGCGAAGGGACGTCCAGGCTCGGGTAGCACGTCGGGCGTGCGTCCCGGCGCGCGCAGGCATCGCTCCGCTTCGCGCACGGAGGCTCCTGGCCGGGCCAGCGCCTGGGGTCCATCGATGACGAGCACATCCTCCGGGTTCAAAGGAAATGACGAGCGCAGCAGCTCGGGGGTGAAGCCGAGCGCCTTGGAGGGGATGGGCCACCGAAGCTCGGAGAAGCGCACCTGCCCCCGGGCATCCACCTCCGCCACGTCCACGGGCCGGGCAACGCGTGCGTACGGGTCCGTCAAATCCCAGCCCAGGAAGCGCATGGTGAGCTCAAGCCGGCGTAGCGGTTTTCCACATATCGCGCTGCTTCATGACGCGCCCTGAAAGGAATTCAGTCTCCCCCGCGCCTGCTCACACTCGTCGTGAATGCGCAACTGCTATGGGTCCTCACCACATCCGGCCTGTCACGGTGCTTGCGAGAGTCAGAACCCGGCGGGTGGACAGGCCCCGCGCAGCCGATATTCTTCGACCACCGTAGCGTTGGCGTTCGTGGACGGTATTCCACGGTGCCCACGCGCAGGCCGCTCGGGAAGCAACCCCCTTGTTCCCGGCGCTCGCGTGGAAGGAGTGCGGTTGCCCGGACGACCTTGGAGGTCCGGCGTGCGGCGGCTTCGTGGCATCGTGGGGGGCCCGCTCGGGCCCCGGGTGGAAGTCTCCCGGGGCCCGAGAGACCTCGTTCCAATCGCCGCTACGGTTGTTGTGTCTCCGCCGCCTGATTCGCTTCCACGCGCGTGAAGGACAGCAGGTAGGCGGGCTCGTCTCGCGTGCTCGCCTGTATCAACTCCTCCGTCAGCGCATGCAGGGGCCAGCGGTCCATGGACGCCTTGCGGAAGAGGGCCACCGCGCCCTCCAGCGCGTCGATTCGCGCCAGCGCCTGTTCACGCCCGGCCTCGTCGCCCATGTCCTGGGCGCCGCCGCGGACGAGCTGCAGGCCCACCACGCGCTCCACCATGGTGGGTTGTTCGGCCATGCGCGTGCCGATGTCGCGGGTGATGCGGCCCAGCCGCTTCCGGCCCTCGGGGGACAGCGAGCCGCGCGTGCCCACGTTGCGCGTGCGCAGCACCCACGAGCCCCGGTCCGTCACGCTGTGGGCCGCCACCGCCATCGCCGTGGCGCTGACATCCGGCACTCCCGAGCCCTCCAGCAGCTTCCGGGCTTCCTCGTACGTGCGGGTGAAGACGCCTTCGCGCCACACGGGCAGCGCGGCCACCTGCTCCAGGCGGTCGATCTCCGCCGCGCTCATCTCCGAGCCCGGCTCCGTGTCTCCCAGGAGCAGCAGCAACTGAATCTGCATGGCGCGTGGGTTCGCGGCCGCCAGCGCCTCCAGCTTCTGGCGGAACACCGTGCGCGCTTCGTCGTGGGAGGACTGCGGCAAGGCCTCGCCCCGGAGCACGTCCATCACCGCCACGAAGAGGGACGGGTCCTCCAGCCGAGGCACCTGCCGCAGCAGGAAGAGCGCCTTGTCCGCGTCCAGTCGCGGGCTGCCCAGGGCCAGCATCAGCCTCACGTCGTCCGACGCGGCACGCTCCCAGGCGGCCTTCGCCGCCGCGGCGATGGCCGGGTCGGGCGGCAGCGGCGTGGCTCCGGGAAGCAGCTCGCTCTGCTGAAGGTCGGGCTGGCCCAGGTCCACCCAGGCCTGGCGGAACGCCTGTTGCCAGTCCATGCCGGGCGTGCGCCGCAGCTCGCCCAGCCGCGCCAGCAGCTTGGCTTCCGGAGCGCCCGGGGCGGCGGCCTCCAGCCGGCGGAGCGCGTCGCTGGCCTCGGTGTCCTGGCCTTCCTCCAGCGCGAGGCAGGCCTTCACGAGGAGCGCCGGGGCATGTTGGGGCGCCAGCTTCAGCGCGGCCGCCAGTGCCTCATGCGCCTGGGCCCGCTGCCCCGTCGCGGCGGCCCGAGCGGCGCGGTCCGTCTGGACCAGCACCTCCATGGGGGCCTGGGACTTTGCCTTGGGCGCCTCGTGCGTGTGGTCTGCGTGGGACTCGCCATGCGCGTCGTGCGTGTCCCGCGGGGTGGAACCGGGTGATGGAGGCCGTGGGCTCCACAGGAAGAGTCCTCCGGCCAACACCGCCACGCCGACGCCCGCGCCTCCCCACAGGAGCTTGCCGCGACGCCGAGGCGCCGGGGCGTTATCGGAGGAAGGGAGGGGAGGCGTCATCGGGCGGGAATCTCCGCGAGGGGTGGGGACGCGCATTCCAGCCGCCCCGGCCCTCGTGGAGCAAGCCGGCCCACCCGTCACTCCGGGTGCTGTCCCGTTCATCCCACCCGTGGGTTGTCATTGACGCGGCACGCCTTCCACGGCGGCGGGCGCGTCAGTCCTTGTAGACGACCTTGGAGCCCCCGCTGGCGCGCACGTCGCTCTGGCTCGGGCGGGACACGAGCTGGAGGACGCTGCCCCCGGAGGCCTCGCCGCTGACGCGGTCGGACGCATCCACCTCCACGCGCGAGCCGCCGCTCGCTTCCGCGTCCAGCGTCTTGACGCCCTTCACGTCCAGGGCCCGCACGATGGAGCCCCCGCTGGCCTCGACGTCGAAGTCCGTTGCCCGTCCCGCCAGCGTCACCTTCGAGCCACCACTGGCCTCGGTTTCCACCTGGCGTGCATCCACGCCGCGGACGTTGACGATGGCGCCGCCGCTGGCCTCGACGTCGAACTCGTCCGTGCGCGTGGCGTCCGCGTCCACGTGGCTGCCGCCGCTGGCGTGGATGCCTTCGACGCGCGGGCTGGAGACGTACAGGCGGACGCTGCTGCCTTTGAATCCGCTGAAGAGCTTCTTGTCCACGCGGGTGCGCAGCGTCCCGTCATGCACATCCATTTCGATACGGGACACGAGTTCGGCCGGTCCCTCCAGGCGCACGGACTTGGGGCCCACCTTCACCTCGGCCCGGATGCCGTGGCTCACCGATACCTCATCGAAGTCGGGCACCTCTCGGACATCGCCTCGCTGCTGTTGTGCGGAAGCGGACGCACCGGCTTGAGAATCCTGGGCATGGGCACAGGCACCGAAGAGGAGGAAGGCGGCGACGATTGAGACGCGGGCGGGGGACATGGGCACGCTCCAATGGAAAAGGGGGCCCCGACATGGACCCCGGCGTGCTCAAGGTACGCACGGTCCCCGCATTGATTGCCTGCCCCGCCGTTCAGGGGTCCGAAAGCAGGCTCAACGGGCCGCGGACGGAGGTCGTCTCCCCGGGCTTGATGTCCACGGGGACCTGGTGCGCCTTGGTGGTGGCATCCACCAGCTTCAGGGTGTGCTGGCCCGCGGGCAGCTTCACCTTGAAGAGCGGCGTCTTGCCCAGGTCCTGGCCGCCGAGGAACACCTGGGCCTTGGGCTCGGTGACCAGGGTGAGGAAGCCGGGCTCGGCCGCCGGTACGCTCTCCGAGGCGGGCGGCGTGGCTGGTGCCTTGCGGGGTGCCGTGGCGACCGCCTTGCTCCGCTGCGTCCCGTTGCGGACGCGCTTGAAGGTCCGGGGCTCCTTGAGCGGGGCATCGTCCTCGGTGGCGGAGTCCGAGTCCGGGGCACGCTCATCCGGAACGGGGACCTGATCCGTCAGGGTGACGGGGGCCACATCCGCGATGGCCAGGGCCGAATCACCCGTGTCCTTCGGCCCATCGTTCACCGGTGGGGCCACGGGCGTCGCTGTCCCCGCCGCCGGGTTCTTGTCCGCGTTCACCGGAGGGGGTGTCCCGGCGGTTTGCTGGGAGGGCGGAGGGGCACCCTGGCCGAGCAGGGGTTTCAGCCGGGAGGACACGACGCCACCGTCCAGCCCCAGCATCACCACCGCGACGCCCAGCGCCAGCACGCCCACCACCGCCGTGACAGCCATCCAGGCCCGGCTTCGCCGAGGTTGTGGTTGGAACTGGGGGGCCCGTGCGCGCCTGGGGCCTGTCGTGTCGCTCCCCCGGCTTTGCACCGTGGATTCTTCGTCGTCCTCCTCCATGGGCATGTCGTGGAAGCGGACGGGCTGGGTGGTGGGCTCGGGCGAAGCGCCACCCTGCCTGCGGCGGGGAGGAATGGGGCGGCGCGGCGAGGGCGTCACCGGAACCGTGTCCCCACCACGCTCGGGGGGCAGCACCGGCATGCGAATCATCGCCGTCTGCAGGTCGCGCTCGGCGGGGGGCGGCGTGGGCACGGAGGCGCGCAGGCCGTCCTGGGTGCGGGGCGCGCGGGTGCGGGATGCCTCTTCCGTCGCGGCGCGAGGCGCAGGCGCCTCGGATGGGGCCACCGTGCGCAGGCCGTCCTGCGTCCGGGACGAGCGGGACCGTGCATCGGCACGCGGGGGCTCATCCACGGGCGGGGAAGGCTCGGGCGTGCGAGATGCACGTGCCCGTGGAGCGTCATCCGAGGTGGGCGCCGGCTCAGCCGTGCGAGATGAACGTGCCCGAGGCGCGTCATCGCCAGCAGGCGATGGATCCGCTGAGCGAGATGAACGTGCCCGAGGCGCATCATCCGCGGCAGGGACCGTATCCGGTGTGCGAGTCGGTCGGGCGCGAGATTCCTCGGGCGCTGGCGGAGCGGGTGGCTCCGGGGAACGCACCCCGCGAATCTGGGTCTGTTCCCGAGCAGTGGCCTGGGCATCGGCCGTCGAGGCCCGCGAGCCCTGACGTGAGGAGGCCTCACCCGGCGCGGACGCAGAGGCGCCCGCGTCTCGGCCGGTGCCCGGCAGCTGCGTGCGGACCGTGTGCTCCGGAGCGTGAGCCGGCATCCCCGGCTGGGTGCGCACGTGCTGCCCCCCGGACGGAGGGAGCGTCACCGCCTCGGCGGGAGGCGGCGGCGGAGCGTGTGCGTCAGCGGGAGACGCGCGCGAGGCCAGCCGCTTGCCCGGAGGCGCCTGAAGCACGGCCTTGCGAACGGTGCCGGCTTCAGGGGACGCGGCGGGAGCGCCCGTGGTGGGACGCCGGGGCGCGGGGGGCGGCGCGGCGCTCCGAGGCGCTCCCGAAGCCCGAGGCGACGGCGGCAAGGTGACGCCGCCGGTGGGCAGCTCGGACGGCTCGACCCCCATGGCCATCACCTTGGCCAGGTTCACCACGCCGGTGGTGTCTCCCGTGTCGTTCTGCCCGCTCATCAGGAGCTGCCGCGTCTGCTCGCGCCGGTCGGAGAAGAGGCGCAGCATCAGCTCGCTGCTCTGCTCGGGATGCCAGATGAGCGGTCCCACGGCGCGCTCGATGGCGCGGGCGAACTCCAGCGTGGAGGCGTACCGGTCCTCGCGGCGCTTGGACAGCGCGCGCATGACGATGGCGTCCAGCTCCGGCGGCACGTGCTTGTTGGTGCGCGAGGGCGGCGTCACCTCGCAGCGCAGCACCGCGTTCATCATCGCCTCGGCCTGCTTGGCGTAGAACAGCCGCATGCCGGTGAGGCACTCGTGCAGCACCACGCCGAGGCTGAACAGGTCGCTGCGCGCATCCAGCGGCTCGCCCATGATCTGCTCGGGCGACATGTACCCGCTGGTGCCCTTCACCATGCCCACCGCGGTGCGGCTGGCGCGGGCCAGGCTCTTGGCGATGCCGAAGTCGAGCAGCTTGGTGACGCCCTCGTACGTCACCATGATGTTCTTCTCCGCCACGTCCCGGTGGATGACGGGAGAGGGGCGGCCCAGCGGATCCGTGAAGGTGTGTGCGTAGTGCAGCGCCACGGCGGTATCGCGCACCGCCATCAGGCTGTAGCCCATGGGGATGGGCGTGTTGGCCTGCCGGCACGCGCGAGCCACCTCCACCAGCGTGGCGCCCGGGACGAACTCCATGGAGAGGAAGAGCTCTCCGTCCGCGATGTCCAGGTCGTACACCTGGGCGATGTGCGGATGGTTGAACGCGGCCGTCACCTTGGCCTCGTCCAGGAACATCCGGACGAATTCCTCCTCGCCGCGGATGTCGGGGAGGATTTGCTTCAGCACCACCAGCTTGTGGAAACCCGCCAGGCCCCGCTGGGACGCGAGGAAAATCTCCGCCATCCCGCCCGTCGACAGGCGGCAGAGCACCTCGTACTTGCCCAGCGAGCGCGCTTCCGGCGCGAGCGGCAGCGTGTTCCCACTCATTGAATGGCGCCGAATGTACACCGCGAGCCGGATGGACGCGAAAGCCCCGTCCCTCACGGGTTCGTTACCGGACCTGATGACTTCCCGGGTAGGGCGGAATTGAAGCCGGATTCAGGTGGGGAATCGTGGGCGGCCTGGACGGAGGATGTCAGGGGCGCGGGCCCGGCTGCGTCCCCGGCGGCAGGTCGCCAATTCCTGGCGATGGCTTTCCCGGTGAGACGCAGGCCCTCGATGGGCCGTGCTCCCGGGGGCTGACATTTTCCCGCGCGAGCCCTGCTTTCCCAGGATGGGAGTGGGCTAAACACGCGCCCAAGGTTCCATGGATACTTCCGTTTCGCCCCGCACCGTCACCGGCCGTCTCGACGTCCACCCTCGAGGCTTCGGCTTCCTCACCGTTCAGACGCCCGGCTCGCCCGAGGTGCTGTCGGCCTTCGTCCCTCCGCCCGACCTCAATCCGTACTTCGCTGGGGACGTCGTCACGGCCACGGTGACGGCGGGCGCGGATGGGCGCTGGTCGGCGAGCCAGCTGTCGTTGGTGGAGCGGCCTCGCACGCAGGTCTACGGCGAGGTGGTGCTGCGCAAGGGCGTGACCCTGCTCCACGTGGACCGCGAGGTGGCCAACGCGGACTGGGTGCTCGACCCGGCGGGGACGCAGGTGAAGGCCGGTGACGCGGTGGTGGCGCGCATCGACGAAGGCAAGGTGGTGCTGCTCTACCGGGTGGAGGAAGGGGAGGACCGCTCCCTGGAGCGCGTCATCGCCCGGCACGGGCTGCGAAGGGACTTCTCCGCGGAAGTCGTCGAGGAAGCGCGGGGCGCGCGCGCGGTGCCGCATGCGGTGGGCGCGCGGCGGGACCTGCGGGACGTGCCCACGGTGACGGTGGATGCGCCATCCACGCGGGACATCGACGACGCGATTTCGGTGCTGCCGGCGGGGCCGGACGGGGCGCTGCGGCTCCTGGTGTCCATCGCGGACGTGGGTGAGTACGTGAAGCAGGGCACGGCGCTGGACGCCGAGGCACGTGAGCGGGCCACCAGCGTGTACCTGGCGGGGCGCGTGCTGCCGATGTTGCCGGAAGCGCTGTCTTCGCACTGGCTGAGCCTGATGCCGGGCGAGGAGCGGCTGTGCCTCACGGTGGAGCTGCGCATCGACCCGCAGGGCCGGGTGACGGCGGCGGACGTGTACGAGAGCGTCATCCGCTCGTGGGCGCGGTTGAACTACGACGAGGTGGCCGCCTTCCTGGACCGGGGTGAGGTGTCGGCGCCCATGGAGCCGGTGCGCGAGGTGATGCCATGGTTCCGGCTGGCGGCGGCGCGGCTGGCGGTGGCGCGGGCCGCGCGAGGCGGCATGGAGTTCGCGCGGGACGAGGCGCGCTTCACCTTCGACCAGGCGACGGGCGAGCTGTCCGGGCTGGTGAGTGAGAAGCCGACGTCGGCGCACGCGATGATTGAGCGCTTCATGGTGGCGGCGAACGAGTCCATCGCCGGGTGGCTGCTGGCGCGCGGCCTGCCCGGGGTGTACCGCGTGCACGAGCAGCCGGACCCGTTGCGGGTGGCGGACCTGAATGCGTTCGCGGAGACGTCCGGCTTCGCGGCGGGCTTCGGCCGGGAGCTGACGCCGCTCGCGCTGGCGGCGTTCGACCGGCAGATTGCGGGCGCGGTGGCGGAGCCGGCGCTGCGTTCGGTGCTGCGGCGCTCACTGGGCCCGTCGCGCTACACGGTGAAGCCGGGGCCGCACTTCGGCCTGGCGGCGCCGCTGTACCTGCACTTCACGTCACCGATTCGCCGGTACGCGGACCTGGCGGTGCACCGGACGTTGAAGGGGTACCTGCGTGGGCGCCGGGACTTCGTGGATGAAGACCCGGGGATGGAGGCGCTCGCGGTGCACATCAACGCGAAGGCGCGCGCGTCGACGCGGGCGGAGAACGACCGGCACCGCGAGTTGGAGGCGCGGTGGATGGCGGGGCACGTGGGCAAGCAGTTCCAGGCGCGTGTGACGCGGGTGCGGCCCTTCGGTCTGGTGGCGCAGCTGGACGGCATGTTGGTGGAAGGCGTGGTGCCCGCGGATGCCCTGTCCGGAGGCCCCTTCCGGCCGGACGCGCGCGAGCTGTCCCTGGTGGGCAAGGAGCGGACCTTCACCGTGGGCATGCCGGTGACGGTGAAGGTGACCTCCACCGACGAGCAGCTCGGCCGCATCGAGCTGTCACTGGCTGAGTAACCGGCGCAGGTGTGGGAGGGACGCCCGGATGAGCCTTCGTTGGGCCAAGGTTGCCCTGTTGCTGACGGCTTGCGGCGGGGCGGGCTATCGGTACGCTGGGAGGGACGTCTACTTCGGGCCTGATGGCGGTCAGGTATGGGTTCGAGGCCCATGGCCCGCCATCCAACCCTCCAGGAACGTGGATGACGTCATCGACCAGCTCTGTCCCATCATCATGGAGATGGATGGAGCGCGAGAGAAGGACTACGGCCAGGAATACTGCGGCGTCCTCTACTCGCTCGGAGACGGCGTCTTCTACGCGAGCTACCCCTCGCCCCTCGGTGAGATGCAGCGAATCGGTCCCAACAAGCGCAAGTCATGTACTTCACCGCGCTATGTGCGGGATGAGCGTGGACGTGCGGTCGGCATCGCCGACTACCACAGCCATCCCTGGGCACCGTCGCCACTGACACCGGAAGACAGATGGGCGAAGAACCAGCGATGGCTCATCCGAATCCAGTTCGATACGGACTGTCATGTGATGAAGCTGGTTCCCCATGCGAATGAACCTCAGCCCGGTGAGGTCTATCTTCGCAAGGGGAGGGCCTGGGAACTCGTTGGCATCATCAAGCCGGAGCACAAGCCATTCGGCATCGTCACGGATGTGGGCGACTAGGAGCGGGTCATGAAGTGTCGAGCCCTGTTGCTGGCGTTGGTGATGCTCCCCGGTTGTGCTCTCTTCCAGCGGCCCTTTCGCCCGGAGCACGCCTCCAAGGAGGAGGCGGCGAAGCTGCCTTACCCCTTGTGGCTCCCATCGGAAGGCCGTGTGCGGGTGCCGGCGAACCTGGCCGCTGCCATCGAACTCGCGATGGACGACATGCTTCCTCGGGATGTGAAGCCGCCTCGGGACGCCACGCCGGATGACGTGTGCCTCCATCGTCGCGACTCCTACGATGTCGAGGCGGCTCCACTGAACGATGAAGTCGTGCTCGTCAGATTCCTGGTGAAGGAAGGCGCATGTCGCAGCGAAGGAGCCACCGCGACCGAGGCAGCCACCTACGCCATCGACATACGGGGCTGGCGCATCCTCGCCGTCCAGCGCTAGCCACCGGCCCTCAACCCGCGAGCGGCAGGCCGTCCGTCTTCCCCGTCAAATCCTTCGCGGTGGCCCACCCGAGCAGCCCCGTGGAGGACTTCACCAGGTAGAGGTAGCCCTCACCCTTGCGGCCCGAGGGCGCGGCGGCGAGGACCTGAATCTTCGAGCCCTGGGCCAGCGTCGCGACGACGCTCTTGTCCGTGCGGCTGCGCGCCAGCGGGAACGACTGCTTCACCGTGGCCTCGACGCCAACGGCGTACAGGTCCTGCGGCACCTCGGACACCTTGCCCGTCTTCGCGTCCACGACGTACTTGTCGCGCCGGTTCCAGAAGCCCTGCCATGAGTCGGACAGGATGATGCCGTTGCCCTTGGCCTCGGTGAGCGCGGGCACGGTGCCCAGCAGCTTCAGCGCCTTGCCGTCGAAGCCGTAGATGTACGAGCGCTGGTCGTAGTCCGTCTGCCCGGTGCGCACCACGAGCTCCTTGCGCTTGTCCCGGCTGTCCAGGTCCACGATGAACACGCCCGCGGGCTCATTGTCATCACCGGGGCCCCGGATGGTGGCGCTGCCCGCCTTGAGGATGAACTCGTTCTTCGGTTCGTCGAACTGGATGGACACGGCCTCCGGCGTGCCATCACCGTTCAAATCCACCGAGGCGGACTTCACAGGGGCCGTGTCATCCGCGATGGCCAGCGGCGCCGTCAGCAGGGAGCACGTCATCACCGCCAGCACGGACGCGTTCGTCTTCATCGAAGTCCTCGGTGTCACGCGGCGCCGTGGAAGCACGGCCCGGATTATCGCGCCCGCATCGTAGCCACACGGGGGTGCGAGGCGGCTGGGATTCACCGCGTCGCCGCGCTCAATCCCAACGTCCGAAGCGCCCCCGGAAGTGTGTATCCAGATAGGCCTCCGCATGCTCGTAGGTGGCCAGGTCCGTCGCGGACAGCGGGCCGCCGTGCTCGCGCAGGTTCGCGCGCCGGGCGCGTTGCAGCACCGAGCGCGGCGCCCCTTCCGAAGCAGGCGCCAGCGTGCGCGCCACGGTGGCCACTCGCGCATGGGCCTCGTCCACCACCGCGAGCGCTTCGTCCAGCGAGACTTCCTTCTCAACCAGCGCGGAGAACAGCTGACAGTGATAACGCCTGCAGCTCGCGGGGCGGTCCTCGTAGATGGTGCACGTGCGCTCATCCAGGGCCGAGCAGTGTTGCAGCAAGGCGAGACTTCCATCCGTGCGTGCGCCCACGGGAAATCCCCGCCGCTGGAGCGCCAGGGCTTCCTCCGGCTGGAGCGACACGTGCGTGAAAAGCGTTCCGTCACAGCACATGCCGCAACGAAGGCAGAGGGTGTTGCGCGGCATGCTCCTTCCCCTAACCCGCTGACGGAGCCAGTGCCACCTCAGCGAGCAGGCGTACGAGCGCTCACCCCCCCGGTGGCCATGCCACACCAACTCACCCCCGAAAAACCTGGGTGCACACGGACCCGATGGGATGCGGGCGCACATCCCGTCTGAGAGGGAAATGACCATCCGTGTGACACTTGAAAAATCAGACATCCAGTCCTGTCCTGGAGAACAGGTTACGCGCGGCTCGTTCGTGCTCACGCTTCCAGTGAGAATTCTCAAGTCTCGCACCTGTGAAGCCGTACAATCGGCGTCCTTCAGACAACGGAGCTGTCATGCAGGCGGACACGCTGGAAGGGTTGAGCGGCCGGGCGTCGATGCTCGGTTACCGGATGGGGACGGAACTGACGGCGGTGGCGTCATTCGGAAACCTCCAGGCGCCGTGTCGGCTGGTGCAGCTGTCGTTGGAGCACCTGACGCTGAACCTCGGTACGCAGGCGGCGCCGAAGCCGGGCGACACCGCCTCCGTGGTGCTGGGCCATGGCGAGCGATGGGCCACCGCGCTGGACGTGGAGGTCATGGACGTGCGCGGCGCGCCGGAGGTGAGCATGCGCTTCCTGGCGCCGCCCCTGGACGCGGGCCGCCGCATCGTCTCCGTGCTGGAGGCCCTGCGTGACAACGGCCTGCTGCTCCCGCCGGAGACGCGGCCGGTGTGGAAGGAGCGCATCGAGCACCCCGACCGCGTGCGGCGCATCTGCGACGCGCTGGTGGGCAGGCAGGCACGCGGCATGGCGCGGACCGCGGACGGGCGCAAGGTGCCGGTGACGGCCGCGTACTTCGACCCGCGCGAAGGCCGCATGGGCTGGCGCTTCGAGGGCGGACTGCCCGCGCAGCCCTTCACCCTGGAGGCCTTTGGCTACAGCAGCGTGGTGCACCTGGAGGTCAGCGAGGCGCGCGAGGAGTCCGGCCTGGTGCTGATGCCGCTGCCCCGGGAGCTCGTTCGTTACCGCCACCGCTGGCTGCGGCGCGCGCCGCCGAGCCGTGCCTGCACGCTGTCCTTCGACCATCCGCTGTGGCCGCAGGTGCACGTGCGGCGTCAGGTGTTGGACCTGTCCTATGAGGGCATCGCCTTCCTGACGGAGCCCGGCGAGGACCTGCTGTACCCGGGCCTGCGCCAGCCAGTGCTGGAGGTCGTGACGGAAGGAATGGCGCCGGTGCGGCTGCGCGCCGAGGTGCGCAACATCTCCAGCACCGCGGCGGGCCGCCGCTGCGGCATGTCCGTGCGTCCCCTGGATGCGGCGGGCGCGCAGGCCTGGCGCGCGCTGGTGGAGGCGCAGATGCACCCGGCCACCCAGGTGGAGGGTGACTGGGGGGATGCCACCTGGAAGCTCTTCGACGGCTCGGGTTACTTCCGGCTGCCGGGCAAGTCGCCGGAGGACTTCGAGGACGCGCACCCCAGCTTCGACGCCACGCTGGCGCGGCTGGAGGGCCGGACGCGGCTGGGCTACCGGGTGGTGCACCCGGAGGGGCAGTCCGTGGGCGCCACGCTGTCGGTGGTGAAGCCGTACGAAGGCAGCTGGATGGCGCACCAGCTGGCGCGTCAGCCGGTGAAGGGCAGCCGCACGTCGGCGCGCGAGGCGCTGCGCGACATCTACCTGCGCGGCTACGAGCCCACGCAGGTGGACCCGGAGGTGAAGTGGTTCTTCGCCTTCTGCGAGGCGCGCGTGCGCTGGGTGCGCTTCACCAAGTTCGACTTCGCCACCTGGTACGAGCACACGGGCCAGACGTGCCTCGTGCCCTTCCAGCTGATGGAGGCGGAGGTGGACGGGGCCTGGGAAATCCCCGCGGGCATCGAGGTGGGCACGCCCACCGAAGCGGAGCGCGCGGCCTTCTTCCAGCAGGTGGAGCGCACGCGTCCGCTGGCCTACCGCGAGGCGCTGGACCTGGTGCCGGAGCGCTTCGACCTCAAGCGCGCCAAGGAGCGCTGGGGCGAGGCGGGCATGGGCCGCGAGCGCGAGCTGGTGGTGGCGCGGCATGAGGGCAAGCCCGTCGTCCTGGCGGTGCTTGAGACGGCGCAGCCGGGCCTCAACCTCTTCAACGTGCTGGACGGCGTGCGGCTGGTGCCGCTGGTGGACGACGCGACGAAGGAGGCCCAGGACGCCATGGTGGCGCTGCTGGCCCACGCGGCGGACTGGTACCGCGCGCGCGAGCGCAAGGTGTTCATCCACTACGTGGAAGCGGCCTGCGTGGAGTACGTGGAGCGCGCGTCGCTCGCGGACCTGGGCGAAGGCAAGCTGTGGGTCATCTCCGCCAGCCTGCTGCCCGAGTTCCTCGAGCACCTCTTCGAGGCCACCACGCCCCCGGCGGGGGCGTAGTCGCGGGGACGGGGGCTCAGCCCTCGTCTTCGTCCGGGTCCGGGTAGGACTCCAGCTCGTCGTCTTCCTCGACGGTGTGCGCGGGGCCGCGCTTCTTGCCCTTGCTGTCGCCCCCGCCGACGTCGAAGTCCGCCGCCACCACGTACCACTGGCGGCCCTGCTGGATGCGGCGCAGCAGGCCTTGCTGCTCCAGCGCGGCCAGCAGCCGAGCGAAGGTGGAGAAGCCGTGCTCGCGCTCGTCGAAGTCGGGCTCCTTGCGGACGATGGCTTCCTTGATGAGGGACGGGTTCACCGGCCCGGTGGCGCGCGCCAGCATGCTCTGCACCACCTCGCGGGCGATGTCCGGCACCTCCGTCTTCGGCTGGGACTTGCCGCCACCCTGCGGCGTCTTCTCCTTGTCTCCCCGGCCCTTCTCGTCGCGCCCCTGGCGGCCGCCGCGTTTGCCGTGTCCCGCCTCCTCGGCGGACACGCTCTGCCGGCCCTTCTCCTTGTCGCCCTTGTCGGAGCGTGACTGGCGCGGGCGCAGGTAGATGAATTCATCGCAGGCCTTCACGAAGAGCGGCGACGTGGACTCCTTCACCGCGAGCCCGATGACGGTGCGCCCGTTCTCACGCAGCTTGTAGGCCAGCGGGCAGAAGTCGCTGTCCCCGGAGCCGATGACGAAGGTGTCGATGCTCTCGCGCGCGTAGCACAGCTCCAGCGCGTCGATGACCAGGCGCATGTCCGCGCCATTCTTGCCGGCGCGCGTGGAGGGCGGCACGTCGATGAGCTCCACGCCGAACTCGTGCAGCCGGATTTTGGCCTCGGCGAAGCGGGACCAGTCGCAGTAGGCGCGGCGGAAGACGACCTTGCCCTTCTCCAGCAGGCGGTCGAGCGAGGGCTGCAAGTCGAAGCTCGCGGAGCTGATGCCCGTGTTGGTGACGAGGTTCTCGAAGTCGATGAAGAGGGCGATGCGGTGCTCAGCGTTGCGACCGTTCACGTGCGGCCTCTGCGTGGTGCCGCCACGAAGGCGGGGGGGAAAGGGGTCCGGGCAGGACGGCGCACCCTAGCCCGAATCGATCGAGGAGAGAGGATGCACCCGGTAAGGACCGGCTGAATATTGGACGGTCCTCACTCAAGGGATGCCGATGTGTCATTGAATGTTACTCGGGGATAAAGCCTGACGCAATGATGGTGAATTGGCTGGGTTGAAACCAGGCGCTCGTATGGGCCCGGGGGAAGCCGCGCCGTCAACGTCACTTCAGGCTTCAAAGACACACAATGCTTGATACGAAAAACGTGCTGCGCATCACCTGTCTGGTGTTGCTGGGTGCACTGGGGGGCCGCACGCAAGCCTCCTCTGGGGACGCGACGTCCACGGCCCGTTGGGGGAACGGAGGCAGGTGGGAGGGGCGGGCCCGCGGTTGAGGGCACGGCCCGCCCGCCTGCCTGGAACCCGCGCGTCGGTTTCGGACCTGGCCAGCAGGTCCGCTCGTGGGCCCGGCGCGCCGCATGGCACACGGCCCTTGGTGCGACGGAACGTTCCGTCCACAGGGGTGGGGCCTCGGGTCAGGGCCTAGCTTGTCGGCAACGGGGGGCTCACGGCCCCTCCAGGAGGAGGACCCATGAAACGAATGCACGCTGGGAACTGGTGGGCCGCCGCCATGGCGGCGCTGATGGTGCCGGTGGCTGTCCTGGCCCGTGAACCCGTCAACATCCCGAATGACGGCTCCGGCGCTGGCAATGTGCCCAGACAGGAGGGCCTGGACCGGAGCTTCACCAACTTCGGCGCGACCATGTCCATTGACCGCTCCAACAGCGGCAGCCAGCGCCTCCTGGAAGTGGGCCCCCAGGCCAACGGCGTGGGCATGCCCATCCGCGAGGTGACGCCCGACCAGGACGAGATGAAGCGCCTGTCTGGCAAGGTGCTGAAGCTCAACGGGCAGATGCTCTACCTGGAGACGGAGCCCGGCGCCGTGGTGCCCCTGGACCTGAGCGCGCTGCGCATCCGCAAGCAGCCGGAGAAGGGCCAGCACGTGGTGGCCGTCTACCAGGTGGAGAACACCACGGAGAACGTGGCGCTGGCGCTCGCCGGTGAGGTGCAGCCGAAGGACTGACGCGCTTCAGTCCTCCGGGTGGAGTTGGACGAGCGAGGGCAGTTCCGCTGCCCTCGCCCGGAGCCGTGGCTTGGGCCGGATGGCGACCGGCACGCGCGAGGCCGCCAGCAACTCCAGGTCGAACACGTTGTCCCCGAAGGCCGCGTAGAGCGGCTGGGACGTGCGCGAGCGCAGGCAATGCACCTTCCCGGCCGCGTAGGGAATGGGCTCGACGATGCCGGCCAGCACCGTCCCATCCTCCGTGCGCGGCGTGCAGGCCAGCACCTTCAAGGGGTCCAGCCCCACTTCATGAACGGCGGCCTCCACGACGGCGAGCGGCGAGGCGCTGACCACGTAGCAGGGGATGCCCTGTCCGCGGGCCCACTCGACGACGCGGCGGCTCTCCGGGTGGATGCGCTGCTTGACCGCGTGGCGGGCCACCACGTCTTTCGCGAAGGCGCGCACCGCGTCCACGCGCCAACCGGCGAAGAGCCACGCCACCATCTCGTAGATGTCCTTCTCCGGAATCCGCCCCGCCTCGAAGGCGGCGAAGAGCTGGTGCGCCAGCTCGCGCGCGGGCAGGCCCTTCTCGAAGCCATGTGCGGTGGCCAGCCGCTCCAGGGCGGCGTGCGCTTCCGGGCGGATGTCGCCGTGCTCCAGCAGGGCCAGGAACAGGTCGTCTCCGACGTCTCCGCTCCACAGCGTGCCATCGCCGTCGAAGGCCAGCACCCCGCCGGGGGCGCGCTCGGCCTCCAACTGGATGCGCTCCAGCGTCTCCTCCACACGCTCCATCTTCATGGGCGCGCATCCTCCCCCGGCCTCGGGCCCGCGTCACCCCGGCTGTGTTCCGTCGTCATCACTTCGCGGCGCCCGCTCGTGCCTCGTCCAGGAGGCTCAGGTCCACCAGCCCGTCGATGTTGGCGTCGGTGATGAAGCCCAGCGTCTTCGCGTGCTCGGCCGCGGTGGCGAGCGCCTGTGGCACCGGGTCCAGGCTGGGCTCCAGCCGGGAGAAGGCCTGCTGGAGGATGCCGGCGGGCAACGGCTTGCTCGTGAGCTGGCCGAAGGCGGCGTTGGCCGCGGTGGTGAAGCCGGCCGGGTCCTCCTGCCAGCGCTCGGTGAGTCGCACGTGCGCGCGCAGCAGGGCGACCACGCGCGGGCGCTGCGTCTCCAGCACCTGTCGTGTCGTCACCAGCACCGTGGTGGGAAAGCGCCCTCCGGGCCACAAGTCCTTCTCATTCACCAGGATGCGGCCCTTGCCCTCGGCCACCAGGCGCGCGCCCCAGGGCTCCGGCACCCAGGCGCCCTCAATGCCGCCGCGCAGGAACTGGCCCAGGATGTCCGGGTTGCTCAGCGGGAAGATCTGCACGTCCCCGGTGCCGTCCAGGCGCGTCGTCAGCCCTTGCTGCTCGAGCCAGTAGCGCAGGGCGATGTCCTGCGTGTTGCCCAGCTGCGGCGACGCCAGCTTCTTGCCCTTGAGCTCCGCGGGCGTCTTCACCGTGCGCACCACCAGCACCGCGCCGTTGTTCACCGCGCCGGCGATGACGCGCAGCTCGCGCCCCGCCTTGAGGAACGTGTTGATGGCCGGACCGCTGCCCACGTAGGACACGTCCAGTGAACCGGCCACCAGCGCCTCCATGGCGGCGGGCCCCGCGTTGAACTGCATCACCTCCAGGCGGCCCACCCCCGGCTGCGAGGCGAACGTGCCCTCCGCGTTGCCCACCAGGGCCTGGGCGTGGGTGATGTTGGGGAAGAAGCCCAGGCGCAGCGGCGCGTCCGGGCCGCGCGCGGCGGACTCGCGCTTGCAGCCCGCGCCGAGCACCGCCAGTCCAGCGACCACCACGGGCAACAGGAAGTGGAAGACACGCATGGCCGCTGAAGGTGTGACGCGGCGGCGGGATTTCAACGCCCGCCGAATCCAAGCGTCAGGCGCCACACGGCTGTGGGCCTCACGTCGTCGCCGTCAGCCCCCACCGCCGCCGCAGCCGCACCTCCACCGTCTGGAAGAGGACACGGTCCACCGCGGTGCCGATGATGACGATGGCCACCATGACGGCCATGACCTGGGGCACGTCCATCAGCTCGCGGCCCACCGTGAGCAACTGCCCCAGGCCGCCGGAGACGAAGAGCAGCTCACCGGCCAGCAGCGCGCGCCAGGCGAAGCTCCATCCCAGCTTCAGGCCGGTGACGATGCCGGGCAGGGCCGCGGGCAGCAGCACGCCGAACTGGAAGCGCAGGCCTCGCACGCCCAGGGTGCTGGCCACGCGGGTGAGCTGCGGGTCCACGCCGTTGACGCTGTCCTCGGTGGCGATGGCGATGCCCAGCACGCTGCCCATGACGACGACGAAGAGGATGGCGCCATCCGTCAGCCCGAACCACAGCAGCGCCAGCGGCAGCCAGCAGATGGACGGCAGCGCCTGGAGCCCCATCACCACCGGCTTCACGGCGTTGCGGAAGAAGGGGATGCGGGAAATCAGCAGACCCAGGGGGACGCCCAGGGCCACCGACATCAGGTAGGCGCGCAGCAGCCGCCCCAGGGAGCGCCCCGCCGCGCCCACCAGTCGCCCGTCGGTGACCATGGCCACCAGGCTCTGGGCCACCGTCAGGGGCCGGGGCAGCAGGTGGGGAGACCAGACGCCCATCCGGGCCACCAGCTCCCAGAGGCCAATCAGCAACGCAATCACCAGCAGCTTCTGGGCATGGTGTTTCATGACGCACCTCTACGGGCCGGGAATCACCTGTGGACGGAGCACGGGCTGGGCGGGGGCCCGGGTGGGCGCTGGCTGGAGCGAGCGTGTGTGGGCGCGGCCCTCCACCTCACGCAGCAGGCCGCCGACGTGCCGCACCATTTCATTGAGCGCCGCGTCCTCCGGCTGGCGCGGCATGGGCAGGTGGACTTCCAAATCCCGCACCACGCGTCCCGGCCTGGGGGCCATCAGCACCACGCGGGTGCCCAGCATCAGCGCTTCATGGACGTCGTGGGTGACGAACACCACCGTCTTGCCCGTGCGCACCCAGATGGACTGCAGCAGCTCCTGCATGTGGATGCGCGTCTGCGCGTCCAGCGAGCCGAAGGGCTCGTCCATCAGCAGCACGGCCGGGTCCACCGCCAGCGCGCGGGCGAGCGAGGCCCGCATCTTCATGCCCCCGGAGAGCTGGTGGGGCAGCGCGTCCTCGAAGCCGCCCAGTTGCACGCGCCGGATATAGGTGTCCGCCCGCTCGCGGCGCTCGCCGCGGGGCACGCCCCGGGCAGCCAGCGCGAAGGTGATGTTGCCGCGCACGGTGAGCCACGGGAACAGGGCGGCTTCCTGGAACATCAGCAGCCGGTCCGGCCCGGGCCCGTGGATGGGCTGCCGGTCGATGGAGACCGAGCCCCCCGTGGGCGCCACGTGCCCCGCCAGCGCGTAGAGCAGCGTGGACTTGCCGCAGCCGGACGGGCCCAGCAGGCAGACGAATTCGCCCGAGCGGACGTTGAGGTCCACGTTCTGCAAGGCGACCACCTTGTTGGCGTACTCGTGGTCCAACCGGGCGACGCTGATTTTCGCGCGCTCCACACCGACATGCGCCGGCTGGAGCAGGCGCAGGGAACTTCTCCAACGGCCAAGGAGAGCGCGCAGCATCGGCCACAAGCTAGGCACGTAGGTGCAAGTGGGAAGGGGGAGCAGGCAAAAGGCCCGTTGAGGGCTTCATGGCCTGCTCGCCTGCTTTGCGCGCGGAGAGGGGCTCGTGGCCCACGGCCTTCGTCCCACCCGGTAGAACCTGGTGACGCTTCAGACGCGTGTTTTCATCGCCTGCCCGGCTGTCTTAGACATGGGGGCATGCTGGAGGACGACGGGATTATCAAGCTGATGCGGGGCGTTCTGGCGACCTACTCGGACAAGAGCCGCTTCGGCGCCGCCGGGCTGATGCTCCTGCTGGGCCTGGGCGTGCTGCTGGGGGCGGGCAGCCTGGCCCTCTCCGCCGAGCCCCTCATCGACGACGAGTGGCTGGCGTGGCCCGTGGGATTGCTGGCCCCCTTCGTCGTGGGCGCCGTCGTGGCCGGCTTCCAGAAGGTGAAGCTGTGGGACTGGAAGTTCCGGTTCGACCTGGAGCGCTTCGGCGCGGCCTTCTGCGTCACGACGGGCTTCGCGCTGGCCCGCTTCGTCGGCGTCCCGCTGCTCGCAGGGGGCTGAGGCGAAGGCCCTTCGTCCCGGGGGGTGCTCAGGCGGCGCGGCGCGCCCGTTCGGTGCGCAGGTGCGTCCGCGTTCGCAACCCCAGCCACGTCGCGAAGACGAGCAGCAGTACGCCCACGCCGCTGAAGGCGCCGCCCACGCGCAGGGAGGCGTTGCGGTCATCCCGGACGAACTCCACCGTCTTTCCGTCGGGGTTCGCGAAGGCCTGCTCCAACTGTGCCTCCACGCGCGTGGCTTCCGCTTCCTCGGTGGTCCACTGGAAGAAGAGGGGGTACTCGCCGTACGCCGTCACCAGCGTGGGCCGGAAGATGGGCACGCGGTTGCGGCGGGCGGCGCGGGTCCGGTCCACCTTGACGCCCTGCACATCCTTCATCGCGAAGCTGGCCACTTCGTCGCGGGTGAGCCAGCTGGAATGGAACAGCAGGCACACGCCGCCGGGCTGGCACCGCAGCTCCACGCGGGCCTGGGCGCTGAGCAGGTAGGGGCCCAGCACGAGGAAGGGCAGGGCGAGCAGCACGCACGCCGCCGCGGCAAGGGCCGTGGTGCGGCTGCGGCGCGGCTCGTCAGCAGCGTAGGAAGACTGGGGCTCGCTCACACCTCTCCTCATAGACCCGGGCGGGCCGGGTGGGCAGCGGTTTCGTGCATGCACAGCGTTGACCCCTGGGCAACGTGGGAGCGGGCGCTGTTCACCAGCGGGCCCGTGCCGCCACGGGTCCGTGTCTGAGCGAGCAGCCGTACCTGGCAGGCATCACCGTGTCCTGGTCCACGTCTGGCCGCGTGCCGGGACGTGCATCGCAAGGAGCCCGTATGAAGGCCGTGGCCGTCTTCCCCCAGAAGCGCGAGGTGCGTGTCATCACCGACGCCCCCGAGCCCCGCATCCAGTCCCCCACGGAGGTGAAGGTGCGGACGCGGGAAATCGGGGTGTGCGGCACGGACAAGGAAATCATCGAGTTCGTCTACGGCTCCCCGCCGCCGGGCTCGGACCACCTCATCCTGGGCCACGAGTGTCTGGGCGAGGTGGTGGAGGTGGGCGAGGCCGTCCGGGGCCTGAGCCGGGGGGACTGGGTGGTGCCCCGTGTGCGCCGGCCGTGCCCGCATGCCACCTGCCCGCCGTGCCGCGGGGGCCATCCGGACTTCTGCATCACCGGCGATTACACCGAGCGGGGAATCAAGGGCGCTCACGGCTTCGGCGCCGAGTCCTTCGTGGAGGACGTGGCCTACCTGCACCGGGTCTCCGCGGAGCTGCGCGAGGTGGCGGTGCTCACCGAGCCGCTCACCATCGCGGAGAAGGCCCTCCGCCAGTTGGAGCGCTTCCAGGACCGGTTGCCCTGGAGGGCGGGCCCCGGCCGCGCGGTGGTGCTGGGCGCGGGGCCGGTGGGGCTGCTGGGCGCCATGGCGCTGGCGCGCCGGGGTTATGCCACCACGGTGTATTCGCGCAGTCCCAAGCCCAACGTGAAGGCCGAGGCAGCGGAAGCGATGGGGGTGCCCTACATCTCCTCGAAGGAGGTGCGGCCAGAGGAGCTGGTCCGCAGGGTCGGCGCCGCGGACGTCATCTACGAGGCCGCGGGCGTGGCGAAGGCGGCGCTGGAGACGCTGAAGGCGCTGGGCCCCAACGGCGTCTGCATCCTCACGGGCGTGCCGTCGAAGGAGGAGCCCTTCAACGTGGCACCGGTGCTCAAGGACGTGGTGCTGGGCAACCAGGTGCTGGTGGGCACGGTGAACGCGGCGGATGTCGACTTCGACATGGCGCTGGAGGACTTGCGGCACTTCCAGGCCCGCTGGCCTGGGGGGCTGGAGCGGCTCATCTGCGCCAGTCACTCGCCCGAGGACTTCTGCGACGTCGTCACGGGCAAGAAGTCCGGCGGCATCAAGGACGTCATCCGTTTCATCTGACCCCCTTCGACAAGGAGTGACGCATGGCAACGGGAAGCAGCGGCGCTTCGGTGACGGGAAAGCCGGTGGCCATCGAGGACCATGGCGTCATCGGCGACCTGCGGACGGTGGCGCTGGTGGGCAGCGAGGGCACCATCGACTGGTTTTGTTTTCCGCACTTCGACAGTCCCAGTGTCTTCGCCGCGCTGTTGGACCGTGAGAGGGGAGGCCACTGGGGCATCGCGCCGGAGCCCGACGGGGTGATGAAGCGGCAGTTCTACTGGCCGGAGACCAACGTCCTGGTGACGCGCTTCTACACGCCGGATGGCGTGGGCGAGCTGGTCGACTTCATGCCCATGTCGGGCAGGAAGGGGATGAAGGAGGAGCGGGAAATCCTCCGGCGCGTGCGGGTGGTGCGTGGACAGATGGTCTTCCGCATGGAGTGCTTCCCGGCCTTCAACTACGCGCGGGATACGCACGAGACGAAGCTCATCCACAGCGGAGCCACCTTCTCCTCTGACACGCTCCAGCTCACGCTGTCCTCGTCGGTGAAGCTGAAGAAGACGGAGCGGGGCGTCACCGCGTCCTTCACCCTGCATGAGAACCAGTCCGCCGTCTTCTCCCTGCACCCGGGCGCGCGCACGTCCTGCGAGGCGGTGGTGCACAACCATGAGTCCTCCGAGGACCTCTTCCGGGAGACGGTGGAGTACTGGCGCCACTGGCTGTCGGGCTGCCAGTACACGGGCCGGTGGCGGGAGACGGTGCAGCGCTCGGCGCTGGCGCTCAAGCTGATGACCTTCGCGCCCACGGGCGCCATCGTCGCGGCGCCCACTTGCAGCCTGCCGGAGTCACCGGGCGGAACGCGCAACTGGGACTATCGCTTCTGCTGGCTGCGCGACGCGGCCTTCACCGTGTACGCGTTCCTCCGCATCGGCTTCAAGCAGGAGGCGGCGGCCTTCATGCGCTGGGTGGAGGCGCGCTGCGCGGAGTACGACGACGGGCCGCTGCCCCTGATGTTCGGCATCGACGGCAAGCGCGTGCCCGAGGAGCAGGAACTCCTGCACCTGTCGGGCTATGGCGGCGCGCGCCCGGTGCGCATCGGCAACGCGGCGGCGGACCAGTTGCAGCTCGACATCTACGGCGAGCTGATGGACTCGGTGTACCTGTCCAACAAGTACGCGGCGCCCATCTCCTATGACTTCTGGCGGCACCTGCGGCGGCTGGTGGACTGGGTGTGTGACAACTGGGAGCTGCCGGACGAGGGCATCTGGGAGGTGCGCGGCGGGCGGCGGCAGTTCGTGTACTCGAAGCTGATGTGCTGGGTGGCGGTGGACCGGGCCATCCGGCTGGCGGACAAGCGCAGCTTCCCGGCGGACCGGGCCCGCTGGCACAAGGTGCGGGATACCATCTTCGAGGACATCATGGACAAGGGCTGGAACCCGGAGCGGGGCGCCTTCGTCCAGTACTACGGCGGCCACGCGCTGGACGCGGCGAATCTGCTGATGCCGCTGGTGTTCTTCCTGTCCCCGGTGGACCCGCGCATGCTCCAGACGCTGGACGTCATGCGCAAGCCGCCATCCCAAGGCGGCCTCGCGTCGGACGGGTTGGTGTTCCGCTACGACGTGGAGGCCACGTTGGATGGGATTGCCGGCAGCGAGGGCACCTTCAACCTCTGCAGCTTCTGGCTGGTGGAGGCGATGACGCGCGCCAGCGTGGCCCGGCCCGACTTGCTGGAGGAGGCGCGGCTCATCTTCGAGCGGATGCTGGGCTACGCCAACCACGTGGGCCTGTACGCGGAGCAGACGGGCATGTCCGGCGAGGCCCTGGGCAACTTCCCGCAGGCGCTCACCCACCTGGCGCTCATCAGCTCCGCCTACAACCTGGACCGCACGCTGGGCCGGCGCGACTGAGGCCGCGTCATGCGCCCTACACGCCCACGAATTCGGACCAGGCGCCTGGCGTCACCACGCCGGCCAGGCGCACGCCGAGGTCATCCGGCCGCTGGACGATGTCCAGGGCGTCGAGCAGCCGGGGGTCGTCCGCGAAGTGGCGCCGCTTGCGCTCCACCAGCAGCTCGAAGTCGTGGAGCATCATCTCCCGGACGTCTCGGGGCATCCGCGTCAGCGTGGCGCGCGCCCGCTCCACCCAGCCCTTCTCCGGCTCCCAGGTGTCCTGCACCACGGCGTTCCACGCGCTCAGGGCCAGCGCCAGGCAGGTGAAGAGCTCGGCCTGCGGGTCCTCCGAGTCCTCCACGTCGTCCAGGACGGGCTTGGCGAACTCGAGCAGCGTCTCGGAGACCTTCTTCGTGGGGAGCGAGCGCGTGGGCGCGTGGCTCGCCTTGGGCCGCCGGGTGGCCAGCGACAGCAGGTCGAGCTTTCCCACGTAGCTCCCCGTCAGCAGCGGCAGGGGGATTTCCAGCCGTACCCGAACCTGGAGGTCTCCAACCTTCAGCTCCACGTCCACCTCGCGCTCCTCGGGACGTGCCAGGGCGAGCGCCTGGGCCACCGCCGCCGCCAGCACCAGCTCCTCGGCGTTGCCCAGGCGCGGTGTGTTGCGCTGGACGCGCATCACGTCGGGGACGAAGGGCAGGCCGGTGACGTCCTTGACCGTCTTCACCACCCAGTCCGGCGCGTCCTCCAGCGTCACGCCCAGCGAGTCCGGGATGAGCACGTCGACGTTGCCGCCCGGCAGGCCGGACATACTCATCCGCTCCACGGAGCCGGCCCGGTCGAAGAGGGCGAAGCCGAACTCGCTGCCTCCACTCCCCATGACGGACAGCTCCCGGGTGCCCCGCACGGCACCCTCCAGGTGCACGGTGAAGACCTCCTCGTTCGTCCACTCCTCCCAGGGCTCCGCGCGGATGAGCGCCGCCGTGGCGTCGAGGAGTGCCTCCGTCACCTCTGGCATCACCATCAAGCCCGGCTCCACCGAGGCCCAGTGCATCTGGAGGGCCAGCGCCGCCCGGAACCGGGTGACGGAGTCCGGCATGGGCCGCGACGCGAAGCCGTGGGCGGCTCCAGCCCGCGCCAGCCGGCTTTCGCAGTAACGCTTGAGTTCGGCGTTGTCCCTCGCCAGGCCTTCCAGGCCCTTCGCGTCGCGGCGCTCGAACACGGGTGGCAGCGCCTCACCTTCGGACGTCACCGCGACGTAGATGGAGGTGCGTCCGTCCACGCCGACGTCGATGGGGCCCAGCTTGAAGGCATAGAGGGCCCCTGGCTCCAGCTCGGGCGCCGGGGGCTTCCGCCGCGGCTTCCGCTGGGCGGCATCCTGGAAGGCCCGGCGGCGAGGAAGAGGTTCAAGAGAGAGGTCCTCGGGGAGCTCGGTGGTGGTGAGCTCCGCGCGGATGGGCTCGAGGGAAGGCGCCTCCTTCGAGGTGTACACCTGGGTCAGCGGGATGCGTTCGTCACGCGACAGACCCAGCTCCGCGTAGAGGTCATCCCAGAGCAGGTCCGCGGCGTCGGAGAGGTGAGACACCTGCGACTCCCAGTCCTTCAGCCATTCGAGCACCTGGGCGCGGCCCTCGGTGGAGCGCACCAGGTCGCTGGCGCTCCTTCCACCCCAGGCGGGGATTCCCCGGGCCAGCTCCTCCCGGGCCCGTTGTGCGAGCGTCAACGCGAATGCGTCCGCCAACTGGGGGGGCGCGTCGTCTGGCAGGGCGCGCGCGGGCTCTCCTCGGACGGACTTCTCCGGCCCCAGCGTGTCCTCTTCGTGCTCGGCCTCCGCGCCCAGCAACTCCTCCAGCAGGGCCTTGCCCTTCTCCAGACGCTGCGCGGAGTAGGTGGTGAGGACCAGCACCTTGCCCTCCACCGTGAGGGAACCCCACACCGCCGCCCGAGGACCCTCCCAGTTGTAGAGTCCCTTGCCCTCACGGGTGAAGCCGTCGTGCCGGCGCAGGCGCTCTTCGACCTTCGCCGGGTGGCGGATGCGGAAGCGCGCGGTGCAGAGGCGCAGCGGCTCGTCCTCGAAGTTGAGGAGTGGCCGCTCGGTGGTGAGCAGCTCCAGCACGCGCGTGAAGAGAAAGGGCGCCAGCCGCCGTGCCTGCCTGCGGCGGCCGGGCACGTCGTCGGCCGGAGGCTGCTGATGGGTGGCGAACGCGTGACGCGCGGCGACGACGACGTGCTCACGCAGGGGGCGGGGAATCGAGACGATGCCTCCCACCAGCTCCAGGTGGTCCTCGGTGGGCATCACCCAGCTTGCAATCAAGTCATAGCGAGTCACCTGCGTGGTGAGGCTGCGCTCCTTCACCTCCAGCACCTCGTCGAGCACGAGGTCCCTCAAGCGCAGTCCTTGGCCGAGCCGCACCTCCTCCACCTCGAACACCGAGCACCAGGACGCGGCCAGGGCCGACAGCAAGCCGCGCTCGGCGCGCGACAGGCGTTGCCCTTCCCTGAGGAGCTGACGGTCCGCCGCGGTGCGGCCCTCGGCGTCTTCCCGTCCATGGAGGGTCCACGCCATCAGGGTGGCGTTCATCCAGGGAAACTGCTCGTCGGTCCACGTCGTTGGAAAGTCGGCACGAGCGCTCGCGGACAGCTCCGGCTCGGCGTTGGCGAAGGCGCGCAGCGACGCGAGTCCGCGGACGAAGGCAGTGGGGCTCCAGGTTGCCATGGATGCACCCTATCCACCGAGGCGGCATGCCTCTACCCCATCAGGCGGGAGTGTCGCCTCGGCGGCCCTGCGGCCAGCTCCCTGCCCGGGCGAGCCATTCCGGGCGCTGCCCCCGCAGGGGAAGCGCCTGCTCGCGCTGCACCCGCGTCCACTGCCGGGACTCCATCTGGAGCGTGCCCCCGCCGCGCAGGGCCGCCTCCCATGCGAGCGACGGGCGCCGCCTCATGGGCTCGGTCTCCAGGGCCCTGACCAGCACCTCCACCGTGAGGGGTGTGCCCCTCAGGACACGCGCGCCTTCCGTGAAGCCGCCGCGCCGCCGCGCCCACCAGGCCTCCACGGCCTGGGCGTCCACCTCGCCGGGGAGCACCCGGGGGCTGGGGAGCCACGCCTGGAGGTCCTCGGCCTCGGGTTCGGCCTCCTCCTCCGCGTCCTCCTCCTCGTCAGCGGGTGCCTCCATGAGGAAAGGAGGCACCATGGGGAGTCCGGTGATGGCGGCGAAGGAGGCCGCGGCCAGCGGGCCCTGGGCCTCATCGCGCAGCAGCGGCAGCAACGCCTCGGCCGCCAGGAGCCTGCCACTGAAGCCCACCGCCCAGATGACCTCCGCCGGTGCGGAGCCGTCTTTCAGGCGCGCGAGGAGGCCCGCGAGGTCCTTCGACTCACCCGCCACGGCGAGCGCGAGGAGCGCGCCGCGCGACGAGGAACCTCGGGCGTGCTCCCAGGCCTCACGCGAGCCCAGCAGCAACCCGGTCTCCAGGGCGGCGGTGCTCACGGTGGGATGGGCATGGCCCAGGGCGCGTGACAGCCGAGCATCCCCTGTCTGCGTCCTGGGAGCGAAGGGAAGGGCACGAAGCGCCTCGGCATGCAGCGCCGGGTCGGCCTCCCAGTCGAGCTGCTCGAGCGCGGCGCTCGTGTCGAGGTGACGGACGCGCGCGACCCGGAGCGCTCCCGCCTGGAGCGTTGGCTGCAACGTCGGCAGCTTCTTCAGGAGCAGGGCGTGGAGGTCCGGCCGGTCGAGCAGCTCCAGCGCGCGGAGGAGGCCCGGGTGCGTCTCTTCGGCTCCCTGCTCCAGCTGTTGGAACACAGGCTCGCGCCAGTCGGCGTCCTCGGCGGAGAGCAGGGCCCAGGCCGCGCTGGCCACGCGCGCGGGGTCCTCGGAGGTCAGCGCGGGGAGCAGCAAGCGCGTGGCGGCGGCGCTGCCTCCCAGCACGAGTGCATCCAGGTGGGCCCGCAGACGTCCTTCATCGCCCTCGGCCAGCGAGGCCAGGGTGAGTTCCGGGCTCCAGAGGCCGTGCTCCCACTGCGTCCACAGGAACTCGGCTTCCTCGAGGTGGCGCTCCAGCAGCTCCCAGCGGACCGTTGGACGGCGTGGCGACAAGGGCCTCACAGCTCCTTTTCACAGACGAGGCACCGGGCCTTCGTGTCGCTCTTGCCGAGCGCGATGACCGGCCCCTGGAGCAGCGGCGCGGGCGGGGTGTTCTTGTCGTTGTGGAGCATGAGGTCGAAGGTCCGCGCCACGCTCTTGCCCTCGAACTTCACGTCGAAGGAGTAGTTGACGAACTCGGCCTTGCCCTTCGTCTTGCCGGAGACGACGCCACCGCCCGCGGTGCCCGCCTCGTCGCCGGTGCTGGTGCTGAAGTTCGAGTCCTCGACGCACACCGGCTTGCCATCCACTGAGACTTTCGTCGTGCCCTTCGCCGTGTCCGAGGACATGGCGACGTTGGGGTAGGGAATGGGCACGGGACCGGCGGGGCTGGGCGTCTTGCAGACGTCCGGGAAGGCGATGGTGGTCCCTCCGGTGTCCTTGTGGACGACGGACAGCTTGTTGACGCCAACGGTCGCGCTCATGCGGATGGCTCCTCGCCCGGGAGTGTATCGCTCCTGGTCTCATGGCACGAGCCAGGGTGGTGGCCCGTTGTATCGTGCCGTGGAAGGCTGTCCCTCCGTTGTAGGAGGCTGTGTCGCGCATGTTGGGATGGGTCCAGGCGATGGGAATGGCGTCGTCGCTGGGGGGGCTGGTGCCTGCCTCGGCGGCGTTCCGTGCGGGGATGTCCTGGCCCTCGGCGGCGCCGGACTTCGAGGTCTTCCTGAAGGGCGACGAGGCGCCGAGCCCCGTCACCGTGCACGCGGCGGGAGAAGCCACGCTGGGGTTTTCGGGCGTGGGGCGGCTGGTGGCGCTGTTGGCGGAAGCGCTGGTGGACCTGGGGACGTGGGTGGACGTCGCGGCGCTGGGGCCCGGCGTGGGGCTCTACCTGGTGCTGCCTGACCCGGAGGCACGGGGTTTCACGACGGGGAAGGACCCCTCCGAGGAAGATCCGGACGACGCACGCGAGCGCATCGCGCGGCTGGTGGACCGGCTGGTGAAGGGGACGTGGCAGGCGCTGGGATGGCCTGCGTGGAAGGGGCTGGTGCGCGCGTTCCCCACGGGGAACGTGGCCTTCGCCCAGGCGCTGGCCGCGGCGGGCGAGGACCTGCGGGCGTCCAAGGTGGAGCGTGCGCTCTTCTGCGCGGTGGACAGCTTCATCTCCCCGGAGACGTTGACGTTGCTGCACCAGCAGCAGCGCCTGAAGACCCCGGGTCGGCCCACGGGGTTGATGGCGGGGGAGGCCGCGGTGGCCTTGCTGCTCACGCGCGAGGAAACCGCGGAGTCCTCCATGGCCGTGGTGCGGGTGGCGCAGGGACGCGACGCGGCGCCGCTGGATGGGGAGCAGCCACCGGACGGGCAGGAACTGGCGCGGCAGGTCCTCGTGGCCTTGGGGCCCTTGGGACAGGACGCGTCTGCGCCGTTGATGGTGTCGGACCACGACGGGCAATACGCGCGCGCCTTTGAGTGGGGGATGCTCCAGGTCCGGCTCAGGGAGACAGACGCCCGCTTCGAGCAAGGCGCGGTGTGGATGCCGGCCAAGAGCTTCGGACACACGGGGGTGGCCTCGGGAGCGGTGGCCACGGCGATGGTCTTCCGGGGGCTGGCGCGAGGTTACGCGCCCACGTCGTCGGTGCTGGTGCTCTCCTCCGCGGAAGCAGGGGAGCGCGCCGTGATTCACCTCACAGCTCCAGGCCGTTCCAACCCTCGGCTGCGTAGACCTTGAAGCCGGTGAGGCCCGCCTGGACGAAGGCGGCGTGCACGTCCTCTCGGATGAGGATGAGGCGGCGCTCCATGGTGCAGCGGAACAGCTTCGCTTGCGGGGAGATGGCGTCGTACTTCAGGGCCAGCTTCTTCACGCGGCCAATCTGGTCCTTGGCGATGGCGTTCATCCTGTAGACCGACCGCTCCATGTCGATGGCGTCTTCGGCCCCCTGGAGATTGAGGAAGGCGTAATCGGGACCCACGACCGCGCCTTGATGGTCCTTGACCACGACGGGAAGCCATTCCGCGTTGGTGACCTCCAGGGATTCGATGAGCTTGCGCGCGCGGCCTGAGACAAGCAGGTCGCTCATCAGGTTCGGTTGGAAGTCATAGAGGTTCCTGTTGTCTGGATAGCTTGGGGAGAAGGAAGTCTCACCCCCGACAGGAAACTGATGGATGAGACTGATGCCTTCAGCGAACTTCCATTCGGTGGGGCTTCCACGAGGATAGGCATCAATGAAACCCGCCTCTTTTGCCCTGACCTTGAACACGAAGTATTTCATGGTGTATCGGTCTCCTTGGGCCCGAAAGGCGCTCAGAGTTCCACGCCGTCCCATCCCTCGGCGTCGTAGGTTCTGAAACCTGTCAGCCCCGCGCGTTGGAATGTCGCGAGGGTGTCTTCGCGAACGAGGATGAGCCGACGATACGTCCTGCATCGGAACATCTTGGCATGAGGGCTGATTCTGTCGGGACTGAGGGCCAGTTGTTCGATAAGCCCGATTTGGTCCTTGGCGATGTGATTCATCTCGTAGACCGAGCGGGCCATATCGATGGCGTCTTCGGCACCGAGGAGGTTGAGGAAGGCGTAGTCGGGACCGACGACTGCGCCTTCGTGGTCCTTGACCACGACCGGAAGCCATTCGGCGTTGGTGATGCCGAGCGATTCGATGAACTGACGCGCACGTCCCGAGACGAGCAGGTCACTCATCAAGTTCGGCTGGAAGTCATAGAGGTTCCGGTCGTCCGGGTAGTTATCGGAAAAGGCAACCTCGCCACCCTTTGGAAAATCCTTGGCGAGGCTGATGCCTTTTTCGAACTTCCAGTCTGCTGGGCTTCCACGAGGATAGGCATCAATGAATCCAGCTTCTTCCGCCATGACCTTGAAGACGAAGTACTTCACGGACGAACCCCATCCTGAATGAGATGCCGGACTCGCCGCTGGCGACGGTGCTTCATGATTCCTCGTCGACCTCTCCGTCCTCCTCAAGCCAGCGCAGGAAGCGCATGGCACCGACCAGGGCGAGCACCGGCTCTCCTTCCTCGTCCAGGAAGCGGATGGCGTCCTTTTCATCAGACAGGCTGACCTGGACGCAGTACATGGCCATGTCCTTGCCTGGGCGGACCAGGTCCTTCATCCGGGCATTGATGACGCGCGGATGCGCCTCCATCACCTCCGTGTAGACCTCATCCAGGGGTACCAGCACCCCCCGGACGCCCTCGCGTGCGGTGACGAAGCACGGAGACTGTTCTGTCAGAACTCGAGCGACGATGTCGGAGGGCTGCTCTTCTATGCAATTGGCTTCGAACATGATGGGTCAGAGCTCCAGTCCGTCCCAGCCTTCAGCTTCGTAGACCTTGAAGCCGGTCAGGCCCGCTTGCTCGAAAGCAGCGTGGACGTCTTCACGGATGAGAATGAGACGGCGTTCCTTCGTGCAGCGGAACATCTTTGCGTCGGGACGGATGGCGCTGGTGTTCAGAGCCAACGCATCAATATTCCCGATCTGGTCTTTCTCGAGGGAGTCCATCTCGTACTCCGAGCGTTCCATGTCGATGGCGTCTTCGGCACCCAGGAGATTGAGGAATGCATAGTCCGGACCCACGACCTTGCCCTGATGATCCTTGATGGTGACCGGAAGCCATTCGGCATTGGTGACACCGAGCGACTCGATGATCTTGCGTGCGTGTCCCGAGACGAGCAGGTTGCTCATGATATTGGGTTGAAAATCATAGAGATTTCGATTGTCGGGATAGTTTTTTGAAAACGAAACTTCCCCGCCTGCTGGAAAGTCTTTAGCAAGGCTGATGCCTTCGTGGAACTTCCAATCAGTAGGGCTGCCATTCGGAAGCTTCTCGATGTAGCCCGCCTCTTCAGCCATGACCTTGAATACAAAATATTTCACGAAAAATCTCGAATGACTGGTTCAATTAATAGAGAGAGCCCCACTCATAACGGCTCTTGGCCTTCTTGTCCTTCGGGGCATAGCGCACAAGGGCGTGCTTGTACTCCTTGCCTGCGGTGACCGAGGCCACAACTGCTCGGCTCAGTGCAACGAGGAGCTTCCAGTACTTGTTCTCCAGCTTGTGCAACTGGTCAAAAACATCCTCGATCAACGCCTTGTGTTCTTTTTGAGAGTCGATCGCCTTCTGAAGCTTTTGGGCGATGGTTTTCATGTCCCGCATCACCTGCTGCGTGTAGTTGGGATGGTCGCCTGGATGTTGCAGCAGCGCGTGGACAGGCACGGCCCAAGCCTGGTCCGGCAGCATGATGATGTTGTGACCGTGATTCAGGTTGTAGTCGGACTGGAGGATGAGGCGGAGCTGCCGGTATGTGAAGACCGGGCCGTCCTCCAATTCGTAGTAGAACGCCGAGCCCGGGAGGATGTGGTGTGCCTCCCACGCGTACGGGTACTTCTGGAGCGCGGGCTTCTTGTCCTTGTCCTTGGCCCTCGGGTTGAAGTTCTCCGGTGGCCCCCCGGGGAACTCAGCGGTCTGCTTCACTAGGTCCCGGATTTCATCCAGGTAGGAGTGGTCGAAGACGCGGTACACGTCACGCCCGTCCAGGGACGCGATGTAGTCAGAGCCGTTCTGCGCGTAGTCGCTGTCCTTGCCGAGTACTCCCCGGGGCGGGGCGCTGTCGTCCACGTGGTCGGCGTCATCCGCGGCGCTGGCCGCGGGCTTCGGCTTCTTCTTCTTCGCCGCCTTGGCCGCCGTGTACTTCCGGTCCCTGCTTCGCTCGAAGATGGACAGGAGCCGCTGCGCCAGCTCCGTGTTCATCTCGCTCGCACTCAGGTTGCTCATGCGCGTACCCACCTCTCACGTTGTATGGTGCCTGAACGCCCCGTTCCAGGCTACGCTCACCCGCACCTCCCATCATGGCCCGTCTCATCTCCCTCCGTGCAGATGCCGCTGACTCCCTGGGAGAAAGGCTGAGCCGGTTCGACCCGGGCGCGGACCGCTCCAGCATTCTCGCGCGGTTGGACGCCATCACGCTCGACCTGCACCTCATCGCCGTGGCCACGCTGCTGGTGGATGGTCATCCTCAGGGGTTCTTCCTCAACCTCTGCCGGATGGCGGAGAACGGCCGCCGGGTGCAGCG
Organism: Myxococcus virescens; assembly: GCF_900101905.1. Classification (NCBI taxonomy): domain Bacteria; kingdom Pseudomonadati; phylum Myxococcota; class Myxococcia; order Myxococcales; family Myxococcaceae; genus Myxococcus; species Myxococcus virescens. The sequence goes on along the minus strand of NZ_FNAJ01000006.1, from coordinate 285,215 downwards.
CCTCCTCGCGGACCGGGGCCTTCCGCCACCGCCCGCGCGGCGCAACACGCCGCTGCTCGGCGCGCTCGCCGCCGGCCACTTCTCCCTCGCGGAGGCCGTGGCCGCGAGCGCCGCCACCCAGTGGCAGCAGGGCGCCGAATACGAGGATGAGTTCCTCTGGGCCGCCGCCCTCCAGCACCTCACCCGCACGCCGTCCACTCCGCTGGAGTCCATCCTCGTCCCGCTGGAGAAGGTGGGCCAGGAGCCCTACGCCAGCCGGGTGGCCATGGCCCGGGCCCTGGTGTCCAGGGACGCCGCCGCCTTCGCCGAGGCCTTCGCCGCCGCCTGCCTGGACCACGGCATCGTCACGGAGAAGCGCGCCCGCTCGCTGGCCACACCCGTGACGTCCTTCGCGCCGCACCGGTTCGTCTGGCTCGAAGGACTGGCCCTCCTGCGCCTCGCCGAGCGCGCCGGCATCGCACCCGAGGACACCGGCTTCCGCTACTGCCCGCCCCTGGCCCGCGTCCCGATGACGACGACGTACTCGGGTGACTGGGCCGTGGACACGGCGCGGGCGCGATAACCCGTCAGTCCGTTCCGACGGGTTGCCCCGGCTCCAGCGTCTCCGCGCCCTCGCACGTCACCTGGATGGAGCGCAGCTCCGTGGGCTCGCGCTGCAACGCGAAGGTGCCGCGCCACACGAGGAACAGCTTCATCGCGTCCGTGTCCAGGACCACGGTGTCCAGCCGCAGCGCTTCTTCCAGGTCATCCAGCCCCCGGGCCCTGGGCGCGAGGACCTCCGGAGACGGCAGCGCGGGCAACCTGAACGTCAGCGGCGCGCCCGGCGCCATGTGCTTCAGCAGCACGGCCTCGCCCCCTCGCAGGTAGCCCGGGACGAGCTGATCCCACGGCGCGCCGTTGAGGAAGCGCCGGTCGAAGTCCTTTGGCAGCAACGGGCTGCGCGACTTCTTCCACGCGTCATCGTAGGTACCCGCGTAGCCGGCCCGGGGCTGCCAGTGCGGTTCGATGAACCCGAAGCCCGTGGGCGGAGGACGCTGGCCCCAGGACCTCAGCGGCTCGGCGGGAAACTCCAGGTTCGGCAGCCGCAGGTTCTCCTCGAAGCGGCTGCCCTTCTCGCGAAAGCCCGTGCCCAGCGGGTTGCGCGGCTCGAAGGCGCTGCCGTCCTTCCCGCCGAAGGCGCGCTCATAGCGCAAGGGGATGCGCTCGAAGGGGAGGGGCTGCGTCACCCCGATGCCGCCCATGCTCTTGAACCACGTGCGGTCCCCCAGCACACGGACCTGCTTGTGCACCGGCCCGACATGCAACTCGGCGAGGAGCTCGCGAGTCCCCGCCGCGGGCGCATGGGCATGTCCCACCAGCACCACGTCCGTGGCGGCCTTGAAGAAGGCGCCCTCGGGCTCCAGGCGGAGGCTGGCCGCATCCCCGCCGCCTTCCCAGCGCTCACCTCCGGTCAGCAGCGGCGTCTGCTCCGCGGACAGCGTCGGCGCGCCCCGAGGCCGCAGGTCGAACGTGGCCTTCAACACGGGCACGAACAGGGGCCGCAGCGCCTCGTCGGTGAGGAACAGCGGCTCGAAGGTGAAGGGCGTGAGGTTCTCGGTGGAGGGGTGCCCCATGAAACATGTCTACCAGTCCTCACCCTTTTGGGACACGGACAGCCGGAGCCCGGCTGTCAGCCCGTGCTCGACCTTCCGTCCACGCCGTGCCCTCACACAAGGACACGGCCATGGGAGACCCACGCAATCCGAAGCGGGCGCATGAGCGCTGGAACCTGGAGCGCCTGCGCGCCTGCGAGGCGGAGGTGCGCGCCCTGGCGCCCTGGGTGACGGTGTCCGGTGGCTGGGCCTGGCACTTCATGGCCCCGCCCCATGAGGAGCTGAAGCGCTTCCACGACCACAAGGACGTGGACCTCTTCGTGGAGCCCGCGCGCTTCCCGGAGCTCATCGCCGTGCTCACCGCGCGCGGCTACCACCGCATCTGGACGCGCTTCGACGCCACCTCCACGCACTTCTACCGCTACGCCCGGCACGACGAGGGCGGCAAGGTCCTGCTCGACGTCTTCGTCCGGCGCGTGCCGTCCGTGGACGCCGGGGGGATTCGCGTGGTGGACCCGGCCACGCTGCTCACCTTCTACGGAGACATCCACAGCACCGATGACTGCGTGTCGGTGCTGGCGGCGCGGCGGCTGCTGGCGAAGGGCCACAGCCCCCTGGGCCGCGTGGAGCTCGTCACTGCACGGTGAAGACGTGGTTGTTGCCGAAGTTCGAATCCCAGGTCTGGCAGCCCCAGCGGCTGGTGTTCTCGAACCAGATGGCCAGCGTGCCCCGCGTGTTGAGTGGGATGGACGGCGCGGGCGGGTTGGGCGTAGAGGAGAAGCCCGCCACCCAGAAGCGCTGCACCGGCCCGTCGTTGAACTGGTAGTAGCCCGTGATCGTCCACCCGGGCGTGGTGCCGTTGATGGTGCCCCGACACTGCGTCAGCCGGTCCGCGCTGTAGTGGATGGCCGCGGTGGAGCCGAAGGGCAGCGGGTTGGAGGACGCGAACACGCTCCAGCCCTGCGCCGGCGACTGGAAGGTGATGCTGGAGGAGGACTGCGAGGAAGCGGCCGTTCCGGCGAGCAGCACGGCGATGGCGGCGGCGAGACACCAGCGGGGGGATTGACGCGGCAAGGCAAAGCTCCAGGTTGAGAGGAAGCTGCGTTGCGGATACGCACAGCGTGGCAGGCAAGGGCTGTGACGGTCCGCCAGTGGACCCTCACGGGTTTGTGCCGCTCAATCGTGGACTCCTCTAGAGTCAGGCTCCTCACCTTTACGCTCCGCGCCATGGCCGACTTTCTTCCTCGCTTCTATCGACTCGCCGTCCGCGTGGACGCGCACTATGACGCGCTGAGCCGCAAGCTTCGCCAGAAGCTGGGAATCGCGCCGCCGCTGCGCATCCTCCCCTACCGGGGCTATGGCACCCCCGAGCGCGCCGTCATCAAGGCCCGCGTGCTGGAGGACCGGCACGTGCGTCCGCCGCAGGAGCGCTACACGCTGGTGGGCAGCGCGGTGGCCTCCTACAAGCGCTACATGACGCGCGAGGTGCCAGGCGCGCGCGTCGCGGTGCGCTGGGGCGACAAGCGCTGGGAGGGCACCACCGACGAGGAGGGCTTCCTGGAGCTGTGGGTGCCTCCGCCGGACGGGGTGCGCTCGGGCTGGCACATGGTGGAGCTGGAGTTGCTGTCGCCGGACGCGGAGGGCGTGTCCCGCGTGGCCGCGCCGGTGCGGATGGCCGGGCCCGGCGCGGAGTTCGGCGTCATCAGCGACATTGACGACACCGTCATCGTCACCGGCGTCACCGACTTGCTGAAGCGGGCCTGGGCACTCTTCCTGACCGAGCACCGCGTGCGGCTGCCCTTCCCGGGCGTGGACGCCTTCTATGCCGCGCTCCAGCACGGCCGGGGCACGAGCGCGGACAACCCCATCTTCTACGTGTCCAGCAGCCCGTGGAACCTCTACGAGCACCTGGACGAGTTCCTCTCCCTGCACAAAATCCCCACCGGTCCGCTGCTGTTGCGCGACTGGGGCCTGTCCAGCCAGGGCTTCGCGCCCGGCGGGGGCCATGGGCACAAGCTGGAGAAGATTCGCGCGGTGCTCGGCACGCTGTCGCATCTGCCCTTCATCCTCATTGGCGACAGTGGCCAGGAGGACGCGGAGCACTACCGCACCATCGTCCGTGAGTTTCCCGGGCGCATCCTCTGCGTCTACATCCGCAACGTGCCGGGGCATCAGCGCCGGGCCGAGGAGCTGGCGCTCATCGCCGGGGACATCCGCGCCGCGGGCAGCCAGATGCTCGCGGTGGATGACACCACCGAGGCCGCCCGTCACGCCGCGCGCGAGGGGTGGATTCAGTGGCGTGAGGTGCGCGAGGTGGAGGCCCATCGCCGCGAGGACGCCGAGCGCTGAGGCTCCCGGCGCCCACCGGGGTGCAGGTGCTGTCAGGACAGCGGACGGCCGCCCTGGAACTGGGCCATGCGCTGGGCGCGCTCCATCATCTCGCCCTGGGCCCAGCGCTTCTCGTCACCGGCGCGCGGCAGCCGGCGGCGCCAGCCGCCATCCGCCGTCAGCTCCCAGGAGGACGTGGTGTCTGCCATGCAGCGCTCCAGCGAGTCCTTCACCTGGGCGGCCAGGCTGGCGTCCTCCACCGGCGCGAGGATTTCCACGCGGTGGTCCAGGTTGCGCGGCATCAAGTCCGCCGAGCCGATGAAGCAACGCAGCTCCGGGCCGCGCTCGAAGATGTAGATGCGCGAGTGCTCCAGGAAGCGGCCCAGCACGGACACCACGCGGATGTTCTCCGACACGCCGGGAACGCCCGGGCGCAGGCAGCAGATGCCGCGCACGTTCAGCTCCACCTTCACGCCCGCGCGGGACGCCTCGTAGAGGGCGTGGATGATGCCGGGGTCCACCAGCGCGTTCATCTTCATCTGGATGCGCGCGGGGCGCTCGGCCGTGTGCGCGGCGACGGTGCGCTTGATTTCCTCCAGCAGGCCCTGGCGCATGGTGAGCGGGGCCACCAGCAGCTTGCGGAAGCTCTTCGGCCGGCCAAACCCGGTGAGGTAGTTGAAGACGTCCGCCACGTCCGCGCCAATGTCCGGGTCCGTGGTGAACAGGCCCATGTCCGTGTAGAGGCGCGCCGTCTTCGGGTTGTAGTTGCCCGTGCCGATGTGCACGTAGTGCCGCACCTTGTCGCCCTCGCGCCGGACGATGAGGATGGCCTTCGCGTGCGTCTTCAGGGACGGAATCCCGTAGACGACGTGCACGCCCGCCTCTTCCAGCGCGTTGGCCCAGCGGATGTTGGTGCGCTCGTCGAAGCGGGCCTTCAGCTCCACCATGCACACCGCCTGCTTGCCGCGCTCGGTGGCGGTAATCAGCGCGGGCACCAGGGGCGAGCTGTCCGACGTGCGGTACACCGTCTGCTTGATGGCCAGCACGTCCGGGTCGGCCACGGCCTCGGTGACGAAGCGCTCCACGGAGGTGGCGAAGGACTCGTAGGGGTGATGGACCAGCAGGTCCCCCCGGCGCATGGACGACATCACCGTGCCGCCATCCGGCGCGTCTGCGTCCGTGCGTAGGCGGGCCTGGGTGACGGGGACCCACGGCGGGTCCTTCAGCTCCGGGAAGCCCGGGGCGAAGGCGATGGACTGCAAGTCATTGAGGCCCACCAGGCCGTGCTCCTCGTAGACCTGACGTGCCTCCAGGCCCATGGCCTCCACCAGCGGCTCGAGCAGCTTGGGGCTCATGCCGGCCTGGACTTCCATGCGGATGACGTCGCCGAAGCGGCGCTCGCGCAGCTCCGTCTCCACGGCCTTGAGCAGGTCCTCCGCGTCCTCGGACACGGTGAAGTCCGCGTCGCGGGTGACGCGGAAGGTGCCCCAGCTCAGCACCTCCATGCCGGGGAACAAGTCCCCCAGGTGCTGGGCGATGATTTCCTCCAAGGGGACGAAGACGTTGCCCTTGAGGGGCAGGAAGCGCGGCAGCAGCTCCTTGGGCACCTTCACCCGGGCCACGCTCTCCTCGTCCGCGTCCGGGTCTCTCAGCAGCACCGCCAGGCTGAGCGACAGGTTGGAGATGTAGGGGAAGTGCCGCCCCAGGCCGATGGCCAGCGGGGTGAGGACGGGGAAAATCTGCTCCTTGAAGCGCTGGTCCACCTGGGCGCGCTGCTCGGCGTCCAGACTCCTGGCGGAGAGGATGCGCAGGCCCTTTTCGGCCAGGGCGGGGCGGAGCACCTTCTCGAAGGCGTCGCCGTGCCGGCGCGTCTGCTTGAGGATGCCGTCGTGCAGCTTGTCCAGGGTGTCGCTGGGAGAGGCTCCGTCGGGAACCAGGCGCGCCACGCCGCCGCGAATCTGCTCGTGCAGACGGGCGACGCGAATCATGAAGAACTCGTCCAGGTTGCGCGCGTAGATGGCGATGAACTTCAGCCGCTCCAGCAGCGGAATCTCCGGAGACTCGGCGAGTTGGAGGACGCGGTCATTGAAGGCCATCCAGGACAGCTCTCGGTTGAAGAAGAGCTCCGTGTCCTTCGACTCCGCGCCGGCCGGGAGCACGTCCCGGTTGGAGGGCTTCTGGGTGACGCTGCGACCGCCGCCGCCGCGTTTCGGCATGGTGACTTGACTCCTCGTTGACTCCCTTGGAGGGGATGTAGCAGGCCGACCCCCTGCTCATTGTAAACTCGCGTGTTACTTGGGAGAGGGAGCCGTCAGGCGATGTAAGCCCTCCCAGGTGGGCGGGCAGGGAGAAAGGGCGGGAGGCGTGGACTTTGTTGCATCCGCGATATGAGGACTGCATGTCAGGCGACGTGAGCGCGACGGAGATGAACCCCCAGGCGGACGCGGCCAGCGGCCTCTTCACGGCCTTCCAGAAGGACAGGAAGGTGCCTCGGGGACGGTGGGTGGGCGCCCTGCTGATGGCCCTGATACCGGTGGTGCTGGGCGTGGGCTTCTGGACCCTCGCCAAGGGCGAGGAGAAGACGTTCCGCATCGTCACGCCCCAAGGCTTCAAGTCCATGCGGGGTGGGATGACGACGGAGCAGGTGCGCGCCGTGCTCGGACGGCCCATCACCCTGGAGCGGGACACCAGTGGGGCGGAGTGCTACCGCTACGGGCAGCCCAACTTCGTCAACCCGCAGTTCCTCATCTATTCAGTCTGCTACGAGGACGGGAAGCTGCGGGACGTGAAGACGCACCAGTACTCCGCTTGGAACGTGGACCCCGCCACGGGGACGTTCGCGGCGCCGGGCGGGGAGCCCGCGGACGCGGCGCCCGCACCCGCGCAGGAAGGCTGAGCAGGGCCTTTCCTGCCGAAACGATGATGGAACCATGCGTGGCTGCCCGCGAGTCGCGGGTGCCAGGCTCCCTCCGTTCCGTGAAACGGAGGTCGCACCATGCGGCGGTTCTCTCAGGGGCTCGCGGTTCTCCTGGCGGTAGCGGGGCTTTCGTCCGCGGCGGCGTCTGACGACGTCATCGGGTACGAGGCGCCCAGCGAGGAGGCCTTGCGCTGCCTCAGTGAGGACCTGCCCGTGACGATGAAGGTCGACTATGTCCTCACGGGTTGTTGGGTGTTCACCCAAAGCACCTTCTACCTGAAGGTGACGCAAAGCGGCGCGGAGGTCTCTGGCCGAGGGGACGACTGGGAAGACCCGGTCAAACTCAGTCCGAGGAAGCTGTCCCGGGCCGAAGGTGAGCGCATCCTCCAGGATTTGACGAGTGTGATGCTTCGTCGCGAGTCCGAGTCGGCCTCAGGTGATGCGCCGACCCGTTACGTGACCACGGTCGAGTGGGCCTGTGGTGGTGTCAGGGGGACGAAGCGCGGCACGGTGGCGTTCATGGCACCCGCCTACGACTTGTATTCCCCGGATGAGGGAGAGGGAGACACCTACGCGCGCGCCGTTGGCATCCGTGACGTCGTGGTGAAGGCACTCCGGCAGGCACATCGTTGATACGACGGCACCCAACACATGTGCATGGGAGTGCTCCATCGAGGCACTCCGCCACAAGGGTTGCCCTTTTTTACCGGCAGTTGGAATCCGCATCGTTGTCCGCGCCATCCGCGCACCGGCTCGCCTCCGTGGCGGCGTCCTCGCTGATGTGGAGCGTGTACCGGATGGGCGTGTCCTGGTCGGCATTCGCCATGCCGTCCACCACCACCAGCACCGTCTGGCCCTGCGCCAGTGCCACCTTCACGGCGGGCGAGCCTTGGGGACTCCCGTTCGAGTTGGAGGCGCAACCCAGCTCCGTGCCCCGGCAACCCGTGAGCACGTAGAGCGCGTTGCCCCACTCGCTCGGTGCCGTGTCGAAGACGTAGGTGCCCGCCCGCGGCGCTGTCCACAGGTGCGCGCGGTCCTGCTGGAGCAGCGCGCCGCAGGTGCCCTGGAAGCTGTCACCGGAACCCGCCGTCTCGCCATGGAACGTCACCGGCAGCGCGCTGCCCAAGTCATGGTGCGCGCAGCCACGGCCGCCGCAGCCCGGCGCGTCGTGACAGTCCGTGTCCGCGCAGTCCACCCAGCGGTCCCCATCATTGTCCATGCCGTCGAAGCAGGAGCCCGCCTCGCTGGCCCGCAGCTCATCGATGTGCAGCTCGAAGTACCCCGCGCTGAACCGGTCCAGGCTCGCCGAGTCCACCACCACCAGCACCGTCTGTCCCTGCACCAGCGGCACCGAGACACGCGCGCCGCCGCCGTAGCTGATGCCGTCCTTCGCGCACGCCAGCTCCGCGCCCCCGCAGCCGCCGCTGCGCACGGAGACGAGCGAGCGGGTGGCCGACTTCGCCGTGTCGAAGGTGAAGAGCGCGCTCTTGGGCGCCGTCCACAGGAAGCCCCGGTCCGGCGCGCCGCTCCCGCCGCATGAGGACTGATGGTCGTCCCCCGCGTGCGCGGTGGAGCCCTTCACCATCACCGGCAACACGCTGCCCAGGTTCCGGTCCACGCACACGGAGGCGCTCGCCGCGCAGACGTTGGGAACGCCCGTCGCTCCGCAGGACTCGGGCGCCGTGCAGGTGCCACACGCCAGGAACCCGCCACACCCGTCCGGCACGGTGCCGCAATCCTTGCCCAGCAGGCCGCAGGTGTAGGGGCGGCAGGAAGGCGCCGCGCACACGTTGGGCGTGCCGCCACCTCCACACGTCTCGCCATTCGCGCATGCCCCGCACTGGAGCGCGCCGCCGCACCCGTCCGGCACGGTGCCGCAGTCCTTGCCCAGCGACTCGCAGGTGGCCGGCGTGCAGAGGGGACGGCCACAGACGTGGTCCACGCCGCCCCCGCCGCAGGTCTCGCCCGCCGGGCAGAGGCCACAGTGAAGGAGTCCGCCGCAGCCATCGGGCACGGTGCCGCAGTTCTTTCCCTGGGACTCGCAGGTGAGCGGGGTGCACACGCCGCCGCCGCACACGTTGGGCTCGGCGCCGCCGCACGTCTGGCCGTCCGCGCAGACACCGCAGTCGAGCATGCCGCCGCACCCGTCCGCCACCGGCCCGCAGTTCTTCCCCAGCGTCTCACACGTCCCTGGCGTACACGGCGAGTTGCCGCAGACATTGGGCACGCCGCCGCCGCCACACGTCAGGCCGCCCGCGCAGGCCCCACAGTCGAGCATGCCGCCGCAGCCGTCGGACACCGGCCCGCAGTCCTTCCCCAGCACGTCGCAGGTGGCCCGCTTGCAGATGCCGCGGCCACACACGTTGGGCGCACCGCCGCCCCCGCACGTCAGTCCGTCCGCGCAGACGCCACAGTCGAGCATGCCGCCACAGCCGTCCGGTACGGCGCCGCAGTCGCGCGCCAGCGACTCACAGGTGTCCGGCGTGCAGGTGGGCTCGCCGCATGCGTTGGGTGTGCCTCCGCCGCCGCAGGACTCGGGCGCCGTGCAGGTGCCGCAGTCGAGCACGTCTTCACAGCCATCCGAGACTGGTCCGCAATCCTTCCCCAGAGCCTCACAGGTGGTGGGCTCGCAGGGCGCCGGTCCGCACACGTTGTGCCGGCCACCGCCTCCGCACACCTCACCGGGGCCACAGGCGCCGCAGTCGAGTGTGCCGCCGCAGCCGTCAATGGCGATGCCGCAGTCCATGCCCTGGGAGGCGCACGTCATGGGCTCGCAGGAGGACACTGGCCGGCGGCTGTCCGCGCCCTCGTACGGTTGTGTCTGGCTGCACGCCACCCACAGCACCAGCCCACACGTCCAGAACCACGCTCCCCGCCGCCCCGCTCCGCGCATGCGCTCCCGTCCCGCCCAGGCCACCACCCGCGCCCAACGTGGGTCCGGGCAGCGCGCGTGCCCAGCCAGGGTGTAATGCGGGGTTGGACGGTGCACACACCGCGACGCGCGGGCACGGGCGCCGTCTGCCCGGGCGCCTGGTTTCCGACGTTCGCGTCACCCGGCGAGCCCCCTGGATTCAGGATGCGGAGCGCTTCACCCTGCCCGAGGGCATGGGCGGTGGACCGTCTGGGGAGGAGGGGAGGTGGCACGTCCGTGGACGTTCGCGCAGCGCGCGGGCGCCGGCTTCATCATCTCGTTGGTGGTGGCGCTCGTGCTGGCGGGAACGTCCGTGGTGGCGCTGCTCTCCGTGCGGGCCAATCACAAGGCGCGCATCCTGGAGCTGTCCCGGGACGTGCTGGACATCAAACAACTGGAGCGGACCTTCAACGACAAGGTCGTCAGTGGCCGGGGCTTCGCTTTATCGGGAGATACCTTCTTCGCCCAGGACATGTCCGTCGCGCGCGAGCGCTTCATCGCCACCTACGAAGCCCTGAAGCGCCGGCTCACCCAGGAGCCCCTGGCCACGCAACTGGAGGCCGTCTCCCACGCGGAGCTGGAGCACGAGGAGGCCATGCAGGCGCTCATCATGGAGCGCGAGGACGGCGTGCCCCGCCAGCGGCTGGAGCAGATTTTCGACGGCCACGTGGCGGACACGCGCCGCCGTGCCATGGACAGCCTCCGGATGCTCCACCATCAGACGGAGGCCCGGCTGTCCGAGGGCATCCATGAGAGCCTGGCCACGGACCGCAGCGCGCTCGGGCTGTCGCTGCTCGCGGGGAGCCTGGGCCTCGCGGGCGCCACGATGTTGGCGTGGACGCTGACGCGCAAGCTGCGGCCCATCCAACAGGAGGCCGAGGCCAGCGCCGAGCGCTTCCAGCTCCTCGTGGAGGGGGTGCGTGATTACGCCTTGTTCCTGCTGGACGCGCGGGGCCGGGTGGAGAGCTGGAACCCGGGCGCGGAGCGCATCATGGGCTACCGCGAGGCGGAAATCCTGGGCCAGCCCTCCAGCGTCTTCTACCCGCCGGATGCGGTGGCGGCGGGGATTCCGGACAAGGACCTGGTGCGGGCCCGGAGGGATGGGCGGCTGCACACGGAGGGCTGGCGAGTGAGGAAGGACGGCTCGCGCTATCTGGCGGACGTCAACGTCACCGTGCTCCAGGACGCGCGCGGGCAGCCGCGCGGCTTCGCCAAGGTGACGCGCGACATCACCGAGCGGCGCCGGGCCGAGCGCACGCAGCAACTGCTGGCGGAGGCGGGGGGCCTCTTCCACCAGTTCCAGGACCCCGACCAGACGGTGGCCGAGCTGACGCGCATCATGGTGCCGGAGGTGGCGGACGCCTGCCTGCTCTACCTGCTGACGGCCAGTGGCGACCTCTGGCCTCGCGCGGTGGCGCACGCGATGCCGGAGAAGGAGGCGTGGCTGTGGGACGCGGCGCGGCGCTTTCCGCCGCCACCAGAGTCTCCGTGGGGCATCTGGCAGGTGATGCGCACGGGGCGCTCCGAGCTCAAGAGCGACGTGTCTCCGGAGACCCTGGCCCGGGGGCTGGTGGGCCCCGAGCACCTCTCGTTGATGGAGAAGGTGGGCGTGCGCTCCTACCTCGGCGTGCCGCTGCGGGTGGGGCGGCAGACGCGCGGGGTGTTCGTGCTGCTGACGTCCGCGCCGGAGCGCCGGCTGACGGTGACGGACCAGGTCTTCGTGGAGGAGGTGGCGGGACGCGCCGCGCTCGCGCTGGACAACGCCCGGCTCTGGAGCGAGGCGCAGGACGCGGTGGAGCTCATCGGCGTGGCGGCGCACGACTTGGGCAATCCGTTGAACACGCTGCAGTTGCTCCTGCGAAGGCTTCAGCGGATGGAGCTCGCGGAGGAGCAGAAGGCGCGTGACGGGCTGGCGGCGGCGCTGAAGCAGACGCAGCGGCTGGGGCAGCTGCTGCACAACCTGCTGGACCTGTCGCGGCTGTCATCGGGGAAGCTGATGTTGGACGTGGCGCCGGTGGACCTGTCGGACCTGGTGCACGAGGTGGTGGAGCGCTTCGCCGAACAGGCCGCGGAGGCGGGCTGCAAGCTGGAGTTTGGCGCGGAATTGGGGCTGGTGGGCCGGTGGGACCGGCTGCGGTTGGACCGGGTGGTGACGAACCTCTTGTCCAACGCGCTGAAGTTCGGCAGGGGACGGCCGGTGGAGGTCCGGGTGGAGCACGCGGGCGTGGCGCGAGCGCGGCTGTGCGTGAGAGACCACGGCGTGGGCATTGCCCCGGAGGCGCAGCGGCGCATCTTCGAGCGCTTCGAAAGAGAGCCCTCTGGCGGCCAGCATGCGGGCTTTGGGCTGGGGCTCTACATCGTCCGGCAGTTGGTGGAGGCGCACTGCGGCACCATCCGCGTGGAGAGCGCCCCCAGCGAGGGCGCCACCTTCATCGTGGAGTTGCCGCTGATGCTGCTGGGCTCGGAGCTGCGTGAGGCACCCGATATTCCCCTGCACTCGTGAGCCCACCCGTCACGCGTGCAGCGGCGGCCGGGTGTCCACGAAGGTTCGCAGGGGCGACCGCTCCGGCGCCTTCTCCTGTTCCTCCAGCAGCTCGAACTCCAGCGAGTCATGCGCGCAGAACACCGTGACGTCCCGTCCGTGCCGCTGCACCAACTCGCGCAGCCGGCGCATGTTGTGCCAGCGCAGGTAGCCGTCCTTCTGCATCAGCTTCTGGTAGGCGCGCAGCCCTGGCGTGCACCGGTACCGGTCCGGGGCCATCTCCCCGTGGTAGAAGTACGCGTCTCCGGCGTGCAGCAGCCAGCCGCCGCCATTCTGGATGGCCACGCCCGCGTGGCCCAGGGTGTGGCCCGGCAGCGGCACCAACAGGATTTCCGGCGGCAGGCCTGCCAAATCCCGCACGCACTCGAAGCCGAACCAGCGCTCACCGTCTCCACCGGAGGGGTACGTCACCCACTGCGTCTCGTGCATCCACTGCAACGGCCGGTAGCGGCGCCGGTCCAACGGCGTCGCCTGGGCCACGGCGCCCTGGTACTCGTCCGACAGCAGGTGGACCCGGGCGTGCGGGAAGTCGTCCAGGCCGCCGGCATGGTCGAAGTCCAGGTGGGTGAGGACGATGTCGCGCACGTCCCTGGCCTGGAAGCCCATGCGCTCAATCTGTCGGATGGCCGTGGAGCCCTCGTTGAGCTGGGGCCGCGTCAGCAGGTCGAGGAACAGGGGCGACAGCCGGGGGCGCCGGTGCTTCACGTCCTCCAGGCCGAAGCCGGTGTCCACCAGGATGAGTCCCTGCCGGCCCTCCACCAGGAGGCAGTGACACGTCAGCGCCGCGGGCCCCGTGAAGCCCTTTCGCCCGTCCACCAGCCGGCCGCCCGGTGGGCACATGGTGGTGCAGTTCAGGTGGTGGATGCGCATCGCTTCCGCTCCTCGGCAGGGAGCCGCTCGGGCGGCCCGGGTCCGGAGCTAAAGGTGCGCCGCGTGACGCCACGGAGGAATCCGCGCAAGCGGGATGGCGGGAGGCTCGCCCGCCCGGTGGGGGTGCCTGGATGTCCGCTTCAGAGCTGCAGCAGGTGCTCGGCCGTCCGCTCCTCGCGGACGTTGCCGGTGTTGAGCGTGGTGGCGGGCTCGAAGAGCAGGACGTGGACCTCCTCCTCCGCCACGGGCCGGTGCTCCACGCCGCGAGGAATGATGATGAACTCGCCTGGGCCCACGTCCACCGTGCGCTCGCGCAGCTCCATGCGCAGCTGGCCGTGGAGCACGAGGAACAGCTCGTCCTCGGCGTCGTGCTGGTGCCAGACGAAGGGGCCGTGGAGCCGGGCCAGCCGGACGTGTTGGCCGTTCAGCTCGCCCACCACCTTCGGGGACCCGTGCTCGGAGAAGAGGGCCAGCTTCTGCGCGAGGTTGACCTTGTCCACCTCGGGGGCCGGCGTCTCCAGGGCGTCGCGCGCGGGCGGGGTGCCCGTGCCTTCCAAGGCACGGGCAGTGTCGGCGTGGCGGCGGGAGTCCCAGCGCGGACGACGTCCGGCGAGGACCGTGGGGCTGCGATGAGGCGCGCTCATGCGGGTGTCATCTCCTTCCGCGGCGCCGCTGCATTGGCTTGCGCCATGAGTTCGTCGTCGGAGTGTCTGTCTTCTGCGGAGGATAATCCCGCCTGTCAGCGCGCGGGAGTGGCCGCGAGGTCGACTACCCGACGGATGACGTGAAACATCGCGCCCGCGTGTCACGAAGGCGTCTGTCTCGAGCTCAGTCCGGGAAGAACATCGGGTCGCGCGTGGTGACGAACGCGGAGATGGCGCTGGCCACTTCCGCTGGCAGCCCGGTGAATTGCACACCCACGCCTGGCATCAGCTCCGGCGTGCGGGAATTGGCCTCGCGCACCCAGCGCACCACGCCCGTCACCTTCATGGGCCGGCCGCCCGGCAGGGTGAAGTCCAGCTCCACCTGCGTGCCGCGCGGCACCGCGTCCACGGTGGCGATGAAGACGCCGCCCTCGCTGAGGTCCAGTGAGAAACCCGTGAAGAAGTTGGAGTCGCTGCGCATGTCGATGGACGTGTGCATCCGCACCCGTCCGTTGCGCCGCGCGTCGTTCTCAGGCGGGGTGGCGGGCCGGGCCGCGGCTGCTGGGAGCGGCGCGTGCCCCTGGGCCCTCGCCGCGGCGGCCGCCCGCGCCAGCTCGGCCTGGCGGGCCTTGGCGGCTTCGTGTTGTGCCCGCGACGCGGCTTCCTGGCGGGCCCTGGCCGCCTCGGCCTGACGCTTGAGCACCGCTTCCGCCTCGGTCACCGCGCGGGCCACCTGCGCCGCCTGCTCCTGGTGGGCTCGCAGCAGGGACTGCATCTCCGAACCTGCTTGCCGCCGAGCCTGGAGCGCCGCTTGACGGGCCTCCAGTGCCCGGATGCGCGGCGCCTCCACGTCCAGCGCGGGCGCCACGGCCAACTGCAACCGGGAGGACTGTTCCCCCAACATGGGGTCGGCACCAGGGGCCTGGTGGGCCCGCGTCAGCGCCTGCCGCGTCTGCTCCAGCCGGGTGGCCAGCGCGGACGCCTCCGCCGTGGCCTGGGCGAGTTGTTCATGGAGCCGGCCCTCCAGCGTGGACAGCTCGCTCTCGGCGCGAGCCAGCTCCGCTTCACGGGAAGCAGCTGGGGGCATGCGGGCAGCAGGGGACGGCGAGCTCATGGCGAAGGACTCCAGGGGCGCCCACTGTAGCGTTCCCCGGACGGCCCCACGAGCCCCATGCGCCGAGCCGGAAATGACCCGGGGCCGCCCGCCTCCCAGGGATTGGTGGCAGGCAGGCGGCCGTGCGCCGTCCGGGCCGCCTCAGTCCGCGCCCTTGATGCAGGCCACCGGCTTGAGCCGGTAGGCCACCCGGGCCAGCCCCGCCATCTCCACCGTCTCCAAAACGTCGTCCAGGTTCTTGTAGCAGGGGCCTGACTCGTCCAGCGGCGTCTGGCGGGTGTTGAGGAGGATGCCCGCCTCGGCCATGCGCTGGTCGGTGACGTCCTGCTTCAGCACGCGCCGCGCCTCGCCACGCGACATGCGGCGGCCGGAGCCGTGGTTCACCGAATAGATGGACTTCTGTGCGCCCGGCTCGGCGAAGAGGATGGCGCTGCCGGTCTCCATGGAGCCCGGGATGAGGATGGGGTGGCCCGTCTTCTCCCAGGGCGTGCCCTTCAGCGCGGGGTGTCCTCCGGGGAACGCGCGCGTGGCGCCCTTTCGGGCGACGAACTTCCCCGCCTCCTTCTGGATGAGGTTGTGGGAGATTTCGTAATACACGCTGGCCGTGCCGCCGAAGACGTCCTCCAGCGCCGCGCACACCGCCTCACCGATGATGAGCCGGTTGGCCACCGCGAAGTTGGCCGCCATGTTGTGGAGGTTCCAGTAGTCGCGGCCCAGCGGGCTCTCCGCGTCCAGCCAGACATGGTCCTCGCTGCGGCTCTTGAGGCCCAGCTGCGCGGCGCCCTCCACGAAGAAGTGCTTGGCGATGTTCCACCCGAAGCCGCGGCTGCCGGTGTGCAGCATCACCCACACGCGGCCGTTCTGGTCCACCTGCATCTCGGTGAAGTGGTTGCCGCCGCCCAGGCTGCCCAGTTGCTCACGCTTGCCGAAGGCGCGCTCGGGGATGTCCACCCGGTCGTCCTCGACGGGGATGTAGTCGCGCTCGGTGACGGACGAACCCCGGCCCAGGGCCTTGGCGCCGTGGCGCACCACGTCCGAGAAGGTGCGGTCCGTCACCCTGCGCTGTTTCTGCACGCGGCTGGCGCCCACGCCCACGGCGATGCGCTTCGTCACCTCTTCAATCCAGCGGCGGCGCTTCGTGGCGTCGGCGACGTCCTCGGCGGTGAGCGTCGTCTGCAACTGCACCATGCCGCAGCCGATGTCGTAGCCGGCGGCGGTGGGCAGGAGGATGCCGTCCGTCTCCACCACTGTGCCAATGGGGACGCCGTAGCCCAGGTGACAGTCGGGTGTGACAGCGACGCGGGTGACCCCGGGGAAGGATGCCGCATTCACCACCTGGTCAAAGACAGAGTCCTCCAGTCCAGGTTGCTCGGGGCCCTCCCCCCACAGCAACTTGTCGGACAGGAACAGGTCCGCATCGACCTTCATGCTCTTGGTCTTCGCCAGGACGTAATGGCCTTCTGAGACCTTCTCCAGCCGCTGCTTCCAACTCATGACTTTGATCCCCCAGACGGGATGAACACGCGGCAGCGACGGGAGCGTCCAGGGAAGCTGACGCCAGGAGCCGAAACCCGAAAACAGGAGCAGAGGATGCTGGGGGCACAGGCGGGAAGGCGAGCGAATTCGGAGCCGTACGAGGCCGCGGCCGGGACGTGCCCGGCCGGGCGAAAGTCAGCCCGAGAGCGGACGGCGAGGTTCCGATCGCCCCGGGACTTGTCACGTCCGGATTCCATTCCCATCCATTCCGCAGCATCCAGGTAGGGGGTGGGCGATGGGTTTCCTTGGTGGGATTTTCCTGGCGGTGGCGTTGCAGGCGGGACCCGTGGAGAAGGAGCAGGCACAGACGCCGGTGGAGGTGGCAGCCCCGGTGTTCAATCCCTCCGCGTGCGCGAAGAAGCGGGTGGACCCCTGTGGGTGTCACCATGTCTATGGCATCCGGCACTGCCACCCGAATCGGAAGGGTGACCACTGCGAGGCGCCGGTGAAGGCGGAGGTCAAGGCCCCGCGCAAGAGCCGGGACGCCTCGAAGAAGGCGGACACGCAGGCCCGGACGCGCGAGCCCGAGAAGAAGCAGCTCGACCCGAGCAAGTCCGTGTCCATGTAGGCCCCAGGCGCGCGGGCGATTCGCGGTGGAACGCGGAGACCTCGCGCGCCAGCAATTCAGGCGCGGTGACGTGGGCCACGTGGCCCTGTCCGGGCAGGATGCCCAGGCGGGCGTGGCTCAGCGTCCGCGCGAGCGCCGCGTCCGGTCCTGCGTGTGCGAGCACAGGGTGGAGCGGGGATCCTTGTGGCGGGTGTAGCAGCCCGCGCGCCCCACGCCGCCCAAGGTCAAGGCCCTTGGCGACTTCCTGGCGCAGTTGCTCGCCGAGCTGTCGTCATGGCCGGGTGGAAACCGAGGGAGGGAACGGGGTAACAAGGCGGGTGAGCCGTGCCGCTCCAGGCACGCGCGGTGCCGAGGTGCGCATGCGAACGCAGCAGAGCCGCTCGCTCGTCTTCCTCCAGCAGCTCGGCCCCGGGGCACGTGAGGGCTACGAGGCCCTGTCCGGACTGGAGGACACGCTGGTCGCGCTCTGCGCCGCGGCGCGGCAGGCCTGGCCAAGCGTGACGCTGGCGGAGGAAGACTTCCTACGCCACCTTGCTTCGTGCCTGCCACGCGACGAGGACCCCTCACGGGTGCTGGCCACCGTGCATGCCGCGGACCTCTATCTGGCGTGCGCCTGTGTGCGGGGGAACGCCGCGGCGCATGTCGCGCTGGAGCGCCACGTTCTTCCCAAGGCGGCGGCGTCCTTGGCTCGGATGCGGGACACGGGTGTGGACCCCGCCGAGGTGGTTCAACACCTGCGCGAGCGGCTGCTCGTCCCAGAAGGTGACCGGCCCGGACGCATGGCCGAATACCAGGGCAGTGGTCCGCTCGCGGCCTGGTTGCGGGCGGCAGCGGTGCGTACCGCCCTCAACCTCCAGCGCTCGGAGCGCCGGAGGGCCCACGCCGAAGAGGAGGCGGAGGCGCTCCCGCTGCCAACCCATGCGGGCATGGCGGACGTCGAGTTGGACTACCTGCGCAAGCACCACCGCGAGCATTTCCAGACGGCGCTCTCCGAGGCGCTGAATGCCCTGCCCACGCGGGAGCGCACCGTGCTGCGCTTGCACGTGGTGGAGGGGCTGAGCCTGGAGCGCATCGGCACCATGTACCAGACGCACAAGTCCACCGTGTCGCGCTGGGTGGTCCGGGGCCGGGAAGCGGCGCTGGAGGGCACACGTCAGCGGCTGGCGGAGCGGCTTCGGCTCACCTCCGGCGAACTGCACAGCCTGATGCGGGTGGTACAGGGAGAGCTGGACCTGAGCCTGCCGTCCCTGCTGAGCACGTCTGGGGCTTCCTGAGGGTCCGCGGACTTTTTTCGCGGCCGCGTGCAACGCTCCGACCTGGCCGGTGTCATCCGGGTGAAGGTGGAACAACCCCCTCTTGGAGGACACACACCATGCATCACAGAATAGGCCTTGCCCTGGTTGCGCTGGCGTTGGTGGGAGCGCCTGCGCTGGCGGAGGAGTCGAAGCCGGCCCCGTCTTCTGGAGCCTCGGCCACCACCGAGGAAACGGTGGTCGTGAAGAAGGGCAGCCATCGCGACCTTCAAATTCCGGGGATGGTCCGCATCGCGATTGACGAACCGGAGATTGCGGACATCAAGGCGCTTGGCAAAGGGGTGCTGCGCATCATCGGTCAGCAGGCCGGTGAGACAGCGCTGCTCGTGTGGGCGGGGCCCGAGAACAAGCGCAGCAGCTACCGCATCGTCGTCACCGATTGATGCAGGGCATCGGTGGCCATGGTGCCGCCATGTGGCATGAATGGAAGCCGCGCTCCTCCGCGCAGGGATGAGGGGCGTGGGCGCCGCTGGACCAGGGTTTCGCGCAGTCTGGACCGGCCGGGGGCCAAGTGCATGCGAGAGCGGTGTGTCACCTGCCGCCGCGCGAAGGCGCGTCGCAGCGGGAGGCGGTTCAGCGGATGCGGTGGGGACCATCGCCCCGCTTGTCCGAGCTGACGTGTCCGCCGTGAGCGCTGGATGCGCGGGGTCACCTCCCGGAGGCGGATGGCCACCCCCTCGAGGCTTGGAGGGCTCATCTGAAGAGAGCGCCTTCCAGAGGACCTCCGCGGCAGTCTCGACGTCTTCTTCACTCACCACCTCGCCCCGGCCCGCCCGGCGCACGAGCTCCGACAGCATGCCCCACACCATGCACTCATGGAGCCAGGTGCGGCCCTTGGGAAACACCTTCTCGCGCTCGCCATGCTCGAGGACCTCCAGCACCTGCGCGCGCGTCCGTCCGTCATGCTCGCCCGGTGGGTCCGTGTCCGGATGGTTGTGAAGGAAGGTGAAGCCCACGAGGTGGGGCTGCAACAGCGCCCAGGTCGCGAACTCGCGCCAGAAGGCGATGAAGACGTCGCGAAAGCCCTGCCGCAGCGGGTCGCCATCCGCCATCTGGTAGGCGACGAAACCCGTGTAGGACAGCTCGCGCTCGGTGAGGGTCCGTATCGCCCTCGCGATGCCCTGCTTGCTGCCGTAGTAACGATACAGCGAGCCCACCGAGAGCCGCGTGGCCCGGGCCAGTTCCGCGGCCCGGACGTTGTCGAACCCCCGCTGTGCCAGCAACTCCGCCGCGTCACGCAGCCTGAAAGCGCGCATCTCCGCCAACGTGTACATCCGCCCGTCCCCCTGCCTTCGCGGCCGTCGCGTGGAAGGAACGTTCCCTCCACGACGACCTGTCTACAGGGAGGGGCTGACACGAGGTGGGAGGTCAGGCCGGCGCGCCAGCGGAGCTGCCTTCGAGGGTGGGAAGTCTCGGGTGGGCTGTTCGGCGCGGACCCGGGCTGCGATGATTCGAGGCGCGCCATGAACCCGTTGCACCGTCCTCCGATGTCCGCATGTCCGGATGAGAACCTGCTCGCGGCCTTTGTCAGTGGCTCGGCTCCCGTGGGGAAGGTGGTGGTGGTGGAAGCACACCTCGACGGTTGCGCGGACTGCCGGGCGTTGGTGGCGGCGGTGGCGGCCAGTTCCTCCCTGCCGGGCGCGGTCACCGTTGAGCGTGAGGCGGAGGCGTCCACGCGGTGGGACACGGGCGCGGCGACGTTGCCGGACGCGCGGGAGGAGCGGGTCCTGCCGCCAGGGACGCGGCTGGGGGCCTATCTGCTGCAGGGCGTGTTGGGCATGGGAGGGATGGGCGTGGTGTACGCGGCGGATGACCTGCGGCTGGGGCGGCGGGTGGCGCTCAAGCTGTTGAGGCCGCTGCTCGCGGGCGCGCAGGACCAGGGTCGTGAGCGGCTGCTTCGGGAGGCCCAGGCAATGGCGCGGCTCTCACATCCCAACGTGCTGCCGCTCTTCGAGTTGGGGACGGCGGAGGGGCACGACTTCCTGGCCATGGAGTGGGTGGACGGCACGACGCTCGCGGACTGGCTTCGGGAACGCGAGCGTCCATGGCGAGACGTGTTGGATGTCTTCCTGGCAGCGGGAGCGGGGCTGGCCGCCGCCCATCGCGCGGGCATGGTGCACCGCGACTTCAAGCCGTCCAACGTGCTGGTGGGGCGCGATGGCCGGGTACGCGTCACGGACTTCGGGCTCGCGAGGCGCGGCACGGGGGCGTCTCCCGAGGCGCCGGCCGATGTGAGCGAGGGTTCATCGAAGGTCCCCATGCTCACGGAGTGGGGGCAGGCCGCGGGAACGCCGGCGTACATGTCTCCCGAGCAGCGCGCGGGGAGGGCCGTGGACGACCGCAGCGACCAGTACAGCTTTTGTGTCGCGCTCCACGAAGCGCTCCACGGTGAGCGCCCCGGCCACCTTGCTGGCTCCGCCGCACCGCGAACGTCGAGCGTGCCGAGGCATCTCCGCACCGCGCTGGCGCGGGGGCTCGCGAACGCGCCCGAGGATCGCTTCCCCAGCATGGAGGCGCTGATGGCGGTGCTCTCCCTGCCTTCGCCGGCATGGGGTCGCCGGAGCATCCTGGCCCTGGCGGGAGCGGGTTCCCTGGTGGTCCTGGGCGTGCTCCTGTGGAAGCCGTCTTTTCTGTTCCAGTCCGACGCCGCCACGCCGCGAGCCGAGAGGCCCGGGCGCATGGCCGCATCGCCGGTTGTCCTGCGCGTCGGCGACGTGCACGAACTGGTCGTTCCTGGACTCCAGCGCATCGCGGTGGGCGAACCGAGCCTCGTCGAAGTCACCGTGCCGCGTCAGGGCGTGGTGCGTCTGAGGGGGAAGGAGGCGGGCAGCACGGACCTGATTACGTGGAGCCACGCCGGAGAGATGAAGTCCCGAGTCCTGGACATCACCGCGCGCTGACGTCAGCGGCCGCCGGGAGCCCTGCGTGCCTGGCGGGGAGTTTCCTGTCCCAGCAGCCGGTACGCCTGCTGCCGGTGTTCGCGCAGCGTAGGCAGCATGTCCCCGAGCAGCGCTTGCAGCCCGGCGTTGCCGGAGAACTGCTGCTGCCCCGCCATCACCTTGGCGATGTCCGCGTCATGGTCGCCCACCATGGCGGCCAGGAAGGCGCGGTCGAACGCGGGGCCCTGGAGGGATTGGAGCTTCGCCATCGACGCTTCTTCCGCGCGCTCCATCGTCCTGGCGAAGTCGGTGTCCGCCTGGGGCTCGGCCAGCGTCAGGTTCTGCTTCCGGGCGTAGGCCATGAGGCGTTGGTCTGCTTGCCCGTGGTCCTTCACCAGCCGTGCGCCGTAGTCCTTCACGCCTTGCGCGCTGCCCTGCCGTTGAGCGAGCTGGCCCAGCTCCACCTCATGCTGGTTGGCCTGGTGGAGCTCGTCGAGGAACGCCTTCTCGTCGGTGGGGATGGGCAGCAGGCCTTGCCGCAGCAGCGCCACGCCGCGCGCATCAGGCGGAGTGCCCTGGGAACCGGCGCCCCCCGTGCCTTCCTCGAACGGCTCCGGGGCCTGCCCCTGGTCGATGGCCTCCGGACGGCCCATGCGGACCATGCTCTCCGTGTCGTCCGTGCCGTTCTGCTGCGCCAGAGCGCCGCCGCCCAGTGCGAGCGCGCCCGCCACCACCCCACCCATCCATCGCTTCATCGCCTGCCTCCCATGTCCCGAGCGACACATCAAACCGAAGGTGGAGGCGGAGGATGGCGCGGAGCAAGGGGGGCGGGCAGCGGGGCGAGGGCTCCTGTCTCAGTGCCTCCAGGGTGTCGAGGGCATCCCGCCGTCAGCGGCGCCACGCCCGGAAGGCCTACGGCTCCGACAGCAGGAACAACGCGTGCGCGCTGGCGATGGGCCGCGTGCGGTCGTCCTGCCACGCATCCACCCGGACGTTGGCCACGCGCCGGCCCTGGCGGGTGACGAACGCCTTGGCGAAGGTGTCCTGCGGCTTGCCGGAGCGAAGGAAGTCCACCGTGAGCGAGATGACCTTCGGCACGCGCTCGGTGTTCGTCTGCAGCAGCAGCTCGAAGACGGCGGCGGATTCCAGCAGCGCGCCGAGCGTGCCGCCGTGCAGGGCGGGAATCAGGCTGTTGCCGATGTTCCTCGGGTTGAAGGCCATGCGGCAGAGCATCTCGCCGGCGAGGTTCTCCACGCCGATGCCCATGAAACGCGTGTAGGGGATGGCGTCGGTGAGGCGCTTGTACTCGCGCGTCTTGCGCACCTGGCGAACCAGCTCGGCGAGGGGAGGCTTCGTGGACTCGGACATGGTCGTCATTCCTCTGTCCGCATGAAGGTGCCCTGGGCGGAAGCCACGGGGTGGCCCGGGTCGCCCTGGTGGACGAACGCGCGGACGAAGGCCACCTGGCGGGTGAGCCGGTAGCACTCGGCCACGCAGGTGAGAACGATGCCAGGCCGCGCGGGGCGCAGGTAGTCGATGCGCAGGTCCAGCGTGACGAGCGGGGCGAAGCGGTCCAGCTTGAGGAAAACGGCGGTGCCGCAGGTGGCGTCGATGAGCGTCGTCACCGCGCCGCCGGCGATGACGCCGGTTTCCGGGTTTCCGACGAGGTTCTCCGCGTAGGGCAGTTCGACGGTGGCCTCGGCGGCGCGGATGTCCACCAGCCGCAGCCCCAGCGCGTGATTGTGGGGCACGACGTCGGTGTAGAAGATCGCGCAGCGCTCCATCCGCTCGGCCTTGTCTTCAGGAAGCGTGAAGTCGTCCGACATGAGGGGCGCGATACCAGATTCAGGGCCGCGTGGCGCACAGTGTTTTGACGGGGGCCCGCAACGCCACGCTAGGAGGCCACGGCCGCGGCGCTGGAGAGCTGCCTCCACGCGTGGGCAAGCGACGTGCCGATGTCCCGCATCACCGCGTCATCCGACCAGTAGAAGGGGTGGACCAGGGGTGTCCACGAGAAGAGCGGGCCGGCCACGCGCACGGCGCGGTCCTCCACCGCGGCGTGATAGGCGGCGCTGAGGGGCTGGAGCGGCCAGGCGAACACGTCGTCCTCGTCGTGGAAGTTGAGCCACCGTCCGCGAAGCCCCGGATGGTGGCGTGCCAGCTCCGGCGCGGGGACCTGCACGGGCTGGTCGAGCTCCGCGTGGGGATAGCGCAGGCTCCACAGAGCCATGGGACTGCCCAGCGTGTAGAAGTGGCTGAGCGTCTCGCCGCGCTCCAGGGGCGAGCTGCCCTGGGCCGCGCGCACCGTCTCCTCGATGATGTCCCGCCCGGCCAGTCGCTGAGCCTGCAAGTCGTAGAAGTAGTTGCTGGCGATGACGCTGCCCAGGCTGTGCGCGATGACGCAGAGCGGAGCGGTGTCACCGGCCTGCTGGCGCAGACGGCCCAGGGCCTCGGCGACCTTGCGGTGGATGCCCGTGTAGACGTCCGGGTCGGCGGGGTTCGTCTGGTAGGCGATGATGTCGCCCACGAAGTGCACCAGCATCCACCGCAGGCCGGGGTAGCGCAGGTCCATTCCGCGCAGGGACGGCCGCATCAAGCGGAGCATCATCGGCACGAGCGCGGACTCGTGACCCTGGTTCACCGTGCGCACGCTGTCATAGAGGGATTTCCAGTACGTGTCCGCGTCGGCCGGGGCGTAGCGGGCGAGCAGGTCCTTCTCCGCGCCTTCCAGCACGGAGGCCCAGTTCACCGTTTCGACGGCGAGTGTGTCCGGCCCGGCCCCCGCGTGCTGCGCGAAGTGCTGGCGCAGCAGGCGCACGGCGGTGTCATAGAGACCCGGGTCATCCACTTCAATGCCGTGGATGACGAGCACGGCGAGCTTCTGACGCGTCTGCATGGAGACTCCCCCCGGAATCAGTGCTGCTCGGCGGGTGTGAGCCTACACGGCCCGGAAGAGGCTCGCCTGTTCGCCTGTTCTCGGCCGGCATCCAACAGCCCCTGGGGGCCGGATAGTCTCCGCCACCCGACACACGGTTTCTTCCTCAAGAGGACTTCTGGTGAAACGACTGACCTCCTCCCTCCTCGCCGTCCTGCTGATGCCCGCCGCGCCCATGGCCGCGCAGCAGGCGCCGGCGAAGCCTCCCTCGGTCCGGCAGGACCCGCCGCGGCCGGCACCCGACACGAAGGACGCCGCGCGCGACGCGGCCCGCGCCGCGGAGGTAGACGCCCCGCGTCCGCCGTCCGGTGAGGCCGCGCAGAAGGCGGAGAAGGAAGGGGGAGACACCTGGAAGGTGGACGCGCCGGGCTTCCCCGCCCGCCAGGTGAACATCGACGTCACCGAGGGCACGTGGATGAACGTGGACGTCAGCCCGCGCGGAGACGAAATCGTCTTCGACCTGCTGGGGGACATCTACGTGCTGCCCATGGGCGGCGGCGAAGCGAAGGCGCTGACGTCCGGCGTCGCGTGGGACATGCAGCCGCGCTTCAGCCCGGACGGCAAGCGCATCGTCTTCACCAGTGACCGGGGCGGCGGAGACAACATCTGGGTGGTGGACCGGGACGGCTCGAATGCGCGGGCGGTGACGGAGGAGAAGTTCCGCCTGCTCAACAGCCCCGCGTGGAGCCCGGACGGGCAGTTCATCGTGGCGCGCAAGCACTTCACCGCGCGGCGTTCGCTGGGCGCGGGCGAGGTGTGGATGTACCACCGCGCCGGCGGCGAGGGCGTGCAGCTCACCGAGCGCACCAACGACCAGAAGGATTTGGGCGAGCCCGCCTTCTCACCCGACGGGCGCCACGTCTACTTCAGCCAGGACGTCTCGCCGGGGAAGAGCTTCGAATACAACAAGGACCCCAACGGCCAGATCTACGCCATCCAGCGGTTGGATTTGGAGACGAAGGAAATCGAGCCCTTCATCACGGGCCCCGGTGGCGCCATCCGCCCCACGCCGTCACGTGACGGCAAGCAGCTGGCCTTCGTCCGCCGGGTGCGCGCCAAGAGCGTGCTCTACGTCACCGACGTGGCGTCCGGCGCGGAGCGCCCGCTGTACGACGGGCTCGACCGGGACATGCAGGAGACGTGGGCCATCCACGGCGTGTATCCGGGCATGGCGTGGACGCCGGACAACAAGGCGATTGTCTTCTGGGCGGGCGGCAAGCTGCACCGCATCGACGTGGCCACGAAGAAGGTGACGCCCATTGCCTTCCGCGTGCGAGGGACGCGCACGATTTTCGAGGCCGTGCGCAGCCCGCAGGCGGTGGCCCCCGAGCGCTTCTCCACGAAGATGCTGCGCTGGGTGCAGGTGTCCCCCAAGGGGGACCGCGTGGTGTACCAGGCGCTGGGCAAGCTGTACGTGAAGCAGCTGCCGGCGGGCACGCCCCGGCGCCTGACGAAGCAAGACGACCACCTGGAGTTCTATCCGTCGTTCTCCCGGGACGGGCGCTCCATCGTCTACACGACGTGGGACGACGAGAAGCTGGGCACCATCCGCGTGGTGCCCGCCACCGGCGGCGAGGGCAAGGTGCTGACGCAGCAGCCGGGCTACTACGTGGAGCCCGCGCTCAGCCCGGACGGCAAGACGCTGGTGTATCGCGCGTCCGGGGACGGCTACCTGATGCCCGGGCTGTGGAGCCGGAACACGGGCCTGTTCGCCATGCCCGCGGGCGGCGGCACGCCGAAGCGCCTGACGCGTGACGGTGAGCAGCCGCACTTCGGCGCGCGCTCGGACCGCGTGTACTTCCTGCACGTGGAGCACAAGGAGAAGGAGGACGTCCGCTCCCTGAAGAGCATCGGGTTGAGCGGGAGCGAGGAGCGCACGCACCTGACCAGCGCGGAGGCCACCGAGCTGCGCGTCTCCCCGGACGAGCGGTGGGTGGCGTTCCGGGAGAACTTCAACGCCTTCGTCGTCCCCTTCGCGGTGGGCGCGAAGGCGGCCACGGTGGGGCCCGGCGCGAAGGCGTTGCCGCTGGCGAAGGTGAGCCGGGACGCGGGCGAGTACCTGCACTGGTCCGGCGACAGCCAGCGCCTGCACTGGGCGCTGGGGCCCGAGCTCTTCACGCGCGCGCTGAAGGAGAGCTTCGCCTTCATCGACGGCGCGCCGGAGAAGCTGCCGGAGGCGCCGGAGAAGGGCGTGGACCTCTCCTTCCCGGTGAAGGCGGACGCGCCGGAGGGCACGCTGGCCCTGGTGGGGGGCCGCGTCATCACCATGAAGGGTGACGAGGTCATCGAGCAGGGCGTGGTGGTGGTGCGGAACAACCGCATCGTCGCCGTGGGCCCGGTGGGCAAGGTGCAGGTGCCGTCCGGGGCCAAGGTGGTGGACGTGAAGGGCAAGACGTTGATGCCCGGCCTCATCGACGTGCACTGGCATGGGGCCATGGGCATGGACGGGCTGATGCCCGAGCAGAGCTGGGTGCATGCGTCGTCCCTGGCCTTCGGCGTGACGACGCTGCACGACCCGTCGAACACGTCGGAAGAGGTCTTCGCGGCCAGTGAGCTGGCCCGGGCGGGCGGCGTGGTGGCGCCGCGCATCTTCTCCACGGGCACCATCCTCTACGGCGCGTCCGGCGCGGGCTACCGCGCGCCCATTGAGACGGTGGATGACGCGCGCTCGCACCTGCGGCGGATGAAGGCGATGGGGGCCTTCAGCGTGAAGAGCTACAACCAGCCGCGCAGAGACCAGCGGCAGAAGGTGCTCCAGGCGGCGCGCGAGCTGGACATGCTGGTGGTGCCGGAGGGCGGCTCGCTGCTCCAGCACAACCTGACGATGGTGGTGGACGGGCACACGGGCGTGGAGCACGCGATTCCGGTGGCGCGCATCTACGCGGACGTGAAGCAGCTGTGGGGCAAGAGCGGCACCGGCTACACGCCGACGCTGGGCGTGGCCTACGGCGGCGTCTGGGGTGAGAACTACTGGTACCAGAAGACGAACGTGTGGGAGGACGAGCGCCTGTTGTCCTTCGTCCCGCGCCGGGTGGTGGATTCGCGCAGCCGCCGGCCGTCCATGCATGTGCCGGACGACGAGTTCAACCACTTCTCTGCCGCCACCGTGGCGCGCGAGCTGAGTGACGCGGGCGTGAGCGTGCAGTTGGGCGCGCACGGCCAGCGTGAAGGCCTGGCGGCGCACTGGGAGCTCTGGATGTTCGGCCATGGCGGCATGAAGCCGCTCCAGGCGCTGCGCTCGGCGACGCTGAGCGGGGCGCGCTATCTGGGCCTGGACGGGGAGATTGGCTCGCTGGAAGAGGGCAAGCTGGCGGACCTCATCGTGCTGGATGGCAATCCCTTGCAGGACCTCAAGCACAGCCGCTCGGTGCGCTACACCATGGTGAACGGGCGCCTGTACGACGCGGCCACGCTCAACGAGGTGGGGACGCGCCAGCGCCCGCGCGCGAAGTTCTTCTTCGAGAAGGACGGGAACGAAGGCTGGAGCCCGAAGGCCACGGAGCACACGCACACGCACGCGTGCGACTGAGCCCCCAGGCACCCCCACCCGAGGCGGGCTGGCGCTAGAGTCCGCGCCATGCCCGTCTCTGTCGTCGAAGGGGATTTGCTGGACCAGCCGGTGGAGGCCATCGTCAATGCCTGGAACCGGAACATCATCCCCTGGTGGCTGCTGTTGCCGCAGGGGGTGTCCGGCGCCATCAAGCGCCGGGGCGGGGTCGGGCCCTTCCGCGAGGTGGCAAAGGCAGGCCCCATGCCCCTGGGCTCGGCGGTGGTGACCTCCGCCGGGCGGTTGCCATTCAAAGCCATCATCCACGTGGCGGGCATCGACATGCGCTGGCGCGCCTCGGAGCGCTCCATCCAGGACTCGGTCCGCAATGCCCTGGCGAAGGCCCGCGAGCAGGGTTTGCGCTCCGTCGCCTTCCCCGTCATTGGCGCGGGCTCCGGCAGCTTTGATGAAGCGCGCGCGCTGGAACTGATGCGCCAGGTCCTGGGTGTGGAAGCTGGCGCTCTCGACGTGAGCGTCGTGCGCTTCCGGCCATAGGTCCCGTCAGGTGAATGCAGGGACCAGGAACACGGGAGCAGCAGTTGTTCGATGTCAGACCCTACGGCTAATTCTAACTTTGCCTTGAATCAATCGAGGCAAGCCGAATGGCCGGGATGGCAACTGGACGGGACCTCATGGCGAATCGACGTTCTGGAGTTGCATTTGCAGGTGGGTGGCGCTGGAGTGTGGCATTGCTGACCGCGGTGGTGGGCTGTGGTGCGCCGGAGAAGCCGGTGGACCCCCCGCCTCCTGCCGCTGAGCAGGAGACGCTGCGCGCCGCGGAGGAGCAGGCGGCGCTGCTGTCGCCGCCCGCCGGGTGTACCGAAATCACGATGGGCGAGCTGACGAACGGCATCGAGCGGACGCCGGTGCAGTATGGCCCGCAGCCGACCTACGTCGGCTCGTTCTCCGACCAGGGCGACCCGGCGGTGGCGGACGTCGCCCGCATCCGGCTGGATGTGAATACGGCGCCGGGCGCCTATGACCTGGCGGCTGGAGGTACCAACCTCTTCACGTGTGAACAGTGTGTCTGGGGTGTCCAGGACGCCGGTACCTCCACGGCGAAGACCTTCGTGGCGGAGTCGGGCACGCTGCTGCTCGCGCTCAAGGTGACACCGCAGCAGACGATTGGCGCCCTGGCCAACGTGACGCTGCGCCAGTCCGTGGCCGCGCCGCCGCTGTACGCGCCCTACACCGGCACCGTGCCGGTGGCGGGCGGCGAGTGCCGGTGGATTCGTTTCGCGACGTGGAACACCGCCCGCAACGGCGGGTGTGACCCTCGCGAGGGCTCGCTGACGGCGAACATCCCCGGCCACACCTGCGTGGCCACCAACCGCGCCGCGGATGACGGCACGCTGGAGCGGTCGCTCGGAACCAAGACGCACGGCGAGGCGTGCACGTACACGGCGCCCACCAGCGAGTACGAACTGGCGGCCACGGATTGCGCGGAGGGCTACGCCTGTACGACGGCCTGGGGTTCGTCGAGCACGTGCATGGCCACGTGTGACTTCATGGCCGCCGACCCGGGCTGCCCCACGGGCACCGTGTGCGGCGTCCAGGGACTGTGCCAGGAGCAGGCCGTGCAGGTGGCCAGTGGCTTCGACTTCGACCCGGCCCTCATCGGCGAGGAGTGCACCCTGGGCTACGCGGAGTTCTGCGGCGCCGAGGGCGCGCGCGGCGTGTGCCTCGACCTGAACGGCACGGGCCGCGGCACCTGCTTCCCCTACACCCGTGCTCGCTCGGACTGTGGCCCGGGTGAGGAGCTGGGCTACGTGTCCTACCCGCTCGCGGGTGGCGGCTACGACCGCACCTACGGCTTCTGCTACCCGGACGGCCTCTGAGCTGGCGGCGCCCCGCTTCCGCGCGACGTTGGCGGAAGCGGGGTGTCGTTCCTACTCCTTCGACTCACCCCCGAGGATGCGCGGCGCCGACGCGCGGTGGAAGCCCTCGTAGGGCTTGGAGGCGGTGGTCTCCTCCAGCGGGAAAATCTTGGTGTTGCACGACGCGCCACCATCAATCTTGATGACGTCGCCGGTGATGAAGGCCGCGGCGTCGGTGAGCAGGAAGACGATGGCGGCGCTCACCTCGGACTCGGTGGCGAGCCGCTGGAGCGGCACCTCCTTCTTGAGGAGGGGAATCATCGCCCGCACGCCCTCGTCCTTGTAGCTATCCATGCCGCTGGAGGCCACCCAGCCGGGCGCCACGGCATTCACGCGCACGCCCGACGCGGCCCACTCCACGGCGGCCGTCTGCGTCAGGTTGAGCATGCCCATGCGCGCCGCGCCGGAGTGCCCCATGCCCGGCATGCCGCCCCACGAGTCCGCGAGCATGTTGACGATGGCGCCCCCGTGGCTGCTCATGGATTGGAGATAGACTTCCCGCGCCATCAGGAAGCCGCCGGTGAGGTTGGTGGACACCACCGCGTCAAAGCCCTTCTTGGAGATGGCCGACAGCGGCGAGGGGAACTGCCCGCCCGCGTTGTTGACCAGGCCGTGGATGGGGCCGTGCGCGGCGATGATGCGCGCCACGGTGGCCTTCACGCCCTCCTCGTCGCGGATGTCGAGCACCTCGAAGGACACCTTGCCGCCGTCCTCCTGGATTTCCCGCGCGACAGCCTCCAGCTTGTCGGGCTTGCGGCCCACCAGGACGACGTTGGCGCCCAGCGCGGCCAGCTCGTGCGCGGTGCAGCGGCCAATGCCACTGCCGCCGCCGGTGACGATGATGGTGCGGTTGCTGAAACAGCCCGGTGCGAAGAGAGAGCGGTAACCCATGGTCAGCTCCTGATGTGGAGGTCGTTCATGAAACCCGTGGTCCTCAGCCTCTGCGGGTGCGCCGGGCGCTCAGGGCCTCGTCCAGCGTGAGCGCCCAACGGTGGAGGACCTTCTTCCTGCGCGCGCTGTCATCCCTCAGCAGATTGGCCAGCGCGAGTCCCCGGATGAGGTCGAGCGTTCCCTGAATCAGCTCGCGCACCTCCGCGACGCTGTCATCCACGCCGAGCAGCTGCACCGTCAGCCGGTGGAACTCCCGCCCCACGCGGGCCTCCAGCGGGGCCAACTGCGCGCGCAGCTCCGCGTCCGCCACGGCGGCCACCCAGAGCTGCACCGCGGCGGTGAAGACAGGGCTGAGGTAGATGCCGGCCAGCATGTGGAGGATGGCCTCCGTGCGGCGAGCGTCGGCCGGCAACTGGGCGGCCTTGCGGAGCACGGCCTCCACCTGCTGGTGCCCCACATACTCCACGGCGGCGGCCACCAGGTCGGCGCGGGTGGGGAAGTGGTGCTGACAGGCGCCCCGGGACACGCCCGCTCGCTCGGCAATCACAGTCATCGTCGCGCCCGCCCACCCCAGCTCGGAGAGCGCGCCAATGGCCGCCTCCATCAGACGCTGGCGCGTGACGCGGCTGCGCTCCTGCTCCTGCCTGCCGGGCGTACCGGATGCCTCACTCACCCGGCCAGGATGCGAGCCAAGGGTTAAAAAAGCAAGCACGCTTGCTTTTTTAGACCCGCCTGCCCAGACTTACGCGTCTTTCGTTGCTGCCGAGTGGAGAGCTCATGCCTGCGTCCCCCCTGCGTGTCGGCAATGCCTCGGGCTTCTATGGAGACCGCTTCTCGGCGGTCCGGGAGATGCTCGAAGGCGGCCAGCTCGACGTCCTGACTGGCGACTACCTGGCCGAGCTGACGATGCTGATACTGGGCCGGGACCGGATGAAGGACCCGTCCACCGGCTATGCCAAGACGTTCCTGAGGCAGATGGAGCAGTGCCTGGCGTTGGTGGTGGAGAAGAAGGTCAAGGTCGTCACCAACGCGGGAGGGTTGAACCCCGCGGGGCTGGCCGCCGCCCTGCGCGAAGTGGCCGCGAAGCTGGGCGTGAAGGTGCGAGTGGCGCACGTGGAGGGAGATGACCTCTCCGCGCGGGCGGACGCGCTGGGCCTGGGCTCGCCGCTCACCGCGAACGCGTACCTGGGTGGGTGGGGCATCGCCGCGTGCCTGCGCGCGGGGGCGGACATCGTCGTCACGGGACGGGTGACGGATGCCTCGTTGGTGGTGGGCCCGGCGGCGGCGCACTTCGGCTGGAAGGTGGATGACTGGGACCGGTTGGCGGGGGCCATGGTCGCCGGCCACGTCCTGGAGTGCGGCACGCAGGCCACGGGCGGCAACTTCTCCTTCTTCACGGAGCTGGACGCGCGGCGCCCCGGCTTCCCGCTGGCGGAGCTGTACGAGGACGGCAGCAGCGTCATCACCAAGCACGCGGGCACGGGTGGCGCGGTGACGGTGGACACGGTGCTGGCGCAGCTCGTCTATGAAATCACCGGGGCGCGGTACGCGGGCCCGGACGCCACGGCGCGCTTCGACACCATTGCCCTGGCGTCACACGGCAAGGACCGCGTCCGCATCTCCGGCGTGCGCGGCGAGCCGCCACCGCCCACGATGAAGGTGTGCCTCAACAACCTGGGGGGGTACCGGAACGAGGCGACGTTCATCCTGGTGGGGCTGGACATCGAGGAGAAGGCGAGACTGGTGCGCGAGCAACTGGAGGCGGCGCTGACGCGCAAGCCGACGGAACTCCAGTGGATGCTGACGCGGACGGACCGCGAGGACGCGGCCACCGAGGAGCAGGCCGCCGCCTTCCTTCGCGTGGTGGTGAAGGACGCCGACGCGAAGGTGGTGGGCCGGGCCTTCAGCGGCGCGGCGGTGGAGCTGGCGCTGGGCAGCTATCCCGGCTTCACGATGACGGCGCCTCCCTCCGACGGCGCGCCGTATGGCGTCTACACGCCCGCCTATGTCGAAGCGGGGCGTGTGGAGCATGTCGCCGTCCTCGAGGATGGAACGCGCACCGCCATCACGCCTCCCGGCGAGACGCGCTCGCTGGAGCCCGTGGAGCCGCCGCCGCTGCCGTCGCCAGTGCCGGGCGGCCCCACGCGCCGGGTTCCGCTAGGATGCATCGTCGCCGCGCGCAGTGGTGACAAGGGCGGCACGGCGAACATCGGCGTCTGGGCGCGCACGGACGCGGCCTGGCGGTGGCTGGCGCATGCGCTCACGGAAGAGAAGCTGCGCGAGCTGCTCCCGGAGGCCGCGCCGCTGCGCATCGAGCGGCACATCTTCCCCAACCTGCGGGGGCTGAACTTCGTCGTCGATGGCTTGTTGGGGGAGGGCGTCTCCTCGTCCACCCGCTTTGACCCGCAGGGCAAGGCGCTGGGCGAGTGGCTGCGCTCGCGGCACATGGACATTCCCGAGGCGCTGCTGCGCGAAGGACAGGAGTAGACCGATGCCACGCATCACCTCGCGAATCGACCCGGGCTCCGAATCCTTCAAGGCGAACCGCGCGGACATGCTGGCCCGCGTATCGGAGCTGCGCGCCATCGAGGCGAAGGTCCGCAACACGGAGAACCAGGCGAAGGAGAAGTTCCACAAGCGTGGGCAGCTCCTGCCTCGGGAGCGGCTGATGCTGCTGCTCGACCGGGGCTCGCCCTTCCTGGAGCTGTCCACGCTGTGTGGCTATGGCTACCACGACGACAGTGACGGCTCGCTGGCGGGCGGCAACAGCATTATCGGCATCGGCTACGTGTCCGGGGTGCGGTGCATCGTCTTCGTGAACAACTCCGCCATCAAGGGCGGCACCGCGTCGCCGTGGGGCGTGCAGAAGGCGCTGCGCGCGCAGGCATTGGCGCTGGAGAACAAGCTGCCCATGGTGTCGCTGGTGGAGAGCGGCGGCGCCAACCTGATGTACCAGCAGGAAATCTTCATCCCGGGTGGGGAGACCTTCTACAACCAGGCGCGGCTGTCGGCGGCGGGCATCCCCCAGGTGACAGTGGTGCACGGCTCAAGCACGGCGGGCGGCGCGTACCTGCCGGGCCTGTCCGACTACGTGGTGATGGTGAAGAAGAAGGCGAAGGTGTTCCTCGCGGGCCCGCCGCTGCTCAAGGCGGCCACGGGGGAAGTCGCCACGGATGAGGAGCTGGGCGGCGCCCAGATGCACGCCACGGTGGCGGGCACCGCGGACTACCTGGCGGAGGACGACGCGGACGCCATCCGCATGGCCCGCGAAATCGTGGCGAAGCTCGGGTGGAACGCGCAGCTCCCGCCCACCGAGCGCCCCGCCTATGCCGAGCCCGTGTACTCGCCCGACGAGCTCTGCGGCGCCGTGCCCGTGGACTACCGCAAACCCTACGATTGCCGCGAGGTCATCGCGCGCATCGTGGACGGCTCGGAGTTCACCGGCTTCAAGGACGAGTACGACGCGCACACCGTTTGTGGCTGGGCGAACCTGTACGGCCACCCGCTGGGCATCATCGGAAACAACGGGCCGATTTCGCCCCAGGGCGCGACGAAGGCGGCGCAGTTCATCCAGCTGTGCTGCCAGAAGGACACGCCCATCCTCTACCTGCAGAACACCACGGGCTACCTCGTGGGCACGCAGCCGGAGCAGGGGGGCATCGTGAAGCACGGCGCGAAGATGATTCAGGCCGTGGCCAACGCGACGGTGCCGCAGCTCACGGTGCTGATTGGCGGCGCGTTCGGCGCGGGCAACTACGGCATGTGCGGCCGTCCGTTCCACCCGCGCTTCATCTTCGGGTGGCCCAACTCGCGCACCGCCGTCATGGGCGGCGAGCAGGCGGCGAAGGTGATGTCCATCGTCTTCGGAGAGAAGCTGGCCCGGCAGGGGCAGGTGGTGGACGAGGAGCAGCTCAAGGCGTTCTGCCAGCCCATCATCGACCAGTTCGACAAGGAGTCGCATCCGTTCAACTGCAGCGCGCGGATGTTCGACGACGGGCTCATCGACCCGCGGGACACGCGGCGGGTGCTCGGGTTCGCGCTGTCGGTGTGCCGTGAGGCGAAGCGGCGGCAGGTCCATCCCAACACGTTCGGCGTCGCGCGGCTGTGAGAGGAGCGGACACGATGGAGCGCTTCAAAAAGGTCCTCATCGCGAACCGCGGCGAGATTGCCGTCCGGGTGATTCGCACCTGCCAGCGGCTGGGCTACCGCACCGTGGCGGTGTTCTCCGAGGCGGACCGCGGCGCGCCGCACGTGCTGGCGGCGGACGAGGCGGTGGCCATTGGGCCGTCTCCGGCGAAGGAGTCCTACCTCGTCATCGGGAAGATTCTGGAAGCGGCGAAGACGTCCGGCGCGGAGGCCATCCACCCGGGCTACGGCTTCTTGTCGGAGAACGCGGACTTCGCGCGCGCTTGCCGCGACGCGGGCCTGGTGTTCATCGGCCCGGAGCCCGAGGCCATCACCCTGATGGGCAACAAGCGTCAGGCGAAGCTGCGCATGATGGCGGCGGGCGTGCCCTGCATTCCTGGCTACGAGGCGTCCGACCTGGATGATGAGGCGCTGGCGCTGGAGGGCGAGCGCATCGGCTTCCCGCTGATGGTCAAGGCGGCGGCGGGTGGCGGCGGGCGCGGCATGCGGCTGGTGCACGAGGCGTCGCAGCTTCGCGCGGCCCTGCGCGCGGCGCGCTCGGAGGCGACGAATGCCTTCGGGAGCGGCGAGCTCATCCTGGAGAAGGCCGTCATCGACGCGCGGCACGTGGAGGTCCAGGTCTTCGCGGATACGCACGGCAACGTGGTGCACCTGGGCGAGCGGGACTGCTCGGTGCAGCGCCGGCACCAGAAAATCGTGGAGGAGAGTCCGTCACCGGCGGTGAGCCCGGCGCTGCGCGCGCGCATGGGCGAGGTGGCGGTGGCGGCGGCTCGGGCCATTGGCTACCGGGGAGCGGGGACCCTCGAGTTCCTCCTCGCGCCGAGCGGTGACTTCTACTTCATGGAGATGAACACGCGCCTCCAGGTGGAGCACCCGGTGACGGAGCTGATTACCGGGTTGGATTTGGTGGAGTGGCAGCTCCGCGTGGCGGCAGGGGAGAAGCTGCCCCGGACGCAGGAGGCGATTTCCGCGTCGGGGCATGCCATCGAGGTCCGCCTCTGCGCGGAGGACCCGGCGAAGGGCTACGCGCCCCAGGCCGGGCGGCTGCTGACGTGGAGGCTGCCGGTGCGCGAGGGCGTGCGCATCGACCACGGCGTGCGGGAGGGGCAGGAGATTCCGCCCTTCTATGACTCCATGCAGGCGAAGGTGATTGCGCACGGCCCGGACCGGGAGACGGCGCGCCGGCGGCTGGTGGAGGCGCTGCGCGAGCTGACGGTGTTCGGCGTCACCACCAACAAGAACCTGCTGCTGTACGTGCTGGAGCACGCGGCGTTCCGCTCGGGGGAGTACGACACGGCGTTCATCGCGAAGCACGCGCCTGCGACGGAGGTGGAAGCGCTGTACCAGACGGACGCGAAGGCGAGGGCGCTGGCGGCGGCGCTGCTCTTCCACGACGAAGGCCTGAAGCTGGCGGACACGGCGGGACTGGATGTGTCCCTGCTGAACTGGAACACGTCCCACCGCCACCCCGTGCGGATGAAGCTCGCGAGCCGTGGCGCGGAAGCGTCCGTCACCGTCCAGCCCGTGTCCGCGGAAGGGTACGAGGTGGACACGGGGGATTCGTCGTTCGACGTGTCCGTGTGGGGGCTGTCCGCGGGCGTGCTCGACTTCTCCTGCGCCGGGACGCGGGGCCGCGCACGCTACCTGCGGGACGGAGACACGCTGTGGCTGGACCTGGGCTCGGGCGCGCACGCCGTGACGGACGTAACGTTCCGTCCACCGTCGAAGTCGGATGGCGTGGGCAGCGGACGGCTGGCGGCGCCGATGGACGGGCGCATCCTGCGCGTGGACACACAGGTGGGCGCGGCGGTGAAGCCCGGGGACGTCCTGCTGGTGCTGGAGGCCATGAAGATGGAGTTCCAGGTGGTGGCGGACGTCACGGGCACCGTCGCGGAGCTCAACGTGTCCGTGGGCAGCCAGGTGAAGGCGAAGCAGCTCCTGGTGTCGCTGGCGGCGGAGAAGGCTTCCTGAGCGATTCGGCCTGGCTCGAGCGGCGGAGCGTCAGGCCTCCGCCGCTTCAGGCGCGCCGCCCTTCGGCCCTCGCTTGAGCACCAACAGGGCCACGACACACAGCGCGGCGCCGGAGGCGCACACCCCGCCCCATCCCCAGTGCGTCCAGGCGAAGGTCCCCAGCCACGAGCCCGCGGCGCCGCCCGCGAAGTACGTCACCATGTAGAGCGTGTTCAGCCGGCTGCGGGCCTCCGGACGCAGCGAGTACACCCGCGTCTGATTGGAAATCTGGTTCGCCTGGACGCCCAAATCGAGCAGCACCACGCCCAGCGCGATGCCCCAAAGCCAGCGTCCCAGGGGCCACATCACGACGAACGACAGCAGCAACACGACGATGGCCGCTCCGTTGATGCGCCGGTCCCCGCGCTTGTCGGCATGGCGGCCCACCAGCGGGGCCACGGCGGCGCCCGCCACGCCCACGACGCCGAACAGCCCCGCGACCTGCGCGTCGTACTTCTGCGGCAGGCTCTGGAGGTACAGCGCCAGCGTGGACCAGAACACGCTGAACGCGCCGAAGCTGAGCGCGCCCAGCACCGCGTGCAGCCGCAGCACGGGCTCGGTGCGCGCCAGGTGGATGAGCGAGCGCAACAGTTGCGGATACGGCATGGAGGCCATGGGCGGCTGGGACGGCAGCGTGAAGCGGAGCACGCCGGCCAGCGCGAGCATCAGCCCCGCCGCAATCCAGAACATGGTGCGCCATCCCAGGTGCGTCCCGACGAAGCCCGCCGCCGTCCGGGACAGGAGGATGCCCATCAGCACACCGCTCATGACGGTGCCCACCACCCGGCCTCGCTGCGCGGCGGGCGCCAGGTGCGCCGCGAAGGGGACGAGGAGCTGGGGAATGATGGTGGTGACGCCCACGACGAAGCTCGCGGCCACCATCCAGTGCAGCGTCGGCGCGAGGGCCACGCCAACGAGCGCCAGTGCCACCAGCGTGTTCATGGTGACGATGACCCGCCGCCGCTCCAGGCTGTCGCCCAGCGGGACGATGAAGAGCATCCCCACCGCGTAGCCCACCTGCGTCAGCATGGGCACCAGCCCCAGCGCGCTCCCCGAGGCCCCCAGGGCCGCGCCGATGTCTCCCAGCAGCGGCTGGTTGTAATAGAGGTTCGCGACGGTGGCGCCCGAAGCGGCGGCCATCAGCCACACGAGCCCGGTGGACAACGGGGTGTGGGGAGCTTCCGGAGGAGAATGCATCGTCATGGAGGCGGGCGGACTCTCGCCCCGCGCCCTGCCGGGGTCCAGACCTGTGTAGGCTCCCGGGAATGACAGGTCCGGATTCCGCACGGGGCGGCTTGCCCGTCATCGACATGGCGTCACTGTTCGATGCATCCCGCGTCACCGAGCGTGCGCGCGTCGCGCGTGAAATCGAGCAGGCCTGTCGCGACAGCGGCTTCTTCTACGTGACGGGCCACGGCGTGTCCGGCGAGGTGCTCGCGCGGCTGGAGCGGGAGAGCCACCGCTTCTTCGCGCTGCCCCGGGTGGCGAAGGAGGCCATCGCCATGTCGATGGGCGGTGTCGCGTGGCGAGGCTGGTTTCCACTCGGGGGGGAGCTGACCTCAGGGCGTCCGGACCGGAAGGAGGGGTTGTATCTGGGCACGGAGCTTGGAAGCGAGCACCCGCGCGTCAAGGCCGGCTGGCCGTTGCACGGCGCCAACCTGTGGCCCGCGGAGGTGCCGGAGCTGCGCGCGGCGGTGCTCGACTACGTGGCGGCCTGCACGCGCGCCGCGCATGCGCTGATGGAGGGCATGGCGCTGAGCCTGGGCCTGGACACGGACTACTTCCGGCGGCACTACACGGCGGACCCGACGGTGCTCTTCCGCATCTTCCATTACCCCGCGGAGCCCCAGCACGAGGACGAAAGCTGGGGCGTGGGCGAGCACACCGATTACGGGCTGCTCACGCTGCTGGCCCAGGACGACAACGGCGGGTTGCAGGTGAAGACGCCGCGCGGCTGGGTGGAGGCACCGCCGCTGCCCGGGACGCTGGTGTGCAACATCGGCGACATGCTCGACCGGATGACAGGCGGGTGGTACCGCTCCACGCCGCACCGGGTGAAGAACGTGAGCGGCAAGGACAGGCTGTCCTTCCCACTCTTCTTCGACCCGGACTTCGCCGCCGAGGTCCACCCCCTGCCACGCGGCGCGGGCGCTGACGTCGATGAGGACCGCGCCCGCCGCTGGGATGGTGCCAGCGTCCACGCCTTCCAGGGGACGTACGGCGACTACCTGCTGGACAAGGTGTCCAAGGTGTTTCCGGAGCTGGTGCGGCGGGTGTGGGAGCGAGCGCCCGCGGCACTGCCAGAGGAGACACCCCGAGGACCGTTACCGCGTTGACGGAGCCCGGGTCGCATGCTTGAGAGCGCTGCGGCGGATGACGCGCTTCGGCGCGCGCAAACTGCTCACCGACCAGGAGACATCACGATGATGACCGTCAGCGCGTTCAAGTGGGTTCCGCCGTTCGCACAGGGCCTGGTGCGGGACCTCCGGGTGCGGTGGGCGCTCGAGGAGGCGGGGTTGCCGTATCAGGTGAAGCTCATCGACAACAAAGTCCAGGCCTCGCCCGACTACCGCAAGCTCCAGCCCTTCGGCCAGGTGCCGGTGCTGGAGGAGGACGGCCTCGTCCTCTTTGAATCAGGCGCCATCGTGCTCCACATCGCCAACAAGTGTGAGGCGCTGCTGCCGGCGGACGCGGCGGGCAGGGCTCGCGCGGTGACGTGGCTCTTCGCGGCGCTCAACTCCATCGAAATCGCGATTCAGCCGCTCGCCGAGGTGGACCTGTTCTTCGCCCAGGAGGAGTGGGCGAAGCTGCGCAGGCCGGGCGTGGTGGAGTCGCTGAAGGCGCGTCTGGGAGAACTCGCGGCGCATCTGGGTGAGCGCGAGTACCTGGAGGACCGCTTCACGGCGGGCGACCTGATGATGGTGACGGTGCTCCGCATCCTCCGGCACACGGACGTGCTCGACGGCTTTCCCACGCTGAAGGCGTACAAGGAACGCTGTGAGGCCCGGCCCGCGTTCCAGCGCGCCCTGGCGGCCCAGATGGCGCCGTTCCAGCAGCCTCGCGCTTGAGCGTCTGGAGAGCCCGCCGGGCGTAAATGTCTGAAACGAGGCCTTTTCAGGCCCTCAAATCCGTCATCTGCAGGCTCGCGACCGGCGGCCTGTGGTTCGCGGACCTGCTCGAGGACCAGGGAATCAAGCCTGAAGTGAGAGCCGCCGTCATCCGAAGGCTCGAGGAGCTCACCCGGGAGTAGGCGCTCCTCGCCGTCAGTGTGTGTCTGTCTCCAGCTAATACCCCGGCCAAGAATTCATTTGTCAGGGGCTCCCGTGAGGGGGCCGTCAGTGACGGGCTTGTGTCTCGAGATGCCCCCTTCGTCATGTCATCTGCTCGGGCGCAGGTGACGCTTCATTCCCTGGCTGCTGGCGGACCAGGGCGCGGTGCTGTGTGAAAAGTATGGTTTTGCGTGTTCCTCGACGTTTTCCTCGCCAGACGACAATGCCTCTCCAACGCTCGAAGCGTCTTCTGCTTGCATGGACGCTGCTCCCGCTGCTCGCCTGTGACGGCAAGCAGGAAGAAGCCGCCTTCGCACCGCCGGTCCAGAAGGTGTCCACGCTGAAGGTGCAAGGGGAGGCCGTTGTCCTTCACGACGAATTCCCCGCGCGAGTCTCCGCGTTCCGGGTCGCGGAAGTCCGCCCGCAGGTGGGCGGGCTCGTGCGCAGCCGGCGCTTCTCCGAAGGAGACACGGTCCAGAAGGGGCAGCCGCTCTACCAACTGGAAGCGGCGGTGTTCCGCGCGAACGTGGAAGGCGCGGCGGCGGCCCATGCGGCCAGTGAGGCCGGGCGGATGCAGGCGGAGCTGCATGCGAGGCGCATCCAGTCCCTCTTCGAGAAAGGCGCGAGCACCCAGCAGGCGCACGATGACGCCCGGGCCGCGCTCGCCATCGCGAACGCGGAGGTGGCGCGCGCCCGCGCGGCGCTGGACAGGGCCCGCGTCGACCTGGACTACGCCACGATTACCGCCCCCATCGCGGGGCACATCGGCATCTCCCAGGTCAACGAGGGCGCGCTCGTCGGCCCCGCGGATGCCACGCCGCTGAGCGTCATCCAGCAGATTGACCGCGTCTTCGTCGACATCAAGTCACCCGTGGAGCGCGCGGCGGGCTTGCAGTCACTCCAGCGCGGTGACGGGGAAGCGGGGGCGGAGGTCATCGTGCTCTCCTCGACGGGGACGCCCTATCCGGAGCGAGGCCGCGTTCAGTTCTCGGACATCTCGGTCGACCCCGGGTCCGGCGAGCTCACGGTGCGCGCCCTGGTCCCCAACACGCAGCGCAAGCTCCTGCCGGGCATGTTCGTGAAGGCGCGCGTCGTGCTCGGAGAGGTGGCCGGTGCGCTCCTCGTTCCCCAGCAGGCCGTGCTTCACGACGCGCAGGGGCAGGCGCAGGTCTTCATCGTCCGAGAGGACAACACCGCGGAGGCGCGCAACGTCCGCGCCGGAC
Source organism: Myxococcus virescens (assembly GCF_900101905.1). NCBI lineage: Bacteria > Pseudomonadati > Myxococcota > Myxococcia > Myxococcales > Myxococcaceae > Myxococcus > Myxococcus virescens. The sequence goes on along the minus strand of NZ_FNAJ01000006.1, from coordinate 244,103 downwards.
GCATCGTCAGCGGACGCTACCTGGTGGAGGAGGGACTCTCCGCCGGAGAGCGTATCGTGGTCGAGGGGCAGGACCGTCTTGCGCCAGGCCAGCAGGTCACCCCCGCCGAGTGGCAGCACGCCCCGGCCTCGCGCTGAACCTGGAGTGAGCCGTGCCAAGATTCTTCATTGAACGCCCGGTCTTCGCCTGGGTGATTGCCATCTTCATCGTGCTCGCCGGAGCCATCTCCATCCCCCGGCTCCCCATCGAGCGCTACCCGTCCATCGCGCCGCCGAGCGTGACGATTACCGCCACCTATCCCGGCGCCACGCCGGCCGCGATGAACGACAGCGTCGTGTCGTTGATTGAGCGCGGCCTGTCCGGCGTGAAGAACATCCTGTACTTCGAGTCGTCGAGCGACACGTCGGGCATCGCGCAAATCGTGGTGACGTTCGCGCCCGGAACGGACCCGGACCTGGCGCAGGTCGACATCCAGAACCGCCTGAAGACCGTCGAATCGCGGCTGCCGCAGATGGTCCGGCAGCTCGGGCTCCAGGTGGAGACGACCACCACCAACTTCCTGCTCTTCTCCACGCTCGTGTCGAGCGACGGTCGCTACGACGAGGCCGAACTGGGGGACTTCCTGAGCCGCAACGTGGTCGAGGACCTGCGCCGCGTGCCCGGCGTGGGGCGCGTCCAGCTCTTCACGCCAGCCCGCGCGCTGCGCGTCTGGTTGGACCCGGAGCGGCTCATCTCGCACGGAATCTCCGTGGATGAGGTCGCGGCGGCGATTCGCGCACAGAACGCGGAGGCTTCTCCCGGACGGCTGGGGGACATGCCCGCGGTTCCAGGCCAGCGCGTCACCACCCCCCTGATGCTCCAGGGGCAGCTCCTGGACGTCGCGGACTTCGAGCGCGTCATCATCCGGGCCCATCCGGATGGCTCAAACGTGCTGCTCAAGGAGCTCGCCAAGGTGGAGCTGGGGCCCCAGAGCTACGCCTCGTCCACCCGGCAGAATGGGAAGAACGCCGCCACGTTCGGCGTGCAGCTGGCCCCGGGGGCGAACGCGCTCGATACCTCCGAGCGCATCCGCGAGCGGATGGCGGACCTCTCCCGGGCCTTCCCCGCGGGCGTCGAGTACACGATTCCGTACGACGCGGCGCCGTTCGTGCGCGTCTCCATCCAGAAGGTCGTCCAGACCTTCTTCGAGGCGATGCTGCTCGTCTTCGCGGTGATGTATCTCTTCCTGCAGAGCGTGCGTTACACGCTGATTCCCGCCATCGTCGCGCCCATCGCGCTGCTGGGGACCTTCGCGGTGATGCTGGCGTCGGGGTTCTCCATCAACGTCCTGACGATGTTCGGCATGGTGCTGGCGATTGGCATCATCGTCGATGACGCCATCGTCGTGGTCGAGAACGTCGAGCGCCTCATGGCGGAGGAGGGGCTTTCTCCCCTCGAGGCCACGAAGAAGGCGATGAAGGAAATCACGGGCGCCGTCATCGGCATCACCCTGGTGCTCACGTCCGTGTTCATCCCCATGGCGTTCGCCACGGGCTCCGTCGGCACCATCTACCGCCAGTTCAGCCTGGCGATGGCCGTGTCGATTCTCTTCTCCGCGTTCCTCGCGCTCACGCTCACCCCGGCGCTCTGCGCGACGCTGCTGCGCCCGGTGGAGCCCGGCCACGCGGGGAAGCGCCGCGGCTTCTTCGGCGGGTTCAACCGGCTCCTGGAGCGGGTGACGGGGCGCTATGCGAACTGGACCCGGGCCATTGTCGGACGCCTGGGTCGGGCGTTCTTCGCGTATGCCGTGGTGGTCGCCATGGTCGCCCTGGCGTTCTGGCGGCTGCCGGGCGCCTTCTTCCCGGAGGAGGACCAGGGGTTCCTCAACGTCTCGGTGCAGCTCCCGTCGGACGCCACGGCCGAGCGGACGAACAGCGTGCTCGGGGAGCTGGAGGCCTTCTTGAGCGAGCGCGAGGGCATCCAGGACGTGCTGACCATCCAGGGCTTCGGCTTCTTCGGCTCGGGGGCGAACGCCGGCCTCATGTTCGTGATGATGCGCGACTGGGACGAGCGCCAGGGGGAGACGGCGGCGGGTGAGGTCGCCGCCGCCAACGCGCGCTTCGCCTCTCCGCGGGAGGGCATGGTCATCAACGTGCTGCCGCCCGCGGTGGACGGGCTCGGCAACAGCGCGGGCTTCGCCATGCGGCTGGAGGACCGTTCCGGACACGGCCCGAAGGCGCTCAACGACGCCATGAACCACGTCCTCCGGCGCGCCTCGGACAGTCCGGTCATCGCCTTCCCTTATCAGGAGGGGTTGCCGGACGGCTCGACGGTGCGAATCCAGGTGGACCGCGAGCGCGCGGCGGCGCTCGGTGTGTCGTTCGCGGAAATCAACTCGGTCATCTCCACCGCGCTGGGGTCGACGTACGTCAACGACTTCCCCAACAAGGGCTACATGCAGCAAATCATCCTGCAGGCGCGCGCGGAGTCCCGCATGCAGGTGGAGGACGTGCTCAAGCTCCCCGTGCGCAACGCGCGCGGGCAGATGGTGCCCCTGTCCTCGGTGGCCGAGCCCGTCTGGGAGCGGGGACCCATGCAGCTGGTCCGCTACAACGGCTACCCCGCCGTGCGCATCGCCGGGGCGGCGGCACCGGGCTTCAGCAGCGGTGACGCCATGGCGGAGATGGAGCGCATCGCGGGCGAACTCCCAGCCGGCTTCGCGGTGGAGTGGACGGGGCTCTCCTACCAGGAGCGGCTCTCCGGTTCGGAGGCGCCCATCCTCCTGGCGCTGTCGATGCTCGTCGTCTTCCTGGTGCTGGCGGCGCTCTACGAGAGCTGGTCGATTCCGCTGTCGGTCATGCTCGTCGTGCCGCTGGGGCTCATTGGCGCGCTGGCCGCGGTGATGTCACGCGGACTGATGAACGACATCTTCTTCAAGGTGGGCCTCATCACCATCATCGGCCTGTCCGCGAAGAACGCGATTCTCATCGTCGAGTTCGCGAAGCAGCTCGAGGAGCAGGGGCGCTCACCGCTCCAGGCGGCGGTGGAGGCGGCGCGGCTGCGCTTCCGTCCCATCCTGATGACGTCACTCGCCTTTGCCCTGGGCGTGGTGCCGCTGGTGGTGGCCAGCGGCGCGAGCGCGGAGACGCAGCGGGCCATCGGCACGGGCGTATTCGGCGGCATGGTGTCAGGCACCGTCCTGGCCATCTTCCTGGTGCCCGCGTTCTACGTCGCCGTGCGGAGCCTGCTCAAACGGCGCGAGTCGGCGAGCCCGGCTCCTCTCGTGCAGCACGCGCCCGCGGAGAACAGTTAGCGCGGCCGGGCGCTGGCGGGTGGAGGCTTCCCGCCAGCGCCGCAGCACCCCTCAGGAGCGGCGCTGCGCCGAGTCCTGGGGCAGCAGGCGGCCACCCAGCATGGTGATGCGTTTGGCCGCGAGCCGCTGGCGGGCCTCCGGCTCGATGTCCTGCGGCGTCCACTTCAGGTCGTGGTCGAACTCCACGTTCACCGCGGTGACACCTTCCACCGTCAGCAACCGCTGCTCGATTTCCCGCATGAAGTAGGCGGCCATCATGCACATGGGCGAGGTGATGTGCAGGCGCACCGTCACCTGGCCCTCCGTGCGCTTCACCGACTCAATCAGCCCCATCTCCCCGATGCCCAGCGGCACGCCCGTGGCGCAGCTGCACGGGTCGGGGATGTCCTGGATGCGCTCGCGCAGGGCCTGCTCACTCATACAGGCTCTCCCGGTAGCCGTACGGCTGGATGTCGCCGCGCGCCCTCAGCTTGGCGAACTTGTCGTTGGCGATCTTCTTCTTCACCGACTCCACGTCCACGCCCGCGTAGCGCGCGTAGTTGCCGCCCAGAATCATCCGCTTCACGTCCGGCGTCACCTGCATGCCCGCCACCTGCACCAGGTCATCCGGCAGTTGGAACTCATGCCAGAACTTGTGCAGCGCCGGGTGCGGGTGGCTGAACACCGTCCCGGAGCCCCACATGATTTTCTCCGGGCCCGCCCACTTCAGCAGCGCCGCCAGGGACTCGGCGAACCAGCGTTCACGCTTCACGATGAGCGCGCCCGTCACTTCCAGGTTCACATACACGTTGGGGAACAGCGACAGCTGCATGCCCGTCTCGTCCAGGAAGGCCATGCCGCCGTGGACGATTTCAAAGTTCAGGTCGGGGAAGGCATCCGCCGCCCCGCCGATGTCATCCACCTTGTAGGGCTCCAGCGGCACCGCGCCCATGGGCAGGCCCTTGTGCACGGCGATGTTCTTGATGCCCAGCTTCTGTGCCCGCTCGAAGAGCGGGAAGGCGATGGTCGGGTCATCCATGCGCCAGCCCGTGTGGCGGAACTTGTCGCCCAGCCACGCCGCCGGGTAGAGCTTCAGGCCGCTGGGCTTGAGCGTTTCGTACTGCTGCTCCAAGTCATCCAGCGCCGCCGTGCCGCGCAGCGGGTCCACGCCCGCGTACACCAGGAAGCGGTGGGGATAGTTGCGGTGAATCTCCAGCGTCTTCTCATAGGAGCACAGGCCGTCGTGGTACAGCGTCTGGAGCGGCAGCACGTGGTGCACCGCCAGGTCGACGCCGCTCTCCACGAAGAGCAGGTGCGCCAGCTCCTTCACGGACCAGTTCTTCAGGAAGCCTTCCGACGTGGGGACGCGGTGCGTGTCCCCAGACAGGCCGCTGTGCAGCCCCCAGATGAGCCCCGCGAGCGACTCGGCGTACTTGCCGGCGCGGTAGTTCGTGGGATGGAGGTTGTAGGCGTGTGTCACCGCATCGATGACGAAGTTGCCGTCAATCACCCGAGGACTCCTTTCACAGTTGGGCCGGGAGGACGCCCGGCGTCATTCGCTACCACGAGAGGCACCCAGGAGTTGTCCCAGGCCTTGATGAATCGACTCCACGTCGAAGGGCTTCTCAATCTGCAGGTTCGGCACGCGCTCCAGGAACTGACGGGCCCGCGTGGTGTACGAGCCGCCGGTGATGAAGATGAAGCGCTCGGCGATGCCATCCCCGCGCTCGCGGACGCGCTCGTAGACGTCCATGCCGGAGATGCCCGGCATCATCAGGTCGCAGAAGACGGCGTCGAAGGGCGCGCCCGACGTCAGCACCGCCAGCGCGTCCTCGCCATTGTTCACCACCGTCACTCGGTGCCGCATGCCGATGATGCGCGCCAGGGAGCGGCCCACCGCGGGCTCGTCGTCAATCACCAGCACCTGCCCCCGCCGCTCGGCGTGGGGCGCGGGTGCCACCGGCGCGGCCTGGGCGGGGACGGCGTCCGGCGCCGTGGGCAGGGTGACGGTGAAGGTGGTGCCCTGGCCCAGCTCGCTGCGGACGGTGATGTCACCGCCCTGCTTGCGGATGAGGCTGTGGCAGATGGACAGCCCCAGCCCCGTGCCCTTGCCCACGGGCTTGGTGGTGAAGAAGGGGTCGAAGACGCGGGAGAGCACCGCGGGCGTCATGCCGCAGCCGGAGTCGCTCACGTCCACCAGCACGATGCCCGGTGGACCGGCGCGGACCCACACGGTGATGTGGTGCTCCTCGGCGTTGCCTTCGGGAATGGCCTGCGCCGCGTTCACCAGCAGGTTGAGGAACACCTGGCCCAGGCGCGAGCCGTCCGCGTATACGCGGGGGACGGACTCGTACTTCTTGATGAGCCGCGCCCGGTGACGCAGCTGGCTGGCGGCCATGTTGATGGAGAAGTCCAGCGGCTGCCGCACGTCCACCGCTTCGCGCCGCTCCTCATCCTGACGGGAGATGAACTTCAAGTCCCGCACGATGTTGCGCACGCGCATGGCGCCTTCTTGCGCCTCCTTCAGCAGGGCCTCCGCGTCATGCAGCGTCGCGGGCCACGCCACGCTGCTGGGTCCGCGCTCTCCGGCCCGCGTCAGCTCCGCGCCCAGGCGGCTCACGGACTCCAGGGCCGAGGCCAGGTTGGCCATGACGTAGGTCAGCGGGTTGTTGATTTCGTGCCCCACGCCCGCCGCCAGCGTGCCGGCCAGCACCATGCGGTCGTTCTGCAGGAGCTGCGACTGCGCCTGCTTGCGCTCGGTGATGTCGCGCGCCATCACCACGACGGCCTCGTGTCCGTCGAACTCGATGGGGATGCCCACGCTCTCCGCGTCGTACCAGGTGCCGTCGCGCCGCAGGTAGCGGACCTCCCGCAGCGGGGCCAGCGCGCCCTTCACGGCCGCGGTGTGCACGCGGTCCTTCACGAGCTCCAGGTCATCCGGATGGACGATGCTCCAGATGGGCTTGGCCATCAGCTCGGCCGGGTCGTCGTAGCCCAGGGCCCGCAGCAGCGTGGGGTTGGCGTAGATGAAGCGCCGCTGGGTGTGCACGAAGATGCCTTCGGGCGCCCGGTCGATGAGCCTGCGGAAGCTCTCCTCTGAACGGCGCAGCGCCTCCTGCGTGCGCTTGCTCTCGGTGACGTCCTCGAACGCGAACATCCGGTAGCGCATGGCGTCCCCCGCCACCGAGGAGGATGTGGACAGCCGCCGCAGGGTGCGTCCATCCGACATCCTGGCTTCGTCCTCCACCAGGCCCGGCACGCAGCCCTGGTCCGGGGCCGCGCACAGGCGCAGGAACTCCGCCGCGTCGCCTGCCTTGAGGCAGTGGTGGATCACCTCGTCATGGGAGAGCTCACCCCGCTGGATGGCGCCTTCCAATGCGGTGATGCCCCACAGCTGGCAGAAGCGGTGGTTGACGTAGTGGACCCGGCGCGTGCGGATGTCGACCAGGTAGAGGCCGAAGGGCAGGTAGTCACTCTCTGGCCAGGGCGCGGCGGACGGCTCCTCGGCCTGCCGCACCGTGCAGTAGAGCGGCTCCGACTCCAATGCGGCGGTGATGCGCCAGGACAGAGGCAGCCAGGACCCATCCGGCCGGCGCCAGCGACAGGTGCGCGAGGTGGGGCTTGTGGAACCCAGATGCGCGAACAGGCCGGCGGCGTCTTCGATGGGGATGAAATCCTGCAAGGCCATGCCACGCAGTGACGTCAAAGACAGGCCCACCAGGTGGCCAAAGGCAGGATTGGCTTCGAGCAACACGCCATCACGGCCCAGGATGACGTAGGGCTCCGTGGACAGCTCGAAGAAGCGGTGGGCCCACTGCTCGGTCGACATGCTTCCCTTGGGTTGCCAGGGCGCAGCCAACGCCGGCTTGGGGGGAAGGCCGGGTCATGGCATGCGAGGTGTTCGTAGATGCCTTTGCGCTTTCCAGGACATAGACACTATTTGTGGAAAAATTGCATGTCCTGATTTTATGGATGAGGCCGCTCATACGCGGAGTCAAAGCGCTGACGGGTTGCGCAGCAGATGGAACACGTAGCCGTAGGTGTGTTCGTACTGGCGATAGAGGCGGGTCTCCTGCTCGGCGGCCGAGAGCGCGTCTTCCAATGACGCGTCGCCGTGGGCGCGCAGGTGTGCGACGCGCTGGAGCAGGGGCGTGTAGTAGGTGTCCCACCATGCGGAGGCGGGGAGGGTGAAGGTGTCGAGCACCTCGTAGCCCGCGGCTTCCGCGGCGGCGCGGTTCTCCAAAACCGTACCCATGGTGGGGTAGACCTCACCCCAGAAGCGCGCGATTTCGTCGGGGCGCTCATCGGTCAGCCAGGTGCATTCGGTGACGGCAGCCAGGCCGCCGGGCGCGAGCAGCGGGCGCCAGCGCCGCAGTCCCGGACCGAAGCCCAGGTGGTAGATGGCGCCTTCGGACCAGAGGAGGTCAAAGGAAGCCTCGGGCAGCGACAGCGCGCCCATGTCCTGCTGCTGAATTTCGACGAGTGCGTCCAGGCCCCGCTCGCGCGCCCGCGCCTGGAGCTGGTCGAGGAAGGGCCTGTGCAGGTCCACCGCGATGACCCGGGTGCGCAGCGCCTCGGCGAGCACCAGCGTCTGCGCGCCCGCGCCACAGCCGAGGTCCACCACGCGCGGGTGCGGTGGCAGCGGAGGCAGCCGCCGCAGGGCCTCCCGGGTGCAGTCGTCGCTGCCAGGGCCGTGACGGGGCAGGTTGTCATAGACGGTGAAGAAGGCGTCTTCGCTCATGGCGGGCTCCGGTTCAGTGCCCCTGGAGCAGGGGCACGCGCTTCCAGTGGGCTTCGATGCGGCGGCGGCTCTCCTCCGGCAGGGGCAGCTGCGCGTGGAGCGAGGACCAGGTGTCGAGCGACGCTTCCACCGCGGACGTCACCACCGGCAGCACGTCGCTGGGGGGCAGCGCCAGCTTGCGCGCCAGCCGTTCGAAGCTGCCCAGGGAGATGTCCTCGAAGCGCTTCGACTTCGCGAAGTTGAGCGCGAGCGTGTCCGCCGGCATGTACTGGAGCGTGGACACCAGGTCGTACGCGGGTGACAGCGTGGCGCGGGTGCCGTCCGGGTAGAGCAGCGACCAGTTCTTGTGGTGCGCGTCCCCGTTGCCAATGACGGCGATGAACACCAGCCGCCGCAGGAACTCGTGCAGCGCGTCCAGTCCGGCGACCTTGTAGATGACGTTGGCGACCGTCTCGTAGTTGTACTTCTTGTACTTCTCATCCGCGTACAGCCCCAGCACCTGCGTCAGGTCCTCCATGTGGACCCGGCGGCCGGGTTCGGGGCGGTCGAAGCGGCGCACGGCGTAGGCCACGTCCTCGCGCAGGGTGATGCCTTCGGGCAGTCCCTGGATGTCGGCCACGTCCAGCAGCGCCACCTCGGGGACGGTGATGCCGGCGGCGCGGGCCCACGTCATCATGGAGAACTCGTTCTCCGGGACGCGGTCGTAGCGGTTGTCCGGCAGCTTCACAATCCAGTTGCCGCCGCGTCCGCCCGCCGGGAGCGTCATCGCCTTGTCCCGGCGCAGCATGGAGAACTTGAGCTGCACGCCCGCGAGCGAGAAGCGCAGCGGCTCCTGCTCCTGCGGCGCGTGGGACGGCTGGGGCTCCTCCAGCGGCTCCATTCCGCTGAGCGACAGCACGCTGGCGGGCCGCACGACGATGGCGCCGGGCAGGTCCTCACCCAGCCGCGCGATGAGGAAGAACTCGCGCTGGCGGGCCACCTGCTCGCGTTCGGCGATGAGCTCGCGCAGCGTGCCTTCCGGGAGCAGGTTGGAGAAGTACGAAGGCAGGCGCAGGCGGCTGACGTGGCGGCGCGAGAGGTCGTCCTCGAAAATCTGTCCCAGCACCGGGCGTGGGTAGCGCTGGCGGTACTCCTCCGCGATGACGAACTCGATGCGTTCGTCCTCCAGCAGCGTCAGCGTGCCGACGTGGACGTCGCCCAGGTGGACGTCGAGGATTCCGGCCGTGGTGCGGGTGGGCTCCAAGTCAGTCCTCCTCCTCGACGACCAGCGATTGGAGGGACGGACGGTCCGACTCCTCGTAGCGGGTGCGGGCCCGCAGGAACTCGATGATGTGTCTATCGATGAGCTCCATGCGCTGCATGAGGAATTCGAGCGTGCCGCCCTCGCGCAGCGTGTCGCGCATGGCGGGGGTGATGGCCTGGCTCTGGAGGACCTCGGGTGGCGGCGCGGGCTCGTCCCGCAGCACGTCCAGCAGGGGCTGACCGGGCAGGGGCGGGTGCATCAGGTAGTTGGCGGGGGTGTAGAGGAAGGAGCGGTACAGCGCGGGGTCCAGCTTCAGCTCGGCGTCGGGCTCCTGCACCGTGAGGGACTTGAGCACGGGGCTGAGGCTGGCGGGGTCGGTGTCGCTGAAGAGCTGGGATGGCTCCAGCAGGGCGCCGGTGCGCAGGTGCCGCGGCTGGAGCGCGTACAAGGCATTGAGGGCCATGCCCCGCGAGCGCAGCGCGAGGCCGAACGTCGCGGGCTGCGCGTGCTGGGCCAGCCATTCGTCGGACAGGGGCCGCACCTGCGCCAGCAGGGACTGGACGGACTGCTCCTCGTCGGGGCCGATGGCGGCCAGCAGCTCCTGCGGCGACAGGGCCCGGCTGTCGAGGAAGCTGTCCACCAGGCTGCCGCGCCAGAACCCGCGCGCGAGCAAATCCCGGGTGCGCGGCGACGGCTCCGGGTGCAGGTGGAAGAAGCGCGCGAGCAGCACGAAGTAGAGCGGGTTCGTCAGCAGGCGCCCGTGGGGGATTCCCGCGTCGCGCTTGAGGAAGACGATGACGCTGCGCAGGGCCGCTTCCGTCTGGAGCAACGTCTGCGTGAGGTCGTCCTCCTCGCGGAGCTGCTTCTGGAAGTCCTGGGTGAAGTCCAGGCCGCGCACCGCGAGCACGGCCTTGAGCAGCAGGGATTCATCGATGCGGCCGAAGCCCAGCTCCAGCAGGCTGGTGGCCAGCGCCTTCAGGTTGGGCAGCCGCGAGCCCGCGGTGCCGCCGTAGAGCGCGTTGAAGACCTCGTCGTCGGTGAGCGGCTTTCCGGAGGTGTTGAGCCGCTTGAAGATGATGCGCAGCGTCTTCTCCTCCGCGGCTTCGACGACGTACGCGGGCATCTGGTACTCGCGCGCCGCCTTGCCCAGACGGATGGCCGCGCGCACGTGCTCCGGGTTCTTCTCGCGCCCCGGGTAGCGGTCCAGCCAGCCCAGCAGTTGCTCGCTGTCGAGCACCCGGTTGAGTGGCAGCCAGTGTGGAGGCGTCGGCTCGCCGTGCGCGGGCTGGACGATTTCGTGTGTGTCCAGGTCGAAGAAGAGCGTGAAGCCGTCCCGCGCGGCGGGCTCCTGCTCCGGGTGGAGGAGCACCGCGGCCAGCGCGGTGATGCGCTGCTGTCCATCCACCACCCACAGCGCCTGGCTGTGGGAAGGCGCGTCGATGCGCACCGGGCCGAAGCTCACGCTGGCGGCGGGAGCCTCGCGCTTCCAGAAGAGCAGCGTGCCGATGGGATAGCCGCGGTACACGCTGTCGAGCAAATCCCTCACATCGCCGGCCTCCCAGCGCAGGGGCCGCTGGAAGTGGGGCAGCCGCACCTCACCTCGCCGGACGCGGTCCAGCAGGTCCTCGATGCTGAATGCCGTCGCCTGGGGCCGCCGCGTCAGGGTGGATTGCATGCGCTTACCTCTGCCCGGCCTGTAACACGCCCCGCACGGGATGCCCGCCTTCCGGTGGCTGCCCTCGGGAATCGCCTGATTTGGACAGTGACAGTGGAATCGTCTGTGTTCACCGGGTGTGAATGTTCGATTATGGGCTCGGAGGGGGCGCGTGCTTGACGGGCGCTCGCTCGCCCTTCAACATGCCGTCCACGTTTCCTCTTCGGAGTGAGACGCGGCGGCGGTGATTGCCTCCCCCAAAAGCGACACCGTCGTGGAAGTCCCAGTTGAGCCCCGCGCGCCGCGTTCCCCCTCTCGGCGCGCGGTGGCCCCTGGGATTCTCGCTCCGCCCCTCGGTTCCATGCCTGCAGGACGCACGGGCGTTATCCGTTTCCTTGCGGTGGTGACGCTCACCGTCGCTTGCGAGGCCCAGGGGCTCGACGGAGAGTGAGCGCCTCCCCTTGGAGGCCCCTTGCCCGTCGCCACCTTCATCCTGCCCGCTTCCCTCGCGCTCCAGTTGCTGTCGGGAGCCGCACCCGCCGCGAAGTCGGCGCCCAAGGCCGTCCCCGCGAAGCCCTCCGCCACCGCGAAGCGCGCCGCGCCCGTGTACGCGCAGGCGACCGCGGAGAAGCTCATTGGTCCCGCGCTCACGGATGGCCATGCCTATGCGCGGCTCGCCGAGCTGACGGACGGCATTGGCCCGCGCCTGTCGGGGTCGCCGGGCGCCGAGGCCGCCGTGCAGTGGGCGCTGCGCTCTTTCAAGGCCGACGGGGTGAAGGCGTGGTTGGAGCCGGTGAAGGTGCCGCACTGGGTGCGAGGCGAGGCGTCCGGCGAGGTGCTGGCCTCCGAGCGCACGCGGGGACACCCCCTGGCGTTGCTGGCCCTGGGCGGCAGCCCGCCCACCGCGCCCGAGGGACTCAGCGCCGAGGTGGTGGAGGTGACGTCGCTGGAGCAGTTGGAGTCGCTGGGCGCGGCGGTGAAGGGGAAGTTCGTCTTCTTCAACCACACCATGACGGTGGCCTCGGACTACGGGCGCTTCGCGGGGCTGCGCTCACGAGGCCCCGCCGCCGCCGCGAAGCACGGGGCGGTGGGCGCGCTGGTGCGCTCGCTGGCCACGGCGTCGTTGCGCACGCCGCACACGGGCGCGACGAACTTCCCCAGTGAGGGGCCGCGGATTCCGGCGGCGTCGGTGGCCACGGAGGACGCGGACCTGCTCCACCGGCTGCTGGCGGGCGGCCCGGTGCGAGTGAAGCTGATGCTGGGCAGCTCCGAGCTGCCGGACGCGGATTCCTCCAACGTCGTGGCGGAGATTCGCGGCCGGGAGAAGCCGCAGGAAATCGTGCTGATTGGCGCGCACCTGGATTCGTGGGACGTGGGCACGGGCGCGCATGACGACGGCGCGGGCGTGGTGATGGTGATGGAGGCCGCGCGCCTCATCGCGAAGCTGCCGCAGGCGCCCCGGCGCACGGTGCGGGTGGTGCTCTTCATGAACGAGGAGAACGGCCTGCGCGGTGGGCGGGCCTACGCGGAGGCGCACGCGGCGGAGCTGCCCCGGCACGTGGGCGCGCTGGAGATGGACGCGGGCGGCGGGCGGCCCGTGAGCGTCAGCGTGCGCGCGGGCGAAGGTGGACAGGATTTGCTGCGCCCGTGGCTCCCGCCGCTGACGGCGCTGGGCGTGACGCAGTTCTCCCCGCGCGAGGCGGGTGGGGCGGACATCAGCCCGCTGATGCCCGCGCGCGTGCCCTTCTTCGGCGTGGAGGTGGACAGCAGCCGCTACTTCGACGTGCACCACACGGAGGCGGACACGCTGGACAAGGTGGACCCGCAGGACCTGGCGCGCAGCACCGCCGCCGTGGCGTGGATGACGTACGCGCTGGCGGAGATGCCCGGCACGCTCACGCGCCCCGAGGCGCCGGCGCCGCGTGGACCCGCGCCAGTCACCGCGCCCGCGCAGCAGTCGAAGACCTCAGGGAACTAAGGGGCCGCTTGGGGGGAGGCCAGCCGGGACGCCCTTGGACCTCATGATTCTTTAATTTTGTCGATATTGGTCGTTTACGGCCAATATGCGCACGTATTTTGCGCATATCTATGTATTATCGACAGAATTGATGGACTCGACCGCGGAGTTTCGAGAAGCATTCTGGAAGCAGGACCTCCGGTTGCCTCGGGGGGTGGAGCTCCTGCGCCAAGATGTCTTCCTGTTGCCGCGCAGAGGGCCTGGTGGGCAGGCGATCTATGAGCTCGCCGAGGTGGTTCTCCCCCAGGTACGAGTGCCGGTCCTGATGGCCTACCGCGCGCCGTTGCTCCCGGCGGACGTGCACTCACTTCGGGAACGTCTGCGCGCGGCGAGTGTGGCGCTGGACCAGCGGGATGGGACTGCCGAGCGCCTGCCCGTTGTCCGCATCCCGATGATTGCGACGGATTCCGCGTCAGCTGGAGTCATCGCGGCCTGTGAGCAAGAAGACGTCGCGTTGGTCGATCAGCGAGGAACGTTCTTCCTGCGCTCAGGCAGCACCTTCATTCGTGTACAGGGGCGCGAACCGTCGCAGCGGCGTCCCCGTGAGCCGGTGTTCCACGGGAAGGGGTGCCGCATCGTCCGGACCCTGTTGCAGTCGCCGGGAGAAGCGCAGACGGTCCGCGCGTTGTCGGAGCGGACGCAGACCAGTTACTCCTATGCGTACGGCGTCGTCCGTCACCTCGTGCTCGATGGGTATGTCGAGCCGGTCGGCAAGCGGAGTGGGTTTCGGCTGAGGGCTCCCGTGCGCCTGCTGAGGGCGTGGATGGCAAGTGGCGAGAAGACCTCCGTGACCCTGGACGGTTTCAACGCACCTTCCACCACGCCGGAGTTGTTGGGGAAGGGCCTTGAGCGATTGAGGGCCCAAGGCATTCGGGGCATCTACACGCTGGCGAGCGCCTTGCTGCCTGAGGAGCGCTTCGTGTCGGGACTGCCTCACGGGCTCTATCTCACGGGCTCTATCGACGCGGCTGTCGAAGCCTTCGGGCTGCGCCGTCTGATGCCCCATAACTTCTGGGTGCTACGGGCGGAGCCCTCGGCTGAGACGGATGCCGGAGGGGTCTTCTTTTCGCCACGAACGCTTCCTCATGGCCTGGGTGTGGCGTTGCCTCAGTTGACCGTGGACTTCCATCAAAGTGGGGGGCGCGGCAAGGAACAGGCGGATGAATTGGTGCAGCGATTCGCACGGGCGCTGCCCATTTCAGAGGAAGCGCCATGACCGAGCAGGAGCAGTTCGAAGAGATTCTGCGAGAACTGGGTGAACTCCTGCTGCAACTGGGAGATCTCTCCTGGAACGTCGTGCTCATCGGCGGGCAGGTGCTCGCGTTGGAGTCGCTCCGCAAGGGTGGGTCGGGGGTCATCGCCGTCACGACCGACACAGGCGCCGTGATTGAGCGTGGTTATTCCCACGAGCCTGATCTGCTCTTCGACATGGATGGCACCGAATTCGGGGCGGAGCGTCTACCTGAGGTCCTCAAGCTCCGGGGGTACGAGCGAACGCGCAGTTTTCGGTGGTCGAAAACCCTTCCGGGAGGGGTGATGCACCTCGACCTGTTCGCACCTGCTGGAGTCGATTTGGAACAACTCCCCACGAACATGACGCCGCTGCCGGATGCGCGGCTGGCGCTGCGTGGAAGTCAGCTCGTGTCTCTTCCCATGGGAGAGACCTCGCTGCGAATCCGGCTGCCGGACGCAGTTGGATTCCTCTCGATGAAGGTTCGCGCCAAGTTGGAGCAGCGGCCAACGGAGACCAAGGACTGCTTCGACATCTTTGCCTACGTCAAGCTCGTGGGGCTGGATGACGTGCGCGCATCACTGAAGCAGGCCGGCGAGGAAGGGCAGGCGCTCCGTGCCAAACTGCAGCGCTTGTTCTGGAGCACGGATGCCGCAGGTGTGCTGGATGTCATTGCCTATGCAGAAGGGCTCGAAGAGGTCGACCGGGCTTTGCTTGCTCAGGCGGTCGTCGACTTGTTCGCGGATCTCTAAGCTCACTTCTGGTCAGTCGAAGACCTCGGGAAACTGAGGGTGGCTTCGGGGCCCTTGGATTTCCGAGGCACCCCTTGGAGCATGGCGTCGTCGGCGTCACACGGGTGGCTGCTCAGCTTACGCGCATCGTCTGCGTTGGCGTGTGTCTTGCTCAGCTCGGACAGTCACTGGTTCGTGGGAGGACATTCATGATGAAGCAAGGCACGCGTGTTCCGGGGCTGAAGTGGGTCATCGCCGCGTTCATTCTGGCGGGCTGTCGTGGCGCCGAGGGCGAGGTGCCCACGGAGGCTGAGTCCAGGCTGTCGTTGAAGGAGGGCCAGGTGCTCGGCCCGGCGTGTATCGGGGAGCAGAAGCAATGCCCCGAGGGCCTCTCCTGCGCCTCGTTCAACCTGGGCTCGGGCCCCGAAATCCGCTGCGTCCAGTCCCCTGAAATCTGTGACTTGTTCAAGTGCAGCAGCGGGGAGTGCGTGGTGCTGGAGAGCCACCCGATCCAGGTTCGTTGCAGCGGCTCCTGAGCCGCGCGTCACGCGTCGAAGGGCGGGTGCTCCTCAAGTCCGGTGAGCGCCCGTTGCCCGGCGGCGATGTACTCCGGCCGTCCCTGCGTCTGGCCGAAGGCGATGTCGGCCACCGCGCGGCAGGCGGCGAACCACCGCGCCCGCGTGAGGATGGCGGGACTGATCGCGCCATACGTCTCCAGCGCGGCGGTCAGCATGGGCGCTCCGCCCCAGTGGAGCAGTCCGGCGAAATCCCTCGCGGGGTCTCCGACGCACGCATCGCTCCAGTCGATGACCCCCGTGGGAGCGCCGTGGGCATCGACCAGGACATGCTCCGCGGCGAAGTCGCCGTGGACCAGCCGGGGCGCGCCGCGTCCCTCCGTGGGACGCACCCTGAGCCGCTGCTCCCAATCCGCCGCCCGGTGCCGTTCCACATGGCCGTGTTCGACGGCGAGCCGCAAATCGTCCACGGCGGCGGCCGACCACGCTTCGAGTTCCGGGTCGTCGTCCGCCGGCACGCCGAGCGCATCGGCTTCGGCGGGGTCGAGCGCATGGAGCGCTCCCAGGAAGGCGCCGAGCCTGCGGCCGAGGTCCGACAGGTCCAGCCGCTCAGGCTCGACGAGGAGCGCGGGTGTCCCTGGGAGCTTCTCGTAGCCCGCGAAGCCCGCAGCGAGGTCGGCGGCAGGGTGCGCGAGGAAACGGTAGTCGGGGACCGGCAGGGGAAGCCGGGGTTCGAGCCACGCCAGCAGGCGCGCCTCCCACTTCAGGTGCTCGGCGGCTTCGTTGCTCTTGGGGAAGCGGAAGACGTAGCGTCCCTCCACCTCGAAGGCTTGATGGTCCGTGCCTTCCCCCAGGCGGACGACCCGTGCCGTCGCGAGTGAGGGAAAGCGCGCGTGGATGCGCTCGGCGGCCTCCGCGTCCGTGAGCGCGGGTGGCTGTTCCGCGTCGTGAGCCATGCCGCGACTCTACTGCTCCGGGGCGCTGGCACGCGACTCGATGCGCCGGCGCTTGCGGCGCAGGTGCTGCTCCGGAAGGAACAGTGTCACCAGCAGCGCCGCGCCGGCGATGAACAGGGCCACGTGGTACACGGCGGAGACGCCGCGAGTGAACGCCATCTTCAGCGCCCGGTCCGCCGCGTCCACCGCCGCCAGTGCCTGCCGCTCGTCTGCGTCCACCTTCGCCCGGGCCTCGGGAGAGGCCGTTGTCTCCGCACGGCGCCGCTCGGCGTCGAACTCCGCGCGCACCCGCGCCTTCACCTCATCCGCGCGGAACACCTGCCCGGTGGGTCCGCCTTCGCCACTGACGCCCGGCGCGGCGCGCGTCACCTCGGCCTTCACGGAGTCCGGGAGCGCCGACGTGGCCTGCGCCATGCGCGCCTCCAGCTCCGAGGACAGCGTGGACGCGAACACCGTCCCCAGCAGCGCCACGCCCAACGTCATGCCCAGCTGCCGGAAGAACGTGGCCGCCGCGGTGCCCACGCCAATCTGGTCCGGCGGCACCGCGTTCTGGATGGCCATCGTGTAGAGCGGAATCGAAGGCCCCAGCCCCAGGCCCACCAGCACCATCTTCGCCGTCACCTCCGCCTGGGTGGAGTCCGGCGTCAGCGTGAAGGCCATGACGGCGAAGCCCGCCATCAGCAGCACCAGCGAGCCCAGCAGCAGCGCCTTGTAGCGACCCACCCTGGACACGAGCTGCCCGCTCAGCACGTTCCCCGCCACCACGCCCAGCGTCAGCGGCATGACCGTCAGCCCCGAGCGCGTCGCCGACAGCCCCACCACGTTCACCATGAACAGCGGGAGGAAGACGACGCCCGACAGGAACGCCCCGCCGACGATGAACACCGCCGCGTTGCCCGCGCTGAAGGCCCGCAGGCGGAACAGCGTCAGGTCGAGCAGCGGCTCGGGCGCGCGCCGCTCCGCCCAGAGGAAGGCCACCAGGCCCACCGCCGACAGCGCGAACAGCCCCAGGATGCGCCACGACGTCCAGGCCCAGTCGCCGCCGTCTGTCTGCCCCAGGCTGAGCGCCAGCAGCAGCGGTACCAGCGCCACCGCGAGCGCGAACGCTCCCACCAAATCCAGTCCGCCTCGGGAGTCACGCTGGGGCTTCAGCCGTGGCATGCGCGACAGCACCAGCGCCAGCGCCACCGCGCCCACGGGCAGGTTGATGAAGAACACCCAGTGCCAGCCCAGGTGGTCGGTGATGAACCCACCGGCCAGCGGCCCCACCACGCTGGACAGGCCGAACATGGCGCCGAAGAGGCCCTGGTACTTGCCGCGCTCACGGGGCTCGAAGAGGTCGGCCACCACCGCCAGCGCGGCGGTGAACAGCGCCGCGCTGCCCAGCCCCTGCACGGCGCGGAAGAGGATGAGCGCCACCGTGGAGCGCGCCACCCCGCACAGGAAGCTGCCCGCGAGGAAGATGAGGATGCCCGCGGCCAACACCGCGCGCCGGCCCAGCAGGTCCGACAGCTTGCCCCACACGGGCACCATCGTCGTCGACGCGACGAAGTACGACGTGGTGAGCCACGGGTAGAGCGAGGCGGGGATTCGCAGGTCGGCCTGGATGGCCGGTCCCGCGGTGGCGACAATCGTCTGGTCCAACGCGGCGAGCAAGAGCCCGAGCACCGCACCCAGCAGGGTGAAGACCTTCTGGGAGCGCGTGAACGCCGGGAAGGCGGGCGGCGCATCGTCGGTGGCGGGAGCGGCGGACGGGGCCATGTGTCGCGGTGGCTCCCGGGACATGGATGGGGTGCCAGGGGGAAGGTGGGGATACTCCTACCAGACGGCCACCGGTGACGCCCCTTTGTGGCCCCGGGTGTTCCCCTGCGGCGGCAAGGTTGTGGCCGTTCTGGCGCCGAGAGGCGGATGCCCCTCGCCAGGCAAGCGTTTCGCGTTCTGTGAAGTGAACGGTCTACGCTCCGGCCGTCCAATCCCAGACGCCGCGAGGGACCGCCCCGACGCCGGTCAGACCGGATGAGCAGCTCCGCCGGGTGAACGGACATCCATGTCGCCGGCCTCCCTTGCCGGTCCGTCCTACCCTGCACGGAGACAGGGGCGGCCACGCGGGTGCATGCCGGGGGTGGGGGCCGGCACGTCCTGGGAGTGGGACACCTACACTGGCGGGCCGAGGACAGCTTCGCGCGGGGGCCCAGACGGATTTCCAGCACACTGGATTTGCACCGAGGGAATGTCGCGTGCAATCACCCGTTCCGAGGCCCGTACCAACCAGCGCGACGTGCAACGCAGCGGAGAGAATCTGACGTGAGCATCCGGGTCGATGTGTGGGAGGGGGCGCGCATCGCGCTGTTCTCGCTCCGTTCCAACCGCCTGCGGACCGTGCTGACGACGGTGGGCATTGGCGTGGGGGTGTGCACGCTGCTGGCCATCGTCGGCATCATCCAGGGCATCAACCGCTCCTTCGAGGACCAGCTTTCGAGCATTGGCGCCAACACGCTCCAAATCTCGAAGTTCCCCTGGACGCTCAACGGCGACTGGTGGTCGTACCGCAACCGCAAGGACCTGAGCGCGGACCTGGTGCCGCCCATCCTCAACGCGTCCGAGCACGTGCTGGCCGCGGCGCCGCTCTTCTTCGAGCGCGTGGAGGGCCGCTTCCTGGACCGCAAAATCGGCTCGGTGCTGCTGGTGGGCACCACGCCGGACTACGCCACGGTGGGCTCGTTCACCCTGGAGCGGGGCCGCTTCCTCACCCACGCGGACGTGGACAACCGGGCGCAGGTGGCCGTCATCGGCGCGGAGCTCGTGCGCTCGCTCTTCCCCGGAGTGAACCCGCTGGGGCAGCGCATCCTCTTCGAGGGCAAGCCCTTCCGCGTGGTGGGAACCCTGGAGGCCAAGGGCACCATCCTGGGAGAGAACCAGGACCTGGTGGTGGTGGTGCCCTCCCGCACCTTCCTGGCGCACTTCGGCAAGAAGCGCTCACCCAACATCGCGGTGGCCCTCACGTCGCCGGAGCATGCGCCAGCGGTGGTGGACAAGCTCACCGCGGTGCTCCGCCGGGAGCGCAACACGCCGCCGGGAGTGCCGGACGACTTCGCCATCAACCGGCCGGACCAGCTGGCCAGCATGTACGCGCAGCTCACCGGGGCGCTCTATGGCGCGGCCATGGGCGTGGGCCTCATCACGCTGCTGGTGGGCGGCATCGGCATCATGAACATCATGTTGGTGTCGGTGCGCGAGCGGACGCGGGAGATTGGCGTCCGGCGGGCGCTGGGGGCCCGCAAGCGCACCATCATCCTCCAGTTCCTGATGGAGGCCTCCTGCGTGTCCGCCCTGGGCGGCACCCTGGGGACGGTGGTGGGCCTGGGACTGGCGCGCATCGTGTCCTTGATTACGCCGCTGGCGGCGGCGGTGGAGCCGCTGACGGTGGTGGCGGGCGTGGGGTTCGCGGCGATGGTGGGGCTGCTGTTCGGCATCTGGCCGGCGGCGCGGGCGGCGAACCTGGACCCGGTGGAAGCGCTTCGCCACGAGTGACGGACGGGAGACGGCGGCGATGATGGCAATCTGGGACACCCTGCGGCTGGCGTTCGGAACGTTCCGTTCCAACCTGCTGCGCTCCTTCCTGACGCTGCTGGGCATCGTCATTGGCGCCACCACGGTGGTGTCGATGATGGGGCTCATCGAGGGCCTGCGCATCCAGGTGAACGAGAGCATGTCCGAGCTGGGCTCCGACTGCTTCCAGGTGCAGCGGCTGCCCTTCGGCGGAAACCTGTCCCTGGCGGAGCTGGCGCGGCGGCCCCGGCTGAACGAGGGCGACCTGGAGGCCATCCGGTTGCAGCCGTCGGTGCTGCTGGCGGCGGCGGAGGACTCCAAGGGTGGACAGAAGGTGTCCACGCCGCAGCGCGAGTCGCGCCCCAATGTGACCATCTGGGCCGGCACGCCGGAGTACTTCCAGACGAACTCGGTGGTGGTGGAGTTCGGGCGGCCCTTCACGGACGCGGAGTACCTGGATGGCCGCCGCGTGGCGGTGATTGGCCAGGACCTGGCGGACACGTTGTTCCCGGGCGTGCAGCCCCTGGGGCAGAACATCCGCATCCTGGGGCGCAGCTTCCAGGTGATTGGCACGCTGAAGCGCCGCGGCAGCTTCATGGGCGGAGGCAGCCAGGACAACCAGGTGATGATGCCGCTGTCCGTCTACAAGGCGCTGTTCGGGGTGCGCAACTACCGGGTGAGCGTCCAGGCCCAGTCGGCGGAGGTGCTCCAGCGCGCGCAGGACGAGGTGACGCTGCTGATGCGGCGGCGCCACAACCTGAAGCCGCTGGAGGAGGATGACTTCTTCGTGTTCTCCAACGAGAGCGCCACGGAGATGTTCAACAACATCTCGAAGGTGATTTCCGCGGCCAGCTTCGGCGTGTGCATGCTGTCGCTGCTGGTGGGCGGCATCGGCATCCTGAACATCATGCTGGTGGCGGTGACGGAGCGCACCCGGGAGATTGGCATCCGCAAGGCGCTGGGCGCGAAGAAGCGCCGCATCCTCGCGCAGTTCGCCATCGAGGCGGTGGTGCTGTCGCTGGTGGGTGGCGCGTTGGGCGTGGGCCTGGGCATGGGCCTGGCGCAGCTGGCGAAGTGGATGGTGGGGCTGCCCGCGCAGGTGCCGGCCTGGGCGGTGATGCTGTCGCTGGCCATGAGCAGCGGCGTGGGCCTGCTGTTCGGCATCTACCCGGCCGCGCGCGCCGCGAAGCTGGACCCCGTGGAGGCCATGCGGACGGACTGACGCCACGTCAGTGCCGCAGGGTGGCTGGGAATGAAACGGGGCCTCCTCCGCGCGGTGCGGAAGAGGCCCCAGGTGTTTCAGCACGTGTGTCCGGGGATTACGGACACGGGGTGCCGCAAATCAACTCACCGGTGATGGGGTGCTTGTAGCAGGGCGGCTGGCAGTCATCGGCGACGGCCGTGGCCGGCGTCATGGTGATTCCCAGGCCCAGCACGGCGGCGGCGGTGAGGACGACGGCGATACGGAGGTGCTTGCGAGCAGTCATTGCGGTCTCTCCAACAGCGGTGTCCGTACAGCGCGGCGGAGTGTGGAGCCCGGGTCTGACAATCACAATGCCCCGCATGTCACACGCACTGCGTCTGAGACTGCAAGGACTTGGGCGGTGCACAACGCGTGCGTGTGGAAACAGACGCAGCAGAACTATCGCGTGTGTCCGTCTGGGCGAGGTCCGCCGCCTGCCCATTGATAGCCCAACGTCGCGCCCACGCCGATGAATCCCAGGCCGACGAGCTGACGGCTGCTCTTCAAGCGGGCGCTGGGCTTGGACAGCTTCACCAGGGCTTCGTGGACGATGACGCCCAGCAGCGTGCCCAGGACCGCGCCGCCGAGCGCGCCCAGGTAGGCGCGGCCCGGATGGTGACTCTCGCCAAAGGCGAGCTCGCCCAGGCCCCACGTTCCGAGCGCCGTCAGCGGCGGTGTCAGCAGGAAGCCGCCGCCGAAGGCCACGGTCTCCAGCTCCATCCACCGCCCCGGGCTGGGCGCCGCGGGACGGAAGAAGAGGAGCCGCGAGGGGATGGCGCCCAGGAGCATTCCCGCCGCCGTCTCCGCCGCGGTGGCACCCACGCGCGTGTCCCCGCCCACGCGGCTGGCGCCCCAGACGCCGGCTGCGGGAAGCAACGCGAGCCCGCCGTGCGCCACCCATGCGCCCTTGGGGAGCGGGATGTCCTCCGGCTCGATGTACGTGGGCACGGCGGCTCTTTCCGGTGACGGAGCGTCGGGCGTGTCCAGGTACCTGGCGCGTGCTTCAGAAGGTGGCGTGTCGCGCAGCGGTGCGTCCGCGTCCGCCGCGTGACTCACGGCGGACAGCAGGCAGCCCAGCAGCAGCGTGCACGCGGTGATGGGGCGTCGGTGTGAGGGCACGTTGGGCATGGCGACACGCGGTGTGTCCCGAAGGTGCGCACGCGGGGCGGTGGCTTCCACCCTCACGGTGGAGATGTGCCCGCCGCGCGTCTCGGGGTGTCTTGCGTGCGACATCGGCAGGTGCGCCGCGGGCCATGGGCGCTTAGTTTCCGGCGGTGAAGCTCGCCTGGCTCGTGCCCGTGGTGTTGATTGCCGCCGGGTGTCCCGCTCCCAATCACCGGCATGACCTGCGCCTGCGCGCGTTGCCGGGGAGCAGCCCGGAGGCGCGCTCGCTCGCGTTCTTCCAGTCATTGGGCGTGGCGCTGGTGCCAGGGCACCGCGTGGAGTTGGTGGAGAACGGCTTCATCTTCGACGCCATCGAGGAGGAGATTCTCGCCGCGCGCACCAGCATCCACATCACCAGCTACATCTGGCGGCCCGGTGAGCCGTCGGACCGGCTGGTGCGGGCGCTGGCGGCGCGGCGGCCCGGGGTGGCGTGCCGCGTGCTCGTGGACCCATTGGGCAGCGTCAACTTCGAGGCGGTGATTCCCGCGCTGGCGGCCAGCGGCTGTGACGCGCGCTACTTCCGGCCCATCCAAGGCGACTTCGTGGCCCTGGACGCGGTCCGCCTCCGGGCGCGGAACCACCGGAAGATGGTGGTGCGGGATGGCGAGGTGGGCATCACCGGCGGCTGGGGCATCTGGAAGAGCTGGATGGGCAATGCGCAGGGCGCGGATTATTGGCGCGACATGAACATCCGCGTGGAGGGCCCGGCTGTGCGGGAGATGCAGGTCGCCTTCGCGCAGAACTGGCAGGAGGCGGGTGGAGACTTCCTGCCGGCGACGGACTTCCCGGAGCCTCGCTACGCGGGGGATGCGCGCGCGGGCTTCGTGGCCAGCACGGACAACCGCTTCCTGTCGGACGCGCGGCGGATGACGCTGCTCACCATCGCGGCGGCGAAGGAGCGGCTCTGGATTGCGAACTCCTACTTCATTCCCTCCGACGCCATCAGTGACATGTTGCTGGAGAAGGTGAAGCAAGGCGTGGACGTGCGGGTGCTGGTGCCCGGGCGGCACCATGACGTGGGGCCCGTGCACGCGGCGCAGCGGGCGTCCTATGCGCGCTTGCTGGAGGGCGGCGTGCGCATCTGGGAGTACGAGCTGTCGATGATGCATTCCAAGACGATGCTCGTGGATGACTCCCTGTCCGTCGTGGGCTCCACCAACATGGACCCGCTGGCGTTGACGACGCTGGAGGAGTGCTCGGTGGTGGTGGAGGACCCGACGCTGGCGGCGCAGCTCGCCGCATCTTTTGAGAAAGATTTACGCCACTCGCGAGAAATCCACTGGAGCGGGTGGAAGCGGCGCGGGCTCTTGCAGAAGCTGGGCGAGCGGCTGCCGTGGTTCATCGGCAACTATCTCTGACGCGGCAGTGCAGGGGCAGATGATAGAAACCGGGCATGGCTCGTGCCCGTCTAACATCGCCCCGTTGCCCTCGCTGTCATGCGCCCATCGTCCTCGAGGAAGGCCGGGTGCTCTACACCTGTGGCTACTGCAATGCCTCCATCGACACGCAGGGCGAGAAGGCGCCGCGTCCCGAGTACCAGGCGCCGGCCGTGACGGGGGCGGGCGGGAACACGGGCGGCCTGTTGGTGGGAGGCATCCTGTCGGTCTGTTTCACGGCGGGGCTCGTGGCCTTTTACAGCTTCAACTCCGCTACGTCGTCCACCGACGGGCCCACCCCCACGAGCGTCCCGGGGCCGTCTCCTGTCGTCGCTGCGCCGCCACCCGTGGCGGAGAAGAAGGCGAAGTTCCAATGGAACTCCCAGGGTGTTCCCCTCGCCGTGGACCTCAACGGCGACGGAACGGACGACATCATCGGCCGTATCCGTCGCCACAGTTCCGTTCCCGGAAAGACGGAGACGCGCGACCAGGTTGCCGCGTTCGATGGGAAGTCGTTCGAGCTGCTCTGGGAAGCGGACCTCGAGGGGACGGCCTCGGACTTGTCCGGCGCGGTGCACGTTGTTCACCAGGGTGACCGCGTGGTGATGAGTGAGCCGGGCGCGGTGCACCTCCTCGAGCCGAAGACGGGCAAGCCGCTCGGGCGGGTGGCGCTCTCGGACAAGCCCAACAGTCTCTGCATCCCGAAGGGCGACACCGAGTCCGTCTGGGTCGAGGTGGTGGATGGGCAGAACCTCTCGTTCAACACGAAGACGGCGACCGCCCGGCCCGCCATCGAGCCTCCGCCCGCCTGCGCGCCGGTCAAATGGAACCACCAGCTCTGTTTCGTTCCGGTGTTCAGGAAGAGTCCCGTCCCTTGTGAGCGCCCGCGCAACCTTCCCGCCGTTCCGGGATTCCGGGCGGAGCACGTCTACAAGCTCGAGGACCTGGACGTCGCGATGGGTGAACGGAGCCCTGGGAGCCGGGTGCCCATGGTGGCGGTGTTCCGGCGGGGCGAGAAGGCCGCGCTGTGGACGGAGAACGTCGCGGACATGGACCCCAGGAACGTGAAGGAGTCCACGGTGGACGTCGTCGACTTCTCCGAGGGCGCGCTCTTCATGGTCTACGCGTTGAAGGAGGGCGGGGAGCAGCTCGTTCGTAGGGACCTGCTGACGGGGCGCGTGGGGTGGGACGTCCCCATCCCCAACTCCAAGAGCGGCTCGGGGGTGTCCCAGATCAAGGAGCACGGCGGGCGCGTCTATGTCCCTCATTGGGTGTGGCTGGATGTCTTCGACGCGAAGACGGGCAACCTGATTGGCACCCTGGGCACGTGGTGACGCCGACGCAGTGTCGGCCTGCTCGCAGACATGAGCGGGGCTGGCCGGGGTGAAATCGCGCGGGCGCGCGGCCGGTCGTAGAGTTCCGGGCCATGGACACCCGGCATGTCGTAGAGCGGGCCCTCGTTCGCGAGGCGCGGCCCGAGGATGACGCGGTGGTGGGGGAGTTGTTGGTGGAGGCCTTCCTCACCCAGTACGCGAAGAAGCTCCCGGAAGTCGTCTATGGCGACGAGCGCAAGCGCGAGCTGCGGGACGTCGCGTCCCGGCGCAAGGTGGCCACCGTGCTGGTCGCCGAGGTGGACGGGCAGGTGGTGGGCACCGTCGCGCTCTTCAAGCCCGGCGCCCCCGGCTCCGAGGCCTGGCTGCCCAACGCGGCCGACCTGCGCGGCCTGGCCACCGCCGTGAGCCACCATGGCACCGGGCTGGCCCAGCCCCTCCTGGACGCCGCCGAGGCCCGGGCTCGCGAGTGGGGCGTGGACGCCGTGTGCCTCCACGTCCGCAGGGGCGCGGAGGGCGTGGGGCGCATGTACCAGCGGCGCGGCTTCGTGCGCGAACCCGTGGGCGACCTGGACCTGCCCACGGTGTTCCTCGAAGGCTACGTGCTGCGCTTCAAGAAGGACTGACTTCAGCCGCGCAGCGGCAGGGTGAAGGCGAGCTGGAAGCGCGTGCCCGCGTGCTCCGGGCGGACGGTGGCGGTGACGTGCACGCCGCGGCCGTTGTCCGTGGCCACCAACTGGCCGCGCAGCTGCCCGTTCTCCGTGGCGCCCCGGAAGAGGAACACCTCCGCGGCCTGCGAGAAGATGGCGTCCACGTCGTCGCCGCCGGTGCCCGCGGGCAGCTGGTCCCGCACCCAGGTGGCGAAGCGCACGATGCGCCCGGTGAGCAGCTGCGCGGGCAGCGGCACCGCGTAGCCTCCGCCGAACACCATGGGCGCGGCGGCCAGCAGCACCGCGTCCGCGTTGCGCCCGCTGCCCAGGCCCAGGATGCCGCGCTCCTCCAGCCGCGCCTGCGCCCGGATGGGGAGGAAGTGCTCGGTGGGAATGCTCAGCCCGGTATCGCGGCCGGTGGGCAGCTCCCACATGGCCGGCGCTTTCAGGCCGCCCTGCTGACCCATGATGCGCGCGAAGGCGCTGGTGTCCCGGAAGCTGGCCGCCAGCATCGCCGCCACCGCCAGCGCGGGGCTGGTGAAGCTCACGCGCCGGGCCGCGCCGCGACCCTCGCTGGCCACCACCGCGCGGTTGATGACGGCGCACAGCCAGCGCGCGGACTCGTCCTGGCGCAGCTCCGTCCAGGCCTCGGAGACGTGCTCGCGCTCCTCCTCCAGCGCCACGGCCAGCTCCGCCTGCGCCACGCCCAGGAGCGCCGCGGACACGGCGGCCACCACGGGGAGCTGCGCGCGCTCGCCCATGGCCGCGAGCTTGCCCAGGAGGGCGACGTCGTCGGTGGCATCCACGATGAAGACGGCGTCAGGGCGTTCGAAGGGCTCGGCGCCCAGCGCGCCCTGCACGGCGTCCAGCAGCCCGGCGCGCGCCACGTCCAGCACCTCCACGGAGATGCCCGAGGACGCGGGCACCTGGTCCAGCAGCCACTTGAGGCCGCGCCACGCGGACTCCAGGTGGGCCACGGGCTCGGCGCCGAGCAGGTCCTTCGCCGTGAGGAGCAGCGCTTCCTCCACCAAATCCCGGGCCGTCTGCCGGGTGGCGGCCTCCGGTGTGACGACGGGCGCGGGCGTGGCGGGCGCGCGCGGATTGATGGCGCGCAGGAAGGCATCCACCGCGCGAGACGCGGCGGCGGGCGTGCTCGCGTCGGCGCGGCTGAGGAGCGTCTCCACCAGGTCCTCGCCGGATTCGGTGGGCGCGGCAGGCGCGGTGGGGGCGGGCGGCGTGGAGGCCGCGCGCAGGGCCTGGGCCACCGCGTCCGGCAGGCGGCCCGGGCCGGTGACGGTGGCCACGCGTGTGGCGGCCTCGTCGGGCGTCAGCGTGCGCAGCGGGTCGGACGTGGACAGTGATTCATGCAGGTGCTGCAGGGCGCGCAGCTCCGGGACGCGGGTGATGACGTCCGCGTAGCTGAAGGCGCGCAGCCGGTCGAAGGACAGCTCGACGGTGCGTGCGTCACCCGCGCCCAGCCGGTCCGCCACGGTGACGCGGAGCCCACTGGCGGCGCGCGCGAGCTCATCCCCGAAGGTGTTCACCGTGAGCGGGAAGCGCCGACCCGAGGGAGACGGGGAGAAGGCACCCACCACCAGCCAGCGCACGCGCGCGCTTTCGGCACTGCTTCCGTTCTGGCTCATGTCCCGCATCCCCTCCACGACGAGAAGGCCGCTACGTTAGCGCGCCAGCATGTCGGCACGGCTGCCGGACGGAGCCTGGTGACTGCGACCACCGCCCTGACGGCAGTCACCAGGGGCCAGGGCCTCACGGCGCGCGGGCGCTCCAGGGACTCAAGCGAAATCAGGGACTTGGCGGGTGCGCGAGGGTTCCCGACGGTTGACACACCTGCTGCTACTGGTGCGTGGGGCCCCTACAGCAGCCCTCCAACCCCTCCCCGAAGGAACTTCCCCATGCGCTTCTCTCCTCTCAGCGGCTCCGCCTCTTCCGCCGTCCGCTCTCCGGCTCAGGATGCCTTCCGTCTCCCGGCCTTCCGCGTCGCTGTCGGGTCCCTGGGGGCCTCGGCCCGGAAGCCGTCGCTGGGGCGCATCGGGATGCAGCAGGCTGGCTTCGACCTGGGAGGCAACCTGCCTCCGGCGCTCGAGTCCGCGGCGGCAAAGACAGGCGTGCCGGTGGAGATGCTGGCCGCGCAGGTGTCGGCGGAGTCGCGCGGCGTCCCAACTTCCCGGGCCGCCCGTCCTCCGGGCGCCAGAAAAGCAGCTCTTCCGATGCTGCGTCGTCAATGCCGCGAATGAGCCTCGTGTGGCCACCAGGATGAAGTGCGGGGCCAGGTGGCTCAAGGGGCGTGCCCGCGTGCACGCACCTGCTTCGCGGTTACCTTCGGGCTGGTAGTTCTTTGAAGGTGATGCCGTCGAGCTTCTGCCGCTGCGCAGCCTCCATGAACCGTTCGGTGCCAATGACCATGGTCGCGAAGTTGCCGATACGGAACAGGTCGACTCCCGAGGGGAGCGACGCGGCATCCAGAATGGGCGCTTCCGGGCGTGTGAATCCATGCCGACCACACGTCCCGCACGGAGGTGGTACCTCGGGGGGAACGCAGTCGGGATGCAGGCGGCCACGCGGTTCTATCTGGAGCTCCAGGAACGTGGGTGGAGTCTTCCGGCGGAACGTCAGCTCTGTCCGGCAGCTCACCAGACCTTCCACCCCTTCCGCCTGAAGGCGCGACAGCACGTCGGGGTGGACCAGCAGCAGTAGTTGCTCGACCCAGGCGACGGGGCCGAAACGGCCCGTGGCCTTGCCTGTCAATGGGCCGAAGCCTGTCCCAGGGGGCAGGGTGGCATGCGGAGGTGCCAGAGGGCGCACCAGCTCTCGGAGGCGGGCGAATTCGGAGAAGGGCTCGGGGCGGGCCCGCTCGAACAGCGCTCGCTCTGGGAGGTGCGACATGTCAACGCAGGGGTACGCGTGCCCGACGTCACTCCAGGTGGCGCTGCACGTGGGGCAGTGCACTCCTGGGAGGCTCCACTTGTGCCACGCATCAATATAGCCGCCCTGGTTCGACGCGGCCGCCGCATCCTCACCTAGCCAGAAGAACCGTGTCATCGGGGCGTCGAAGTCCTCATGTTCCAGGCTGGGAGTAGTACGACTGGATGGGACCGCCCAGAAGCTGGAAGCGAAAGATGAGTTCCCCTGCGTGCCGATAGATTTCCTCAGGTGTCGCCCGGGGATGGGTCAGCATGAAGTCGCGCCATGCCTGATTCCAGGCGCCACCCCTGCCATCGCCGCCGTGTATCTTCCGATGGAGGTCGCGAGGGATTGGAAGGGTGTAGTTGTGAATCTTGACGCCTTGCCGCTCGAACCACCGCGCGAGGAGCTCCGCCTGCGGGAAGATGTGGTGCTTCTCGAAGCGGCCGGCTGGAAGTTGGTGTGAGGGCGGGATGGCGCGCTCACGAACCCCATTCCAGTTCGGAAAGACCATGACGGGCGCCGTGCCGTTCGAGCGCTTCGTATCGCGTCCCCAGTTCCGGCGGGGGCCGCTGCCTGGCGCGGCGGCAACTGGAGGGCGTGCGGGAGGGAAGCGCACCTGCTGGACTTCAGGAGCAACGTCTTCACAGAAGTAGAGCCCGCACACGTCGGGGGTGCACTGGACCACGACACATGGAGCGTCGTCGGGGGGGCGACACTCCTCCGGGCCTTTGCCCGGTCCTCTCCGGCGTTCGTCATGCGCAACGGTCGAACAGCCCATCAGGGACACGGCCAGCAGGAGCCAGAGCGCATGGGGGCGTCGCACAGTCATGGAACCCTAGCCGACGGAAGACCCAGGCGTGCACGCCCCCCGCTCCGCGGTTACCTTCGGGCCGCCATGTCCCTTCGCAAGGATTACATCGAGCGGCTCATCGAGGAGTTCGCCGCCGCGCTGGCCCGCATCATCAAGGCGCGTCGGGAGAAGAAGCTCGCGGACGCCCAGCGCCTCATCCAGGAGACGGCGCTGTCCACGCTGGGCATGGAGTACGCCGCGCTGCTGATGGCGGACCCGGTGTCCACCGCGCGACTGCTGGGCTCCCCCACGCGCGTGAAGGTGCTCGCGCGTCTGGTCGCCGAGGACGGAGAGTTGATCGCCGAGCAGGGCGACACCTCCACGGCCACTTCCCGCATTCACTACGCGCTCGCGCTGTACGACGAAGTCCAGGCCCTGGGCCTCCCGCCGGATGCCGATGACACGGCCACCATCGCCCGGCTGCGCGGCCTGCTGGCGGCGCCTGACGCCCGCTGAACGCAATCCCTCGCACCCGTCCGAGAGATGGGTCTGCTACCTGACAGAGTGAGCGCCGGGATGTCTTCCATTGGGCGTGTCTGAAGGCACCCTCGGGGACCCCGGGGTTGCATGTCAGTCCATTCCCCTGGTTACAATGGCAGGCCATTTCTTCACGCCAGACACCTGGGGGGTGTGCGTGTCCTTCATCCAGCTTCCGCGGAGCGTCGTCTCGTGCCGTAACCTCGTTGGAGGAAGCTGGCAGGTGCCGCCCGGTGCGGCGCACCTCGATGTCCGGAGCCCATATACGGGCACCGTCATTGGCAGGGTTCCCCTGACGCCCGCCTCCGGAGTCGCCCAGGCGGTGGAGGCCGCGAAGGCGGCGGCGGCGTCCTGGAAGGACACTCCGCTGCGGGAGCGCACGCAGTACCTGTACCGCTTCCGCCAGTTCCTCGAGCGCGACCTGGACGCCCTGGCCCAGCTGGCCGCCAGCGAGGCGGGGAAGACGGTGGCGGAGGCCCGCGCGGGCCTGCTCAAGGGCATGGAGGTCTGCGACTTCGCGCTGTCCCTCCAGAACCTCGACACGGGCGCGCACCTGGAGGTCAGCCGCGGCATCTCCTGTGAGTACCGCCGCGAGCCGCTGGGCGTCGTCGCCGGAATCACTCCGTTCAACTTCCCGGCCATGGTGCCGATGTGGATGTTCCCCATCGCCGTCACGCTGGGAAACGCCTTCATCCTCAAGCCGTCGGAGAAGGTGCCGCTGACCGCGTGCGCGCTGGGCGAGCTCATGTGTGAGGCCGGCTACCCCGCGGGTGTCTTCTCCGTCGTGCACGGCGGCAAGGAGGCGGTGGACGCGCTGGTGGCGCACCCGGACGTGCAGGCAGTGGGCTTCGTCGGCTCGTCCGCGGTGGCGCGCCACCTGTACGCGGAGGGCTGCAAGCGCGGCAAGCGCGTGCTGGCGCTGGGCAGCGCGAAGAACCACCTCATCGTCGTGCCGGACGCGGACCCGGAGTTGACGCCGCAGGCGGTGGTGGACTCGTTCACCGGCTGCGCGGGCCAGCGCTGCATGGCGGCCAGCGTGCTGCTCGCGGTGGGCAACGTGGAGTCCATTCTCCAGGAAGTCGTCCGCCGCGCGGCGAAGCTGGAGTTGGGCCCCGGCATGGGCGCGCTCATCGACCGGGGCTCGCTGGACCGCTTGGAGACGGCCATTGCCCGCGCGGAGGCCGAGGGCGCGCGGGTGCTGCTGGACGGCCGTGGCCACAAGCCGCAGGGCGAGCCGTGGTCTGGCGGAAACTGGCTGGGCCCCACGCTGCTGGACGGCGTGCGTCCGGAGATGGAGGCCGCGCGGCGCGAGCTGTTCGGCCCGGTGCTCTCCATCGTCCGGGTGCCCACGCTGTCCGCGGCGCTGGCGGTGGAGAACGCGTCGCCTTATGGCAACGCGGCGTCCATCTTCACCACGAACGGTGGGGTGGCGCAGACGGTGGTGGAGGGCGTGCGCGCCGGCATGGTGGGCGTCAACGTGGGCGTCCCTGTCCCGCGTGAGCCGTTCTCCTTCGGTGGCACGGGCGATTCGCGCTTCGGGCACGGGGACATCACCGGGCCGTCCAGCCTCGACTTCTGGACGCAGGTGAAGAAGGTCACCCGCAAGTGGTCGGCCCGGACCGACGGCTCGTGGATGAGCTGAAGCGCGCCCCACGACGCGAAGCACCGCCCCCGCACCCCGACTTTGCTCCCGCGCCCGCAAGGAGGGCGCTCCCATGGCCGAGAAAAAGAATCCCAATCACATCCGCCTCACCTCCCACCCGGATGGCGACGTCCCCAGCGTCCCCATCCGCTGGGGAGACGGCGAGCCGACGCGCCGCGGCCCTGTCGTCGCCACGCTGACGGAAGCCGGGCACCGCAACGTCATCGGCACGCATGCCGGCGCGTATGCCGTGTACCGCGCGCTCGCCGTGGCCGCGGGCATGCTGCCGCAGGACCACCGGGCCGACCTGAAGAACACCGCGCCCGCCGCGCAGGTGGGGCCGCATCCGTCGTGGAGCGACCCGCAGCGCATCGTCTCGCTGGACCCCTGGGGCGCCATCGCGCCGCAGGCCTTCCGGCCCTTCGCGGAGCAGGGCATCGACTTCCGGCCGACCATCGCCGTCACCAAGGCGCACATCAACTTCCCCGAGGTGCGCGACGCCATCGATGCCGGGCGCCTGACGCCGGACGGAGACCTGCTGCGCGGCAATGGCGACATCAAGGTGACGAAGGCCGCGGTGGACCCGGTGTGGTACCTGCCGGGCATCGCGAAGCGCTTCGGCATGACGGAGAGCGCGCTGCGCCGCGGCCTCTTCGAGCAGACGGGCGGCATGTTCCCGGAGCTGATTACGCGTCCGGACCTGCACGTCTTCCTGCCGCCCATTGGCGGGCTGACGCTGTACGTCTTCGGCGGCATCGAGACGCTGGCGGACCGGGACGTGCCGCTGACGGCGCGCGTGCATGACGAGTGCAACGGCTCCGACGTGTTCGGCAGCGACATCTGCACCTGCCGGCCCTACCTGGCGCACGGCATCGAGGAGTGCGTGCGCACGGCGCAGGCGGGCGGCGCGGGGCTCATCGTCTACCTGCGCAAGGAAGGCCGGGCGCTGGGCGAGGTGACGAAGTTCCTCGTGTACAACGCGCGCAAGCGGCAGGAGGGCGGTGACTCCGCGGCCACCTACTTCCAGCGCACCGAGTGCGTGGCCGGCGTGCAGGACATGCGCTTCCAGGAGTTGATGCCGGATGTGCTGCACTGGCTGGGCATCACCCGCATCCACCGCTTCGTATCGATGAGCGACATGAAGCACGACGCGATTACGCGCTCGGGCATCGAAATCCTGGAGCGCGTCCCCATCCCCGACGAGCTCATCCCCGCAGACGCGAAGGTGGAGATGGAGGCGAAGAAGGCCGCGGGTTACTTCACGCAAGGGCCGGTGGCGGACGCGGCGGGGCTGGCGCAGGTGAAGGGGCGGGACCTCGATGTCTGATTCCTCATTGGCCAGGTCGGACCTCTCTCCCGCGGTGGCGTGGCTGCGCACGCCGTCCGCCATCCGCGAGCGCTGCCACCAGCTGTTGGACCTGGGGCTGGCGGGCAAGCTGGAGCACTTCCGTGTCGAGCCGTCGCGGCTGCCCATCGTCGTGGACACGGTGCTGCACGTGACGCGCGAGCACTACCCCACGCTGGACGTGCCGCTGCACAGCCGCTGGCGCCACTTCGACGTGGGCGGCGTGGCGCGGTTGGCGGAGCTGGAGGCGCGGCTGAAGGACGCCTCTCTTCAAGAGCGGGCGCGCGCGAAGCTGGACCTGGTGGTGGTGAGCGTGCTGCTGGACGCGGGCAGTGGCCCGCAGTGGCGCTACCAGGAGGCCGGCGGGAAGACGTGGGCGCGCTCCGAGGGGCTGGCCGTGGCCAGCTTCCGCATGTTCATGGAGGGGCGCTTCTCGTCGGACCCGGACCGGCCGCTGCGCGTGGACGCGGAGGCGCTGGGGCGGCTCACGCGCGAGGCGCTCGCGCAGGGCATGCAGGTGACGGATGCCAACCCGGTGGATGGGCTGGAGGGCCGGCTGCACCTGCTGCACGGGCTGGCGAAGGTGCTGCCTCGGCCAGGGACGCTGCTGGACATCATCACCGCGCAGCAGCGCAGCGTGCGCGCCGCGGAGCTGCTGGGGCTGGTGTTGGAGGTGCTGGGTCCCATCTGGCCGGGCCGGGTGATGGTGGACGCGGTGAACCTGGGCGACGTGTGGCCACATCCCGCGCTGGGGTCGGTGGAGAGCCTGGAGGCGCTGGTGCCCTTCCACAAGCTGTCGCAGTGGCTGACGTATTCCCTGGTGGAGCCGCTGTCCGAGGCCGGTGTGGTGGTGACGGAGCTGGATGGCCTCACGGGCCTGCCCGAGTACCGCAACGGTGGCCTGCTGGTGGACCTGGGCGTGCTGTCTCCCCGGGAGCCGCGCCTCTTCACGCAGTCCTTCCACCCGGGTGACGAGCCCATCGTGGAGTGGCGCGCGCTGACGGTGGCGCTGCTGGACCGGGTGGCGGCGCTGGTGCGTGGCCGGCTGGGCCTGAGCGCGGAGGAGCTGCCGCTGGGGAAGGTGCTCCAGGGTGGCACGTGGACCGCGGGCCGGCGCGTGGCGGCGGAGCGGCGTCCCGGGGGTGGGCCGCCCATCCGCGTGGACAGTGACGGCACGGTGTTCTGACGGGAGGACGCAATGGAGTTTCCGAACTGCACGGTGGTGGACCACCCGCTGGTGAAGCACAAGCTCACGCAGATGCGCCGGGTGGAGACGAGCACCGCCTCCTTCCGGGCGCTGCTCCAGGAAATCTCACTGCTGCTCGCGTATGAGGCGCTGAGAGACCTCAAGGTGCGCGAGGAAGAAATCCAGACGCCCATGGCGCGCACGGTGGCGCCGGTGCTGGATGGCAAGAAGCTGGTGTTGGTGGCCATCATGCGCGCGGGGCAGGGCATCCTCGACGGGATGTTGCAGCTGGTGCCCTCCGCGCGCGTGGGGCACATCGGCTTGTACCGGGACCCGGAGACGCTGTCGCCGGTGGAGTACTACTACCGCGTGCCCGGCCAGCTCGCGGACCGGGACGTGGTGGTGTGCGACCCGATGCTCGCCACGGGGAACTCGGCGGTGGCCGCGCTCCAGCGGCTGAAGAAGAGCAAGCCCGGCTCATTGCGCTTCGTCTGTCTGCTGGCGTGCCCGGAGGGCCTGGCGAACCTGCGCGAGCACCACCCGGACGTCCACGTCTACACCGCGGCCGTCGACGAGCGGCTGGACGAGCACGGCTACATCCTCCCGGGCCTGGGCGACGCGGGCGACCGGCTCTTCGGGACCAAGTAGCGCGGTGGAGGAGATACCCCTCACCCGGCAACGGTGACTTGGCGCGCGGCCGTGTCCGGGACAGGATGCGCGCCGCGGACGGGGCCGGCGCAATCGGTTGGGGTGCAGTGATGCAAGGAATGCTTGTTCGCGCCCGGCGCATGATGGTTTGGCTGGGCTGCGCCAGTGTGCTGGGACTGTCGGGAATCGCCCGGGCGGAGTCGGAGCCGTGCCCGTGCTCCACGTCGAACCAGAGCGTCGTCTCCGAGGTGCCGTGCCTCATCTTCCGCGCGTCCGTCAGATGCGGACTGAGCAGCGTGCGCAACGCCTGTGCGCAGACGGTGACGCTGGTCGACTGGCCGTTGTCGAGCTGTTCGGACAGTGTGTGTACCCAGGCGCTCGCGCCAGGGGACGAGGCGGGCTTCATCTTCGGCAGGGAGGAGTCCGAGAGCGAGCGCTTCGTCGAGCAGTCCTATACGGTGCAGGTGGACGGCGTGGACCAGCGGCTCGCCATCAGCGCGGAGGTGACGTGCAAGGACGTCCGCGATTCCGATGGCTGTGCAGCGGCGCCGGGTGCGCTGGGCGTGGCGGGGGTGGCGCTGCTGGTGGGCGCGGTGGCTCGCCGGCGCCGTGGAGCTTGAGCGCAGGCTCTGAGCGGCGCTGTCCGTCGTGAAGATCGGGCGGCGTGTCGGGCACGGCCGCGCTGAAGGCGGGGCCGCTCGCCGTCCTATTCTTGTCGCCGAGGCGCGCCTTGCTCAGCGGCCCGTGCATCCCCGCCGGGCCTGAGCGCATTCACCTCCCACGGTGAGCGCTTGGGCCCGCGCAGCGCGGCGATGTCCGCCGGGACGTACAGGCGCGCGCCGGTGGGGGGCGTGTTGCCGAAGTGGGTGAGCACGTGGTTCAGCACCGCCGCCAGCTCCACGTCCTGCATGTGGCCCATGGAAGGCATGGGGGCGCCCCAACGGGGGCTCGTCAGTCCGTGGAGGTGCAGCTCCACCAGGTATTCGCGTCCCCCCGGCGCGGCGAAGAGGCGCGCGGTGTCCGTGAGGCCGGGGTACTGGTCCCAGCCCAGGCCTTCACGGCCGTGGCAGTTGCGGCAGTTGCTCGCGTAGGCGTGCTCGCCCACTTCGCGCCATTCGAAGTCGTGCTCCGGGGTGGGTTCGTATCGGGCCAGCGTCGCGTACTCGTCGGAGAGGACGAGCTGAGAGGAGCGCATCCAGGCGAACAGCGCGGAGCCGAGGATGAGCAGCGCGGCGATGGTGTAGGTGGCGATGTTCGCCACGAGGTGTCGCATGGTGGCAGAGGCTCCAGCCTAGGCGAGGTTGAACTTCTCGAGGTGGATGTGCGCCTCGGGGACGTCGCGCTCCCGCAGGGCTTCGTGCACCGCCGCCATCATGGGCGGCGGGCCGCAGATGAAGAAGAACCGCGCGAGCTTCTCCTTCGGCAGGTGCCGGTCCAGCACCTCGCCGGTGAGGACGCCGCGCTCTCCCTTCCAGTCATCCGCGGGCTCCTTGAGGACGTAGACGCAATGAAGGTTCACCTTCTCCTCCAGTTCGGTCAGGGCCTCGCGGAAGGCCACGCTCTCCCAAGCCGTGTCGGCGTAGAAGAGCGTGACGGGCCTGGGGTCCTTCCGGTCCGCCATGGTGCGCAGGAAGGAGAGGATGGGGGTGATACCCACGCCGCCCGCGATGAACACGTAGCCGACGGCCGGATAGCGGTCGATGCTGAACGCGCCGTGAGGACCGTCGAGGAACGCGCGGGTGCCCGGGGGCACGCCGCCCATGCGTCCGCTGAAGTCCCCCAGTGACTTGATGCCGAACTCCAGCCGGTCCGAGCGCTCGGCGCTGGAGGAGAAGCTGAAGGGGTGCTCTTCCAGCGTGAAGGGGGAGCCCTCCAGCTTGAGCCAGGCGAACTGACCGGGGGCGAAGCGCATGCCGTGGTTGCCCACGGGCTCCAGCACCAGGGAATGCGTGCCGCCGCGCTCCGTGCGGACCTCGGCGACGCGCCAGTGGTAGTTTCGTTGCCACGCGGGACGCAGGACGCGCAGGTAGACGACGAGCGCGACCATGGCGACGCTCGTCACCACCCAGATGGCGTGCTTCCACGGCGTGTTGGTGTACAGGCCCGCCATGGAGACATGAAGCTGGGCGAAGACGATGGCGGCCACGCCCAGCAGCAGGTGCAGGAGGCGCCAGCGCTCGTAGTTGATTTTGAGCCGCTCGCGGAACTGCGATGACACCACCAGGGTGACGAGCGCCAGCACGCTCAGCAGCGCGCAGCGGCTGGCCCAGTTTCCGCCCAGCGGGTTGAGCAGCTTCAGGCGAGACGGGTTGTCGATGACGATGATGAGCGGATGGGCCAGCACCAGGCACACGGCGACCATGGCGATCTGCCGGTGATACTGGAGGATGATGTCGATGCCGTAGGGCGCGGTGATTCGCTTGAAGCGCGCGATGAGCACGAACTGAACGGCGATCTGCGTCAGTCCCACGAAGCCCAGCGCCACGGACAGCTCGAGCCAGAAGGACCGCCCGGACGGGGCTGGGGGGATGAGCATCAGGAAGACGGGCACCAGCACGACCAGCAGGTAGAGACTGATCCAGAAGAAGCCAGACACCACGCGGTTCATGCGGAAACTCCCATCAGGCCCCGTAGCCCGGGATGCGATCGCGGAGAACGTGGAAGCAGGCAAGTATCGCTCGCACTGTTCACGGAATGACCCGCGCCGTCCGTCCCTGCGGCCAGGTGTGCGGGGCCCGGGGCCCCCTGGCCCCACCGCGAGGGCGTGCACATCGTTCGGAGGGACGCATGCCAGGAGAGGAGAACGACGATGGCGGAGAAGCGCACGCCGAAGACACGTGACTCGTCCGAGTCCCCGCAGCCGGACTCGCGCCTCCGTGAGTCGATGCGCGACCCGGAGACGGAGCGACGGGACGCGGAGGACCGCGAGGTGACGAACGAGGCCCACCGCTGGGGCCGCGAGGGCAACTCCCGCGAGGAGCGTGGCTACCCGCGCGAGGGTGACGCGAGCAGCGACAAGGGCA
The DNA here is from genome assembly GCF_900101905.1 of Myxococcus virescens. Lineage (NCBI taxonomy): Bacteria > Pseudomonadati > Myxococcota > Myxococcia > Myxococcales > Myxococcaceae > Myxococcus > Myxococcus virescens. The sequence continues at coordinate 206,335 of NZ_FNAJ01000006.1, read as the reverse complement.
AGCCGTAGGCGCCGCGGTCCGCCGGCACCCGGGGGGCCCTTCCAGGGATGCCGGGTGTCTGGATTAGGGTGGAGGCGTGTCCGCCTCCGTCCTGCTGCTGTTGCCCCTGCTTTGTGCCTCCGCCCCCACGCGCGTGGAGCTGGTGTTCGGTGGGGATGTGATTCCCCATGGCGAGGTGAAGGAGGTCGCGAGGCTGCACGCCCGCACCGGGGCGCCGCCGCCGGAAGGAGGCCAGGCGCCCTCGCTCAACCATGAGGGCTGGGACCACGTCTTCGGGCCCATCGCGGACGTGCTGCGCACGGCGGACGTGGGCGTCGTGAATCTGGAGACGCCCGTTACCGACAACAAGAAGGCGGTCGCGCGGGAGCTCTTGTTCAACGCGCCGTCGGCCATGGTGCATGCGCTGGCCTCGGCCGGGGTGAAGGTGGTCTCCACCGCGAACAACCACGCGAGGGACCAGCACCCCGCGGGCATGTTGGAGACGCTGCGGCACCTGGATGCGGCGGGCATCCGTCATACGGGCACGGGCGCGACGAAGGACGCCGCGTGGGAGCCAGCCTTCGTGGACGTGCGCGGCGTGAAGGTGGGGTTCCTGTCCTTCACGCGCATGCTGAATGGCTTCAGCAATCCGAAGGATGCGCAGGCGCCGCACGTCGCGCTGGTGCCCTATGCGGGGCACGAAGCGCACCGGGGGATTCAGCCCGAACAGGTCATGGAAGCCGTGCGCGCCGCGGCGGCGCGGTGTGACGCGCTCATCGTGCTGGCGCACTGGGGGACGGAGTACAAAGGAGAGCCACGGCCCGAGGACCGCGAGCTGGGCCGCGCGCTGCTGGACGCGGGGGCGAGGGCGGTCATCGGGCACCATCCGCATGTGCTCCAGCCGCTGGAGTCGTACCAGACGGTGGACGGGCGCAAGGGGCTCATCGCGTACTCGCTGGGCAACCTGGTGGCGAACCAGGACCGCTTCTACCGGCACGAGGTGGGGGCGAAGCAGTCGGGGGGCGACCGGCGGGACTCGATGTTGCTGCGGCTGTCGCTGGTGCGGCCCATGCCCGGTGTGTCGGTGGCTCTGGAGGAAGTGGCGGTGCTGCCGGTGTGGATTGAGAACAACGCGGTGGGGCGGGCGCGAAATGAGTCGCGGAACATCCAGCCAGTGCTCATCGACCGGGAGGTGGAGGAGGTGACGGCGCGGCTGGCGTTGCTGGCGGCGCGCCCCGCGCCTCTGGACAAGGAGACTCGCGCGCAGAAGGCCTTGCTGGAGCGGCGGCTGGAAGGCTCCAAGCACCGGCGCGAGCGCATTCTCCGGATGTTGCCGGAAGGGTTCGCGGTGGCGTCCCCTGAGTTGCGTCGGCGTGGGACGGAGACTGTGCCTCCAGGGCGGTTGGCCTCACAGCCGTGATGGCAAAGGCACACGTGGGTGTGCCGAAGTTCATCCTTGCTGTGAGATGTCCATGGTCTTTCAATTGGGCGGACTTTGGGGTGAGTCGGCTTCTGAGCAAGTCACGCCTGGGGTTGGGGTAGAGTGCACCCTATGCGTCAATCCGCCATCCTCCTCCTGCCTCTGTTGTTGCTGGCCTGCAAGAAGGACTCGAAAGAGCCGGACACGAAGCAGGCCGCGGTTCACGTCAAGATTGGCCACCACCCGCAATTCAGTAAGGGTTGCATCACGGTGGAGGCCCATGGTGGCACCGGTGAGACGGAGCGCGCGGAGTTCAAGGAGTCCCAGTTCGACTCCAACGACCCGGTGTTGAACGTCGCCGTCTTCCGGAAGGCGGACTGGTCGCGGGACGTCGAAATCACCGTCAAGGTTTTCGAGAAGGGGTGCGCGGAGGCGCAGTTGGTGGATGAGCGGAAGCGGACCTTCAGCTTCGCCTCCGCGGGCCGGCAGGAGTGGTTGCTCGAGGACTTGCACACCGCTGACGAGGACGGTGACGGCTTCGTCCCACCGGGTGGTCCGATGAACCGGGGGACGGACTGCGATGACTCGCGGGAGACGGCTTACCTTGGCGCGGCGGAGCTCTGTAACGGCCTGGATGACAACTGCGACGGCCAGATGGAAACGGGTGTCGTTAACAAGACCTGGTACCTGGACAACGACCGCGACAGCTTCGGACGCAATGGACCCGGGACGGATGCCTGTGACCCGCCGAGTGAACTTCATGTCGAGGTGACGGGGGATTGTGACGACGAGCGGGCCGACGTTCATCCGACCGCCGAGGAAAAGTGCAACAGCGTGGACGACAACTGCGACAGTCGAGTCGACGAGTTGTTCACGGAGGGGCCTGGTGCACTGGGGACGGCTTGCACGGAAGCCTGCAACGGGATGTATGCATGCAACGACACGCAGACGGGGACGGTCTGCGTCGGCACGCCTTCGACTCCGCTCTACGCGGACGCGGACAGCGACGGAGAGGGCGAGAAGGATAGCGCGCCGGTGGGAGAGCTGTGCCCTGGCGCGCCTGTGCCTCCGATGATGGCGGACAACACGCGGGACTGTGACGACGCTGACCCCGACACGAACACCCAGGCGACGGAGGTCTGCGACGGGCTGGACAACGACTGCGACGGGCAGGTGGATGAGGAGATGTCCTGCGGCGTGCTGAAGAAGGTGGAAGACCCCGTGCTGGCAGGGGGCAATTGGAGGACGGTGGCCGTGCACCCGGATGGTTACCCGGTGTGGGTGGCGGGATTGGATGGCAGGCTTGCGGTGAAGATGGACGCGACTTCAGCGTTCGTGAGTCACAGCGGGGATACGACGACTCGGTGCGGGCCGGCCGGAAACACGCTGGATTGGCACGCGGCGTGGCTCAATCCCAATAACAGTTATCTTGTCGTGGTCGGTGAAGACGGTTGGATTGGCGAGCACAACGGCGGTTCCTGTTCCCCAATCCAGAGCAACCTTCAAGGCAACAGCGATTACTTCTCCAGTGTCGTTGGAGTAGGAAATCCAGCTCAAGTATTCATGGTCTCCACCTTGGGCCACTTGTATGAGTGGACAGGCGCTGCCCAGCGCCACGACTCATCCGGCCGGTACTGGGGGCTCCATGCACTCGGCAATGATGCGCTGTATGCGGTGGGCTCGACAGGAGAGTCGTCACCGCTGACGCCGGTGGTGAATCTCTATATCCGCAACACTACCTGGGGCACTCCGGCTGCGCACAACCTCCAGGGGACCACAGGCTACAACGGCGGCTTGCGAGCGGTATGGGCTGCGGACTCGACGCTCATCTATGCGGTGGGTGACGGAGGCCTGGTGGTGAAAGGCGGCGGCCAGTCGAGGGACTGGGAGCGGGTACTCTCTCCTTCAGGGGCTGCGATCAACTACGTCAGTGTGGCTGCTCCGCCCGGGACAAAGAATGCCTACATCATTGGAAACGAAGATAGCGTAGGAAGGTTGCAGCGGTTGACCCCTTACGGTTGGGCCAAGGCTCCATCCTTCGCTACGGGCGAGCCAAGCGTGCAGCTCCGCGACATCGCGATGACCTCCTCAAGCAACTTCTGGATCGTCGGCGATGATGGAAACGTCTACCACTTCCCGGAGCCAGCTCCCTCCGCTCAGCCATAGGTTGATGGGTTGGAGTTGGCAGGGTTTTGCCCAAGCAGTCTGTCTAGCCTAATGTCCAGGCATGCTTGGTGCAATGACTTGGGGGCGGTGCCTGTCCCTCGCCGCATGCATATGGATTGTCATCCCCGTGCATGCGGCCAGAGCAGATGGCGATTTTGAGCGTCACGTCGCGGAGGCCGTGCGCCTCTATGATGAACTCGAATACGAGCGTGCCCTCGAGCAACTGGAGCGTGCCCGAGGGAGCCTCCGAGGCTCGCGCGATCGAGTGACGTTTGCGTTGCACCGCGGCATCATCAGCGCGGACCTCGGGCGGTGGCAGGCGGCGCGTGACGAGTTCCGCTCAGCCCTCCTGCTGGAGCCAGATGCTCGCCTTCCCTTGCGCGTTTCCCCCAAGGTCTCACGGGAGTTCGAGGCCCAGCGTGCGCTTGCGAAGGCTGAGCTGGCGCGTAGGCGAAAAGACTCGCCCACGCGTGATGGGACGCGCGTCGAGCAGTCCGAGGTGGAAACGGAGTCGATTGCGGACGCTTCTTCAGGGCTGCCTGCCGCGCTGACACCTGACCAACAGGCTACGGCTTCGAGCCCAATGGAAGTCCAAGGCACGACAGCTACGCCGAGCGCTTCCTGGCGGCGCATCGGGGGGCGGCAGGTGCCGCTTGCCAGTCTGGTGCTGCTGGGCGCTGGTATTGCGGCAACCGGTACGGGAACCGTCTTCGGCGTTTCTTCTCGAGGACATATTTCGGACGCTCGGGAGGCAAGGTTCCACGAGCAGCTCGTGGAGCGTCACGGCCGTGCGCAGCGCAGCGCGAGAACGGCCAACGTCCTCTTTGGTACGGCCGGGGTTGCGGCGGCGGGCGCCCTGGTGACCTGGCTCCTGTTGGGAGAGCGGGACGAGGCTGTCACGCAGCAAGGGGGAGCACGATGATGCGCTGGAGCATGGCCTTGCTGCTGTTCACCGCGTGCTCCGTCCCGAGTCTGGAGGAACTCCAAGGGGAACGTCCCCTGGCATGTGATGCGCAGCATGCCTGTGGAGCGGGACAGGTATGTGTTTTTGGTGCCTGTCAGGAGAGTCCCTGTGGCTCAACCACGCCGACGGTGGCATATGCGGATGCGGATGGGGACGGCTTCGCAGCGGTGGATGCGCCTTCGCGCGTGTTCTGTGGCGCCGTTCCGGCTGGCTATTCCACAACCCTGGGAGACTGCGATGACGCGCGCGCGGAGGCTTATCCTGGCGCGCCGGAACTTTGTAACGGCCTGGATGACAACTGCGACGGCCAGATTGAAACGGGGGTCGTCAACAAGGTCTGGTACCTGGACAAGGACCGCGATGGCTTTGGACTCAATGGGCCCGGCACGGAGGCCTGTGACCCGCCGAGTGAACTTCATGTCGAGGTGACGGGGGATTGTAACGACGCGCGGGCCGACATCCATCCAAACGCTGTGGAGGCGTGCAACGGCGTGGATGACAACTGCGACGGGCGCGCCGACGAGCTGTTCACGGAGGGGCCGGGGGCGTTGGGGACGGCGTGCACGGAGTTCTGCAACGGGACGTATGCCTGCAACGACGCGCAGACGGGGACTGTCTGCGTCGGCACGCCTCCGACGCCGCTCTACGCGGACGCGGACAGCGACGGAGAGGGCGAGAAGGACAGCGCGCCGGTGGGCGAGCTGTGTCCTGGCGCGCCGCTGCCTTCGATGATGGCGGCGAACACGCTGGACTGTGATGATGCTGACCGCGACACGAACACCCAGGGCACGGAGGTCTGCGACGGGCTGGACAACGACTGCGACGGGCAGGTGGATGAGGAGATGTCCTGCGGCTCGCTGAAGAGGGTGGTGGACCCCGTGCTTGCAGGGGGCAATTGGAGGACGGTGGCCGTGCACCCGAGTGGTTACCCGGTGTGGGTGGCGGGATTGGGTGGCAGGCTGGCGGTGAAGATGGACGCGACTTCAGCGTTCGTGAGTCACAGCGGGGATACGACGACTCGGTGTGGGCCGGCCGGAAACACGCTGGACTGGCACGCGGCGTGGGTCAATCCCAATAACAGCTATGTGATTGTGGTCGGTGAAGACGGTTGGATGGGCGAGCACAACGGGGGCTCCTGCTTCACCAATCAAGTGAGTCTCCCTGGCACCAGTGACTACTTCTCAAGCGTTGTCGGAATCGGAAGTCCAGCTCAGGTATTTGTCGTCACCAGCTTGGGCCACTTGTATGAGTGGACGGCCCAAACTACTCGCCACGACTCGCCCGGCCGGTACTGGGGGCTCCATGCATTCGGTCAGGATGCGCTGTATGCAGTGGGCTCGACAGGGGAGTCGTCACCGCTGACGCCGATGGTGGGTCTCTATACCCGCAGCATCATCTGGGGCACTCCTTCAGTGCAGAACCTCCAGGGGACCGCGGGATACAACGGCGGCTTGCGAGCGGTATGGGCTGCGGACGCGACGCTCATCTACGCGGTGGGTGACGGCGGCTTGGTGGTGAAAGGCAGCGGTCAGTCGAGGGACTGGGAGCGGGTGCTTCCTCCCTCGGGGCCCGCGGTCAATTACGTCAGTGTTGCCGTGCCGCCGGGAACCGAAACGGCCTATGTCATGGGCAATGACGGCAACAGGGGACGACTACAGCGGCTGACCCCATACGGATGGGCCAAGGCCCCAGCCTTCACCCCAAGCGCACCAAACGCGCCGCTCCGCGACATCGCCATGACTTCCTCAAGCAACTTCTGGATCGTCGGCGACGACGGACACGTCTACCACTTCCCGGAGCCGTAGCCCTCAGCCTCCGCCCCGTCCCTCAGGCCCTGAGGGCGGGGCGCGGTCCTCGCGGGTCAGCTCCCGCAGGGCCACGATTTTCTCCAGCAGCGGCCCTCCGTGTTTCATCCGCGCAATCCGCTGTGACGGATAGATGCCCCGGTGCCCCGTGAGCAGGTACGCCACCGTGGCCACAATCGCCACGTGGGGCAACACATTCGCCCCCAACAGCTCCACAGCCATGATGGACAGCGCCAGCGGCGTGTTCGCCGCGGCCGCGAACAGGGCCGCCATGCCCACCGCCGCGCCCAAATCCAACGGCAGACCCAACAGCCGCGCCAGGACGTTGCCCAGCGACGCGCCGATGAAGAACAGCGGCGTCACCTCGCCGCCGAGGAATCCCGCGGCCAGTGTCACCACCGTGAAGGCAAGCTTCCACGCGAATGCCGACACGGGCAGCGCTGGGTCCTCGAAGGCCCGCTGGATGCCCGGTACCCCCAGGCCCAGGTAGTCATCCGTACCGGCCAGCAGCCACAGCAGCAGCACCGCCAGACCGCCCAGCGCCATTCGCAGCGGCAACACCTGCACGCGCTGCTCCAGCAGCTTCTTCAGCCGGTGCATCAACTCCACGAACATCGTCGCCACCACGGCCACCGCCACCGCGAACACCAGCCACTTCGCCAACACCACCACCGTCAGCGGCAGCGCCCCCGGCGCCGGATACGGCGTGTGGTGGATGCCCAGCCCCCGCGTCACCAGGTCTCCCACCACGGATGCCACCAGCGCGGGCAGCAGGGCCTCGTAGCCCATGCGCCCCACCACCACGACCTCCAGCCCGAACACCGCCCCCGCCACCGGCGTGCCGAACACCGAACCGAACCCACCCGCGATGCCCGCGGCCAGCAACTCGCGGCGCGTGTCCGGGCCCACCCGGAAGCGCCGCGCCACCAGGTCCGCCAGACTGCCGCCCATCTGCACCGCTGTGCCCTCGCGGCCCGCGCTGCCGCCGAACAGGTGCGTCAGCACCGTCCCCACCAGCACCATGGGCGCCATGCGCACCGGCACCTGCGCGTCACTCGCGTGCACCGTGTCCAGCACCAGGTTGTTGCCCCCGCGAATGGGCCCACCCCACTTCCCGTACACCGCCCCCAGCACCAGCCCCGCCACCGGCAGCGCGTACACCAGCCACGGGCGTCCTTCCCGGAAGTGCGTCGCTTCGTCCAACAGGTACAAGAAGACCGCGGACGCCACGCCGCAGACGACGCCCACCAGCCCACCCAGGAGCAGCCACTGCATCAGCGCTCTCGTGCCACGGGAAAGATTCACGTGAGACACTCCGGACCTGGGTGAAACATGATGAAACACCGCGTCAAAGGTTTGCGTCGCGTCATTCTTACGACATCGCGTCAAACACGGGTGAGGTCATAACAACACCAGCTATTCTGACTTGGTGCGTTATTCTTGTTTCAGGGTGATTTGCGAATCGACGCCATGTAGCCTCCGCGCTCCCCCAACAACCCCCCAGTGGGAATCCAAAGGAGCGGGGCATGTCTTTCCGTCACAGCGGGATGTCCGTCGTCGCCATGTGCGCGGCCTTCACGGTCGGTGGTAGCGCGATGGCGAGCACCCTCAACCAGAACACGTCGTGGACCATCGACCAGCCGTCGACGTCGACGAAGTACCGCGTGGTGGCCTACGGCGACTCCATCTACGCCGGCTACAACGGTTCCGTCTTCTTCTGGAACGTGGCCCGCCGCGCGGCGCCGGTGGTGCAGGGCGAGGACCTGGCGCGGAAGTGGAACGCGGACGTGGAGGTCATCCGCCGCACCAAGTCCGGCGCGAAGGCGGACGACATCTACAACAACAAGATTGTCTCTGAGCGCTCGTACATGCAGGCGGCCAACACCCGCGTCGTCATGTTCGAGATGTGTGGCAACGACTACCTCCAGGCGCGCAGCGCCTTCTCTGGGCAGACGGGCACCTGTAACTACTCCGGCCTGGAGGCCGCGCTGGCGACCTGCACCACGTACATGGAGCGGGCGATGCAGACCATCAACCAGTACGCGCCCGCCGCCGCGACCAAGATCATCTCCAACATCTACTACCCGGGCTTCAACGCGGACAACGTGAACACCCAGTGCCGGGACTCCGCCACGGGCCAGGTGGTGAACAAGCGGGAGAAGTTCCTGCCGCTGCTGGCGAGGAGCAACTGGCGTGCGTGCAGCCTGGCGGCTCGCCACGGCTTCAAGTGCGCGGACTCGTTCGCGGAGTACATGGCCGCGGATTACGACTCCAACGGTGATGGCAAGGTGGACTCCGAGGCCATCCGCTACATCGAGGGCGAGTCCGAGGCGGCGTACGTCCAGCGCATCTCCGTCACGCTGCGCTCCACGCTGCGCGACTCCAACACGCACTTCGTCAACGCGAGCACCAGCTACGACTACCTCCAGTCTGACGACACCCACCCGACCTACACCGGTGGCACCATTTCCAGCTCGGGCGGCACCGGCGCGCTGCCCACCGACACCTCGACCTGGAACAAGACTGGCCACGACCGCATGGGCTGGGAGAGCGCGAAGTTCAACCCCGCCAGGCCGTAGTCGCTGCGACCGCGCTCACGCCTCGGGTGTGGGCGCGGTGCCTGGGCCTCTGGTTGCCTTCGGGAACCGGGGGCCTTGTCGTTTCCAGCGCCTGGCGCGCACGTCACATCATGAAGCGCGCGCCGATCAACCCAAGCGTGCCGACGTAGTAGACGAGCCTGCAGAACCACTCCGCCGTGCGCCGCACGCCACGCGCCCAGGCTGGCAGAAGCCACGCAGCGAGGAGCGCCGCGCCCTCCGCGACGACACGCCAGAAGCAGGCGAAGAGCAACAGGCACAACGAGATGGGCACGTAGTACCGGCCGAACGAACGCAGGTACGCGTCCCATCCGTACATCCTGTACTCACCCAGCGCGCCTCCAAACGAGATGACCTGGTACGAGTAGAAGAGGATGGCCGTGGGCACCAGCGGGAAGAGCACGAACTTCACCAGCAGGTGGTACCAGCGCCGGCGCCACAGGGCATGGCGCGCATGGGCGTAACGAACCAGTGTGTGGGATTGCGCGGCGCCTGGTGCTCCGTGCTGGCCCAGCGCGTTCAGCAGGGGCAGTGCGTCCTCCACCTCCAGCGCATGGCTGAAAGCGCGGCCTGACCGCATCTGCAGCGCCAGGCCGGGGCCCGGGAGTGGCAGCCGCCAGGGGCGCACCGCGGTCACGGCTTCAAAGGGAATCTCCATCCGGGCGCCGCCGCGCAGCGTCAGGGTCCACTGGTGGGTGTCCACGGCGACGATGGCCCGGCGGCTGCGGCGCAGCGCGGAGACGAACACGAGCGGTAGCACGACTCGCAGCACCAGCCCGATGGCGATGGGCACGGGCTGCATCCGCTGGGTCCCTTCGGACATTTCCATCCAGAGCTGCGCGGTGAAGTGGAGCAGGGCGCCCAGCGCGGCGAGCTGCGTCACCACCGCGAGCCCTCGCAGCCCGGGTGTCCAGGCGTGCACCGCGAAGCGAGCGGGCTCGGGCGTGGGGGCGGGGGGCGTGCCGCCGGGGGCATCGGTGACGAGAATGGACGAAGAGCTCATGAGGGTGAGCGGAATGCGCTGTGATTGCCTCGGAGGGAGTGGCTCCGTAGCATACGCAGCCCGGAGGTCTTCGCGCGAACATGAGGCCGCAGTCCCCTGCACCAAAGCGTCGCGTTGACAGCGACGGCGTCACGCACATCACGCCCGCTCGAACGGGGAAGGGTCTGGGTGTGTGGCTCGTGGGCGGCGCGTGTGTCTTCACGCTCGCGTGCATTGGCTTGAGTGTCTGGTGGGGCTCGACCGACATCGAGGTGGAAGCGCCGCCGCCGCTCGCGGAGGTGCCGCTGCCCATCCCGCCTCCCACGCCCGAGGCGCGTGCCCGCGCGCCGCGGACACGACCGCCTCCCATCGCGGCTTCGGCGCCGCAGCCCGCTCCCGAGCCTGTTCCCGAACTGGCCACCGATACCGACGTCCAGGAGCCGGCCATGGAGTCCGAACTGACGGGCATGCAGCTCTACCGGCCCGGGACGAAGCCCATCAAGAAAGGCCTCGTCGTCCCCGACGACTTCGAGCTGCCGCCCGGATACGTGCGTCATTTCCAGTACAAGGACTCGGGTGAAATCGTGGCGGCCGTGCTGATGTTCCATCCCGACCATCAGCCCGTGGATGCGAACGGGCGGCCCGTGCCCAAGCCCGCAGACGGGCTGGTGCCCGAGGAGCTGGCCCCTCCGGGAATGCCTATCCGACGGTTGGAGCTGCCTGAGGGCGCGGAGAGTGGGGCGCCCTCGCCGTGACCGGCGTCCAGGTGGGGGTGGGACGCGGGCGGCACCTCGGGGCGGCGCTGCTCGGTGTCCTGGGGACCACGGTCCTGTTCGCGCTGTTCGGGCGGCTGGAGGCGCGCTGGCTGGCGCTCGGCTGGGTGGCGATGGTGCCCTGGCTCGCGGCGCTGGACCGGGCCCGCTCGGCGCGCGAGGCGCTGGGCCTGGGTGTGCTGCTCAGCGTGACGTTCACCGCCGCCGTCTTTCACTGGTTCCCGGGCGCGCTCCAGGCGTACTCGCGGGCGCCCACGGTGGTCGGTTGGGCGCTGTTCCTGCTGGTGGCGCCGCTGCTCCAGCTCCAGTTCGTCGCCGCCGCGCTGACCCGGTACGCGGCGCGGCGTCTGGCGCGGGAGGGACAGGGCTGGCTGCCGCCCCTGGTGGGGACGCTCGCCTATGTTGGCGTGGAGGGAGTCACGCCGAAGCTCTTCGCGGACACGCTGGGACATGGGCTCTATGCATCGGAGTGGATGCGCCAGGGCGCGGACGTCGCGGGGGCGCCTGGGCTCACGCTGATGCTGCTGCTGGGCAATGAGTGCGTGCTCGCGGCGTTTCGTGCCTGGAGGGGCCATGGGGCGCGGGCCGCCTGGAAGCCCGTGGCAGGGCTGACGACGTTGGTGTTCGTGCTGTCGGGGTACGGCGCCTTCCGGCATGCGCAGGTGCGCGAGGCAACCCGGCGTGAGGGCGGGCTGGTGGTGGGCGCGGTGCAGGCGAACATCACCCGCTATGAGAAGCTGAAGGCGGAGATGGGGGCCTACCAGGTCGTGCGGATGGTGCTCGACACGCACTACGCGATGTCGGACGCGCTGCTACGAGAAGGACCGCTGGACCTGCTGGTGTGGCCGGAGACGGTGTACCCCACGCCCTTTGGGACGCCTCGCAGCGAGACGGGCGCGAAGCTGGACGCGGAGATCGCCGGCTACGTCTCCGAGCGCGGCGTGCCGCTCGTCTTCGGCGCCTACGAGCTGGAGGGCGAGCGCGAGTTCAACGCGGCCATGTTCCTGGGGCCGTCGTCACCTGGAGGCTCGTTCGAGCGCGCAGCGTACCGCAAGACGATGCTCTTCCCGCTGACGGAGTGGGTGCCGGACGCCATCGACACCCCCACGCTTCGCGAGTGGCTGCCGTGGACGGGACGCTGGAAGCGAGGGCCCGGGCCTCGGGCGGTGAGCTTCACGCTGCGCGACGGACGCAAGCTCCGGGTGGCGCCGCTCATCTGCTACGAGACCATCTTCCCCGAGTATGTCGCGCAGGGCGTGCGGCAGGGCGCGGAGCTGCTGCTCACGCTGTCCAATGACTCGTGGTTCACCGGCACGCCCGCACCCCGGCTGCACCTGATGCACGCGGCCTTCCGCAGCATCGAGACGCGGCGGCCACAGGTGAGGGTGACGAATTCGGGTGTGACCGCGCTCATCGACATCACGGGCGCGGTGGTGGCCGAGGTGGACGACAACCAGCGCGCCGGCCTCACCATGCGCGTGCCGGAGACGGCCGCGCTGATGACGCTCGCGCTGGCATGGGGTGACTGGCTGAGCCCATTGGCGCTGGTGTCGGCAGTGGGGTTGCTCTTGGTCGCGCTGCTGCGGCGACGGAGGGCTTGGCCCTGAGGTGCTTCCGGGCGTCGAGGAGAACCTCCGCGCTGCTCGCCGCTTCGATGGCTACGCGAGACGCGCACCGCGTATGGCGCGCACCGAGCGCGTGAGGCTTATGCCGCGCCGGAGCCGCAACGCTCGCCACCCCGTCACAGCCGCCCGGCTTTGAACTCCTTCACGATGTGCGCACTGGCGCGCACGGCGATGGCCATCATCGTCAGCGTGGGGTTCTGCGGTCCCTGGGAGGGGAAGCAGGCACCGTCGTTGATGAAGAGGTTGGGCACGTCCCAGCTCTGGTTGTGGGGATTGAGCACCGACGTCTTCGGGTCCGTGCCCATGCGCGCCGTGCCCACCTCGTGGATGGCCATGCCCGGCGTGGACAACGTGGCGTTGGCCTTCTCCACGGTGAAGCCGGCTGCCTCCATCATCTCCTTGCACGCCGCCAGCGCGTCCTCGGCCATCTTCAGCTCGTTGGCGGAGTGCCGGCATTCGATGTGCGCGGCGGGGATGCCCCAGCGGTCCTTCACCGTCGGACTGAGCGTCACGCGATTCTCCGGGCGCGGCACCATCTCCCCGAAGGGCACGAAGTGGCAGTTGTCCCCAAAGGTGAAGACCTGCACGCCGTAGCCGCGCGCGAAGTCCTGCTCCTTCGTGGCCACGTTGCGGAACTGGGGGATGTACGCCCAGCTATGCTCCTGCCGTTGGGCTTCGGGAGGCAGGTTCATCTTTGCCTCGATGCCCAGCATGTACGTGTGGTCCATCAGGTTGCGGCCCAACTGCCCCGACGTGTTCGCCAATCCGTCCGGGAACGCGCTGCATCGCGAGTTCAGCAGCAGCCGCGTGGATTCAATCGCGCCCGCCGCCAGCACCACCACCCGCGCGTGGGCCTCGTAGGACTTGCCCGTCCTCGCGTCGAGGTAGTGCACCCCCGTGGCGCGCCCTGTCGCCGCGTCGTACAGCACCTGGTCCACCACCGCGTTCGTGCGCAGCGCGAGCCGGCCCGTCTTCAACGCGGCGGGCATCGTCACGGGCGCTCCCGCCGTGCGGCGGACGATGACGCGGCGTTCCGGCCAGCGGCGCTCCACCTGTTCCTTCAGGCGCTGCTCCGCGGGCGTCATGGCGATGGCACCCGCGAAGACGGAGTCCGGCAGAATGTCCAGGCCATCCGCGTTGCCGTGGATGCCCATCCACCGCTCCACCGTCTCGTAGTGCGGCGCCAGCTCCGCCAGCGTCAGCGGCCAGTCCGGTCCCTGTCCATCCTGCGTGCCTGCTTTGAAGTTGAAGTCAGACAGCCGGTAGAACTGGCGCCCGTGCGCCTTCACGGACGTGCGCCCGCCCACCTGCCGTGCACGAATCCACGTGAAGGGCTGGTCCTCCGGCGTGGTGTAGGGATTGTCCACGTCGTCGACGAAGGCGTGCGGGTGGAAGGGCCACGCGAAGGTGGTGCTCTGCACCGACTGGCGCACCTTGCGCTGGTCGTCCGTCTCCGCCAGGTAGCCAAGGGATTGGCGCATGCGGTGGAGCATCCACAGCATCCGGTCCGCGCTCATGCCTCGGCCCGCTTCGAGCACCAGGACACGCAAGCCTGCTTCCGTCAGCTGCTTGGCTGTCCATCCGCCGCAAGCGCCACCACCCACCACCACCACGTCGAACATCATCCTGGATGTGCCCACAGGTTTCCTGGCGCGACAGTGCCGTCTTTGATGGCACTGTGAGTTGTCTATTTGGAGTGTAAGCTGCTCAGTACGTGGCGGAGCAACGTGGGTCCCGTCTGCACTCCTGGGGTTCAAACACCCCAGCTTCCTTCCGCGAGGTCCAACGAAGATGAAGTGGCGGTGGCTGCTGGGTGGAGCGCTCGCGCTGGGGCTGCTGGCCGCGCTGGCGGTGTTCGGTAGGGCGCTGCGTCATTCCGAGGCCTACTTCCACTACCCACGCCCCAAGGCCGAGCGCCCCGCTGACTTCGCCGAGGCAAAGGACGTTTCGCTTCAGACGTCGGATGGGCTGACGCTGCGGGGCTGGTACGTGCCGTCGCGGAACCGCGCCGCCGTGGTGCTGGCGCACGGCCTGTCCCAGACGCGCGCGGACCTGCTGCCCGAAGCGCGAATCCTGCGGGCCGCGGGCTATGGCGTGCTGCTCTTCGACCTGCGCGCCCACGGTGAAAGCGAGGGCGGTTTCTCCACCTGGGGAGACCTGGAGCGCCGGGACGTGCGGGCCGCGCTGGACTTCGTACGCGCCCAGCCGGACGTGGACCCGGAGCGGGTAGGGGCGCTCGGCTTCTCGATTGGCTCCGCGGCCGTGGCGGAGGTGGCGGCGGAGGACCCGGCGGTGCGCGCCGTGGTGCTGCTGTCCCCGTTCAACACGCTGTGGCTGGCCGCCGCGTATGACTTCCGCCGCTTCGGCTTCGTGTCGCAAAGCGGGGCGCTGGTGCCCTTCTGGCGGCGCGGCATCGCCCTGGAAGAGGTGCGCACCATCGACGCGGTGGAGCGCATCCGCCCCCGGCCGCTGCTCATCGTCATGGGGACGGAGGAGTCAGGACAGCCGCTCGCTGACGAGCTCTTCGCCAAGGTGCGCGAGTATGCCCAGACATGGCGCATCCAGGGCGCCGGGCACGGGAACTTCAGCGCCACCGAGCCGGAGGCGTACCCCCAGCGGTTGAAGGCGTTCCTCGACGCCGCGTTGCTCGCGCGCTGAGCGTCACTCCGCCTTCGGAGCCGCGCTCGCCGTGGACTCCAGCGCCGCGAGCTGCGCCAGGAAGGCGCGGCCCTTGGCCGGGTCCGTCATGTGGATGAAGGCGGCCATGCCCTTGAGCTGCTCCAGCGACTCGCCCTCGCGTCCCGGCTTGCCCTTCTTCCGGTTGTGGATGGCGGCGCGCAGCTGGCGCACCACGTCGCGCGGGACTCGGGCCGCCGGCGCGTCCTTGCCCGCCGCGTTCACGACCAGCCCCGTCACCCGCTGCCGCGTGCCCTTGCGCGCCACGCGCGTCTTGTCCGGGTGCACGCGGAAGCCCTCCGCCTCCACCACTTCCTGCACGCGAGACAGCAGCACCGCCACCGGGGGACGCTGCGTCCGCCGCGCCTTGGGCTGCTTCGCCTTCGTCCACGAGAAGGTCAGGTCGTCCGCGTAGCGCGTGTACGTGAAGCCCAGCCGCTTCGCGAGCGCGGACAGCCGCTTGTCCAGCTTCAGGCACAGCGCGTTGGTGATGCCCGGCGACGTGGGCGCGCCCTGGGGCAGCGCGCGAGGGCCCTTGGCCACGTGCAGCAGCTTGCCCCGGAACTGCACCGCCTCCCGCGGTGCTTCCGTGGACAGCAGCGACAGCAGCGTGGACGTGCCCTCCGGCAGGCCGCCCTTGCGCAACAGGCCCTTCACCCGGCGCCAGGTGACGGAGGGGAAGAAGTCCTTGAGGTCCACCTTCACCACCACGTCCGCGCCCTGATGGGCCAGCGCGTTGGTGAGGATGGAGCGCCCCGCCACGAAGCCGTGCGCCGCGCCGTGCACCGGCAGCCGCTCCACGACGTTGGACAGCACCCAGCGCTGCGCTTCCTTCAGCTCCGGCTTGGGGGACGTAATCGTGCGCTTGCCGCCGTCCCGCTTCGGAATCGTCCAGCTCACGTAGTGCGTGGCCGTGTCCACCTCGCGGTGGAACGCGAACCAGCGCAGCTTGGACACGCTCAGCCCCAGCGCCTTCGCCAACGCCTCCGCCGAGTCCAGCTCCGTCAGGCCGTTGGCCCGGGCGCGCTCCTCGCGGTGGGGCACGTCGAACGCGTCGGCCGGGCGGTCCTCCGCCCAGTGCACGCCCGCGCCCAGGTGGCCCACGTGCGTGGCCTTCCACGCCTCGTGCGCCTGGCGCTTCAGCGCGCGGCGCTCGGTGGCCTCGGCCTTCTTCTTCTCCTTCCAGGCCTTCTTGTCCTTCTCGGAGGCGCTGGAGAAGTCCAGGTCCTCCACCGCGAGGCCCTTGGAGACGAGCTGCGCCTGCACCCAGTCGTCGGCGCCGCCCGCTTCGTCGATGGCCTTCGCGCGGACGAGTAGCGCTTCGTGCGCCAGCCGGCGGGCCTCACGCTTCGCGGACGCGTCCGGCGATGGAGCGGTGGGTTCGGGCGTGGGCACGGCCTGCGGCGAAGCTGCGGGGACGAACGGGTCCAGCCTGGCGGTCATGTCTGCACCTTGGGCGGGCGCGGCGATGGATGACGGGACATGGCGCGAGCAGTCGAGGGAGGCCGGGAAAGCACCACCATCTTACCTGGGGCACGGTAGCCTCACCGGCTCTCCCCTCCTAGGCACTACGGCCGGGGTGGGTAAACGGCGGTCGCGTCGTTGGCTCCGCTACCCACCCTGGCCGTAGTGCCTAGGAGGGAGAGAGCCAAGAACAGGCTACCTTGCGGAGAGTGTCCTGCATTCCAACCGGAGCGGCGCAACGCCGCTCCCGCGCTCGAGGCGCTCAGGCTGATGCACTCCGGACCTCTCTCGGCTGCTCGCGCGTGAAGCGCACGTCGTCGTCTCTTCGTCGCACCTGTCCTGCCGGCCGCTCGTGGCGGCCGGGCCGTGGTTGAAGGGTTTACACCAATGCCGAGGCCGCGTCGATGTAGCCGTCAGCCGCCAACTTCTCCAGGCGCGCGAAGTACGCTCCGCGCGCTTCCGCATCCGAGTCGAACCAGAGCCGCTGGTGACGCGGCGAGCCCGTGCGCGGGCCCCACTCCACCGCCACCACCTGACCATCCAGGGAAACCCGGTACACCGTCTCCAGGCCGCTCTCCGCGTCGCGCCGCACGTAGGAACGCGTCTCCGCGCGGATGAGCTTGCGGCCCTCGGGCGTCTGCCGCAGCGCCTCTTCCTCCGCGCGGCGGCGCGCGTAGGCCAGCCGCAGCGCCAGCAGGTGCTCGCAGGGGCCTTCCCTCAGGCCGGAGCGCCGGTGGTGCGGGCACCCGCAGCTCGCGTCCTTCACGCGGCCTTCCAAATCCAACGTGAAGCTGGGGAAGAAGCTGCGCAGGGCCTCGCGGTCCACCACCTCGCCGTGGATGCGGATGCCTTCGCCCACCACGTCGTGCACCTTGGTCAGCTTCACCTCGCCCGAGCCCGGAGCGCCGTCGCCGCCCAGCAGGCGGTGCGCCCGCGCTTCCAACTCGTTGCCGTAGCGGATGACGGCGGCGTCCACCGGCGTGGGCATCAGCTCGCGCGGACGGTACTGGCCGCGCGCCACGTCGAAGAGGATGCGTCCGCGCAGGCACTCCAGTTGGAGCGCCGCGCGCACGGACTCCTTGGGCGCGCCGGCATTGGCGGCCAGCGTGTCGAAGGGCAGGGGGCCTTCGGTCCGCAGCCGGTTACGAAGCTGCTCCGCCAATCCGTCCGGCACCGCGCGGGGCATCAGCACGTCGAAGGCCGCGGCGGAGGACCAGCCGCTCTCCGTCCATCCCGTGAGGCCCAGCGTGAGCGTGGCCGCCCCCATGTCGATGACCCAGAACACCGGCAGGCCGGGGCCCATCAGCTGCACCCGCACCGACTTCGCGTGGGGCAGCAGGCGCGCGAGCGCGGCCAGGCGCTGACGCCCGAAGGTGCGCACCACCGCGGGCGCGGTGCCGTTGTATGTGCCGCCGTGGCACTCCAGCACCAGCTCCCACGGCTCCAGCACCAGCCGGGGCGGGGCGCCGGGCACCAGCTCGAAGCGCAGCGCGCGGGGGGCCTTCTTCGCCTTGCGAGCGCGCAGGGCGAAGAGGAGGTTGTAGAGGTCGATGGGCGCCAGCTCGCAGGTGCTCGCGGGCAGCGTGGCGGCGGACTGCACCTGGAGGAAGCCGCGCAGCCAGGCGTGGGGCACCTCCACGTTGCGCGGGGCGCGGGCCGGCTGCGAGGCCGGCGTGGCCAGCGCGACGTGCGCCTCCAGGGAGACGGGCACGTAGGTGCGCAGCCGGTCCACGCGGGCGGGCAGCTCCGGCGGCACGTCCAGGAAGGTGGAGCCGTGCGCGGCCTCTCGGCCCTCGAAGAGGCGGTTGTCGAAGGACAACCGGGCGTAGGCGCTCTCGTCGCGGGAGAAGACCTCCAGGGACACGCTGTCTGGATCCACCGTGAGCACGGGGTCCAGCACCGCGTCCTGCTTCTTCTCGCCATCCAGCGCGTTGTCCAGGAACGCCTTCTGCGCCTCCCAGATGAGCGCGCTGGCCCGCTTGCCCTGCTTCATCAGGTAGGCGAGGTACGCGGTGCGGTCCTTGCCCCGGTAGCGCAAGTCGCTGGCGAGGATGCCGAAGGTGGCGGCCAGCGCGTCGCGGAAGAGGGCGGCGTCGGTGACGCGGCCGCTCACGCCCACGGTGCCGCGCGAGCCCTCCAGGGCCAGGCGGACGCGGGAGCTGTCCGTGCCGGACTCGACGTCGCTCGCGGTGGCGTAGCGCAGCTCGACGGGGTGTCGGGTGGCGGTCGTCACGACGGGTTCCCTTCCTTCCGGTTCCGGGCGCGCTCAGCGGCCCGGCGTGCACGTTTGTGGGCGCGCCAGGCGGCCTTGCGCAGCTCCACGGTTTGCGACTTGTCGAAGGCGGCCTCGTGCAGCAGCTTCGCCGCGTCGTCTCCGCCCAGGCGGCCCAGCGCGGCCCACGCGTCCTGCCGCGTCTCCGGCTTCGCGTCGGTGGCCAGGGACTTCAGGGGCTCCAGCGCCTGGGCCCCCAGCAGCGTCGGCACCGACAGCCGGCGACCCTCGGAGGTGGCCAGCAGCTCCCGTGACGTCCGGGCCCCCATGGGGCCGAAGGCCACCGCGTCGAAGGGCTTCACTTCCAGCGCCCAGGCGGTGGCGCGCTCGGGGGCGAGCTTCGCCAGCGCGTCCGCCGCCGCCGCCCGCACCCGCGCGTCCGGGTCCACCAGCGACTTGCGCAGCGTGTCCGCCGCGGCGGCGCGCTCCTTCTCGTTCGTCAGCACGGCCGCCGGGGCCTGTCCGGTGAGCGTCAGCGTGCCCCCCGGCGTGCCCAGCCGGCCCAGGGCGCGCGCGGCCTCCCGGCGCACGGTGCCCGGGGCCGCCGTCTCTCCACCCTGGAGGAGGGTGCGCGCGGAGTCGGCCATGCCCGCGGTGCCCAGCCGGGAGCCCGCCCACAGCAGCCGCTCCCAGGCGCCTTCCAGCACGGCGCGCCTGGACGGCGCGGCGGAGGTCCAGTCCGTGGCCGTGCGGCGCTCGGCCGTCACCAGCGCGCGGGACAGCGCGGCCAGGTCCACGGTGCCGGGCTCTCGGGCCTCTCCCGTCCAGGTGCCCACCAGCAGCGCGGCCTCCTCGCGGGCCTCCGGCTTGTCGTGGCCCAGCAGCGCCACCACTTCCGGCAGGGGCAGGGCGCCCCGGCGTGCGAGCCCGCGCCGCAGGCGCAGCCGCAGCGTCACGTTGTCCAGCGTGGCCAACCGGGGCACCAGCAGCGCCGGGTCGCCTTCGTTGGCGAGGTAGGCCGCGGCGGGCGCGGAGATGTCCGGGTAGCGGCTGGCCACCGCGTGGAACTCCACCCGCGTGCGCTCGGTGGGGAAAAGCGCGTCGAGCGCCTTGCGGGCCTCCTTGCGCAGCTCCTGCTGGGGCGCGTCCAGCGCGGCGGCCAGGGCGGTTTCCGCCGCGGTGTCCTTGAGCTTCCCCAGCTCCTGGGCCGCGGTGAGCTGCACCGGCAGCGCCGTGCTCGTGTCGCCGAGCAGCGCCTCGATTTTCACCCGGGCGCGCTCCCCGCCGATGGCGCGCAGGCCCTTCACGCCGGCCTGCTGCAGCACCAGCGTGGCGCCCTCCACCGCGGCGGCCTCCACCTTCTCCTCGACGCGGCGGCGCTCCTCGCCGTCCGGCAGCTTCGCGGCGAGCCGGCCCAGGCCCTCGATGGCGGCCGACACCATGCTCGGCTCCACGGGGGCTTCGGCCGTGCCGCCCGCGGCCACCGTCTCCAGTTCGGCCAGGGCGCGCGCGTCACCCAGCGTGCCCAGGGCCAGCAGGGCCCGCTCGCGCTGGCCATCCTCGCCCGCGCGGGCGTACAGCATCAGGGGCCGCAGCGCGCTGGCGCCGCCCTTGAAGGCCACGCCTTCCGCGGCCGGCAGCATCAGGTCGCGCGAGCCGCCGCGCAGCACCGCCTCCAGCGGCTCCGCCGGGGCGCCGTGCTCGATGACGCGCTTCGCGTAGGCCTCCACGGCCGCGCCGCTCACGGTGGGGACGCGGTCCGTGAAGAGGCTGACCAGCAGCTCCGACTGGCCGGCCTCCGCGCCGTGCTCCAGGTGCCGCAGGGCCTCCAGCCGCACGGCGACGTCAAAGCTCTTCACGGCCTGCCGCAGGAACGACACGGCCAGCTTCACGTCGCGCTTCTTCACGTCGCTGCCGGCCACCGTCATGGCCGCGGTGACACACTCGCTGCGGATGACGCCCTCTGCGTCCGTCTGGCACTGGCGGGCCAGCACCTCCAGCGCCTCGGGCCGGCGCGTGTTGCCCAGGGCCGTCACCAGCCGCTTGCGCTCATGGGAGTCCTGGGCCACGGGCAGCCGGGCGGCCAGCGCGGCCACCGAGGCGGGCGTGGCCAGCCGGGCCAGGGCCTCCGTGGCGCGCTTCGCGGCGCTCGCGTTCTCCGCGCGCAGGAACGTGGCGAGCACCTCCACCGCGCGGTCATCGCCACGCCACGCCAGCAGCTCCGAGGCGCGCAGGCGCAGGTCCTCGTGCTCGCTGGCCATGGCGCGTCCCAGCGCCTCGGTGACGCGCGAGTCGTTGGCGCCCGCCAGCCGCTCGATGACGCCCACGCGCAGGTCGGCGTGCTCGCTGCCCAGCGCGGCCAGCAGCGGCTCCAGGCTGCCGGGCGGGCTGAGCTTCTCCAGCAGCTCGAAGGCGTAGCGGCGCACGTCCGTCAGCGGCGAGTTCAGCGCGGCGGTGATGCGCGGCTTCGCGGCGTCACCCCGCGTGGCCAGCTCATCCAGCGCCGCGCGCGCCACGTCCGGCGCCAGCGAGGCCAGGGCCAGCGCCAGCGGCTCATCGCTCCCGGCGGGGAAGAGCTCCTTCAGTCCGGCCAGCGCGGCCTTGCGCACCAGTTGGTGCGGGTCCTCCAGGGCGCGCAGCAGGGCGGCCACGGCGGCGGGCGTGCCGGCGAAGCCCTCCAGCGTGAGCTTCACCACCCGGTCCACCGCGTCGCGACGCACGCGGTGGCTCTCATCGTCGCCCGTGGACACCTGCCGCAGCAGGCCGACGTAGGCACCGAAGGCCAGCCGGCGCAGGTGCTGCCGCTCGGCCTGGGCGGAGGCCTCGGGCGAGGCGGCGGGGGCGTCCGTCTTCACGGCGGAGAAGATGCGCCGCAGCCAGTTCTTCGCGGGCGTGGCCTGCACTGGCGAGCTGGTGGGGGCCGTCTCCGGCTTCCAGGGCGCATCCAGCGTGCTCGGCCGCGCCACCTTCTTGGCGTGGCGGAAGTACTCCAGCGGCTTGTCGCGCAGCAGCAGCACCTGGGCCGCCGCGTAGCGCTGCTCGGGCTGGAGGCTGGACAGGGCCTCCGCGAGCCCGACGACGTACTTCACGCGCTCCTCTTCGGCCGGCCAGTCCTTCATGTCGGCCACCTTCTCCGGCCGAGGCGGCAGCAGGGCTTCCACCAACTGGGCACGCGCCGCGTCCGGCTCCGTGCGCAGCTCCAGCGCGCGGGCGGCGGCGTAGCGGACCTCCGGCCTGCCACTGGAGAGGGCACTGGTGAGCAGGTCGGGCGGCTCGCCCCGGCGGCTGGCGCGCAAATCACGGGCGAGGACGATGGCGAACACCATCTCCTGCACCTCGCGGGCGCGGTCCTCCAGGCCGTGCAGCAGGCCGCCGTCACCCTCCGGGCCCAGGGCCGCGAAGGAGAGGATGGCGCCCAGCCGGATGGGGAGGTGGTCGTGGCGCAGGTTGCCGGTGAGCACCGGCAGGGCGCGCACGTCACCCAGGCGGGACAGGCCGTCCGCGGCCCAGGAGCGCACCGCCACGTTGGCGTGGCCCAGCGCGTCCAGCAGGAAGCCTTCGTCGCCCCGGCGAGCGGCGGTGGCGAGCCCGCGGCCGCCCTGCTCCTGGAGGTCGCCCAGCTCGTGCGGCAGCAGCACGGTGGCGAAGAAAGTCAGCAGGCGCCGCGAGCCCAGTGACGCCAGGGCCCGCGCGGCGCGGATGCGCAGCGGCACCAGGAAGGCTGGAGGGTAGAGCCGCTCCAGGTCCTTGTCGGTGATGAACGCGCGCATCGGCTCGATGATGTCTTCGGCGCCACGCGGAGCCAGCAGCTCCACCGCGCGCACGCGCACCGGCAGCGGCGCCGCGGAGAGCCCGGCCAGCAGGGGCCCGTTCTCGTTGGGCACCAGCTTGTCCAGGGCCTCCAGCGCGGCCACGGCGACGGGGACTTCCTCGTCCTGGACGCGCTTGAGCAGCGGCGAGCGCAGGGGCTCGATGGGGGCGTGGATGGCGCCCTTCGCGGCGTGCTCCCGCAGCGGCGCGTGCGTGGTGGCGAGCGCCGCCAGGTGGGCCTCCGCGTGCTCCTTGCCCACGTGCTTCACCCACGCGTCATACGCGGCGGTGGCCACGCTTGTGTCGCGGTCCTCCACGGCCTTCTTCAGCCGCTCCAGCGCCCAGCCCTCGGCGGCGCGCTGTGCCAGCACCTCCACCGCCCGGTGGCGCAGGTCGGGGAAGCGGCCCGCCAGCGCGCGGTCCAGCGCCTTCTCCGGCGCCTTCTCGTTCCAGGCCCACAGCGTGCGGAAGGCCTCGCCGCGCACCTTGCTGGACTCGTCCTCCAGCGCGTCGCCCAGCAGCGCCTCCGCGCCCGGCGCCGCCGCGCCCAGCTTCACCAGCCGGTCCAGGCCCCGCACGCGCACGTCCTCGTGGCCCGAGCGCAGGGCGGCCTCCGCCGACGCCAGCGGCGCGTCCGCGTCCAGCGCCACCACCGCGTCCAGCGCGGCGGCGCGCACGTCCGCGTTCTCGTCGTCCAGCATCCACACCAGTCGCTCGCGAGCGCGCGCGTCCTGGAGTGCCTGGAGGGAGGAGGCAGCCACCCGGCGGATGGCGGCGTCCGGCTCGCGGGAGAGCTGGAGCAGCGCGCCCAGCGCCCGTGCGTCGCCCAGCTGTGCCAGGCCGCGAGCGCCGCGCACGGCCGTGTCCGGCGTGCGGCAGGCCATGGCGGCCAGCAGCGGCTCCAGGTCGCTCTCGGTGATGGCCGCGCCCGTGGTGCCCTGCGCGGGCATCGCATCGCGTGCGGCCTGGAGCTCCGCGTCGGTGATGGGCGGATTGCCCGCGACGCCCTGCGCACGGCGCGCGCGCTGGACCAGCCAGCGGGAGACCTCCTTGGTGCCCCGGCCGAAGTCCTCGTCGCGTGACTCCAGCGCGTGGGACAGCGCCCGGCGCTCCATGACGCGCACGGTGAAGGCCGTCCGGCGAACGCCGGGGTCCGCGTCATCCAGCGCGCGGGCCACCAGGGCCTGCAGCTGCGCGTGGCCGAGCAGCCCGCCCGCCACGGCGCGGATGAGCACCTCCACCTTGAGCTGGGAGGGGCCGCGCTCGAAGGCGGTGCGCAGCGGCTCGGCGCCGTCGCCCGGCATCACCTGGGTGAGCGCGTCCAGCGCGGCCAGGCCGACCGCGCCCTGGTTGTCCGCGAGCTGGCCGGCGATGAGACCCGGCACCAGCGGGGACGTGCCTCCCAGCTTCGCCAGCAGCTCCAGGCCCAGCACGCGCACTTCCGGGTGCTGCGAGCCCAGCGCCGCGCGCGGCGCGGACAGCGGGGCCTCAGGCTCCAACGCGACGAGCGCGTCCAGCGCGGCCTTGCGCACCATCGGATGCGAGTCGTCCAGCCGCTCGCGCAGCTTGGGGCGCGCGGCGGTGCGGCCCTTGTCCGCCAGCTCGCGCACGGCGAGCCGCCGGACCTCCGCGTCCTTCTCCGAGGCCAGCACCTGGAAGAGGAAGTCCAGCGCCTCCGTCTCCTCCAGCGCGGCGGCCTCGCGCACCGCGGCTTCGCGGCGGGGACGGCCGGCCTTGAGTGACTCCGTCAGCAGGTCGATGCCGTGCTGAGACGTGTCGTGGTCGCCCGCGGGCGAGCCATCCGCCGCGAGGCCGAAGCGGTGCGTGCGGCGGTCATCCCCGCCCGTGAAGACGGAGCCCAGGGACGTCTTCGCCAGCCGCGGATTGGCCGGCGGCACGAAGGCGAGCGCCTGCACGGGCTTGCCCCCCGCGTCGAGCGAGCGCGGCTTGCGGCGAACGTCCAGGCGCCAGACCTTGACCTGGCCATCGCTGCCCGAGGACCACACGCGGTTGCCGGGCTCTTCCTCACCCGGCTTGGCGGTGGGCGTGGGCGGGAAGAGCAGGGCGAGCACCGGGCCGGCATGGCCAGTGTCCTTCTCGCCGCGGACCTCGAACTCCACCGCGCCCACGAGGTACCAGATGCGCAGCTTGCCGTCGTCACCGGCGGACACCAGCCGGCCGTCGCGCGGCGTGAAGGCGAGCGCGCGCACGGCGCCTTCGTGGCCGGCCATGTCGCGCTGCGCGCCCGTGGCCACGGTGAAGACGCGCACCACGCCGTCGTCACCCGCGCCCGCCGCGTAGGTGCCGGAGGGGTCCACGGCCACCGCGCGCAGGGGCTGGGTGGACGCCTTCCACTCGTGCATCTTGCGCGTGGACTCCCAGTCCCAGGCGCGCACGACGCCGTCCGCGCCCGCGCTGAAGAGGAGCGTGCCATCCGCGCTGGAGGCCAGCGCCGTGACGCCGCCGGGGTGCACGTCGTTGAGCTGGAACTGCACCTGCCCGTCGGACAGCGTGCCGATGCGCACCGTGCCATCCGCGCCGGCCGCGGCCCATTGGCCACCGGCCAGGGCGAGCGCGTTCACCGCGGAGGGCAGCTCCGTGCTCCACAGCACCTTGTTGGTGCCGGGCTCGAACGCGGTGAGGCGGCTGGCGGTGGATGCGCGAGCGCCGCCCACCAGCAGCAGGCGCGCATTGGCCGCGAGTGCGCGGACCTTCTCGATGTTGCCGATGGCGAGTACGGGCATCACGCTCCTCAGTGACTGCCCTTCTTAGCACCAGCGCCCTCAATACAAGAGCGCGCAGTGAGGGCGTTGGCGGGGCCGCGCGCCGTCAGCGCCCGTTGCCCCGGATTCCCGTGGAGCGCAGATAGAACCGGGCCGTCTGCGCGAGGAAGCGCAGGGGATATCCAGGGTCGGCGAGCTGGCGCTGGAGTTCACCGCCCAGCTCCGACAGCAGCGTCCGGAGCAGCTCCAGCTTGCTCGGGTCGTCCAGCGTGGAGGCACGCCCCAGCGAGGGCATCCGCCGCCGCCACACCGGGCTGCTGGCCAGCGCGGCCCTCACCCCGTCGAGGAGGTCCAGGAGCGTGGGCGGCATCAGGCCGATGGAGATGGACAGCGCCTCCTCGGTTGCCTGCGCCATGTGCCAGTGCCCGCCTGGGATGTAGATGAAGTCCCCGGCGCCCAGCGCGTGCGTCTCGACGGGCGTCTTCTCCTGTGCCGCCAGGGAGCCGCTGGGCACGGACTCCGGCAGGGGCGCGGGGTGGAGCGTGTTCTCCCGCAGCAGGTAGTCCTTGCGGCCCGCCGTCTGGAGGATGAACACCTCCTCCGGGTCGCAGTGCCAGCCGAAGCCGTGGTGCCCCGCGGGCGTGCAGTAGATGTGCAGGTTGATGCGGCCGTGCAGCTCCGCGCTGAAGGCGCGCGCCAGCTGGGCCAGGTCCGGGTGGTGCAGGTCCGGCTGCCGCAGCGCGAGCGTGTAGCCCTGCGCGAACAGCTCCCGCGCCGCCTTCGCCGTCGTGGGCCTGTCTCCCGGGTAGGGCACGCCCTGGCGCGCGAGCAGCACGTCGCAGGCCGTCTCCTCGACGAGGAAGTCGATGGTCTCCCACGTCCCCAGGCGCTGGAGGCGCTCCGCGGCGGAAGCGCCGGTGAAGGGACGCCGCAGGTAGTGCTCCTGGAGGAAGCGCTCCCGCGGAAAGCCATTCAGCAGTTCATCGAGCAGCATGGGCGTTCAATCTGCTCAGGCGCTTCCGAGTTGCGCATCCGGGTGCGCGGCCCGCAGCTGCACCAGCGAGGCGAGGCAGCTCTGCCATTCCCCCTTGGCCAGCGAGCCGGTGAACTCCTCCAGCACCGGCGCCACCACGCGGGCGAAGGTCGCGTCGTCCAGGCCCAGGTCGCGCACCAGCTCGATGACGCGGCGCTTGGCCACGCTGGCGGACAGGCGCTTCTGCACCTCGCCCTCACGGGCCTCCTTGGCGCGGCCCGGCGGCAGCCCGAAGAGCATCTTCCGCAGGAAGGTGCGCAGCGCGTCCACGTTGGCGAAGCGCTCCGTGCCGCTGGCGGCCGGGGCCTCCTTGGCGCCCGCGGGCTTCCACCCCTCCGGCAGGTGCGTGGGGCGGTGCTTCTCCCAGAGGAGGCGCACCGCGAACAGGCCCACCTCGCGGTCCGCGCTCTGCATCAGCCACGCGAGCCGCTCGGCGCCGCCCAGCCGCGCGTAGTGCCGGCGGATGAGCTCCACCGCGACCTCGCGCGTGCTGCGCTTGGTGCTCTCCGTGAGGGAGAACACCTTCACCGGGTCCAGCTCCTCCGGCTGGAGCGTGTGCCGGGCGTCCGCGCCTTCCTCACCCGCGCGCAGCAGGGCGTCATAGGCCAGGTTGCGGATCTCCTTCGCCTCGGCGTCCGCCAGCTCGTACACCCGCGTGTGCCAGCCCCAGGCGCGCAGCTCCGCGCGGGCAATGGCCAGGGCGAAGCGGCGCACGTCGTCCCGTGAATCGGTGAGCGCGGGCCACAGCAGCTCCGGCGTGTACGCCTTGCGCGGCGCGCGGGGCTTGAGGTTGTAGGACTTCGACTCCGGCTGCTCCGGCCCGATGACGGGGTGGTGGCAGCGCAGGTACGTCTGCGCGAAGGCGCGCACGGGCGCCGGCTGCTTCGCACCCAGGGCCAGCTCGAAGAGGCGCTCCAGGCCCGCGGCCGCGTCGCCCGCGTCGCTGAAGTCCGCGGGGGCCACGTTCTCCAGCAGGTAGCGGTGCGCGAAGCCGTGCAGCTCCGGGTCGGCGCGGCGGGCCAGCGCCAGCAGCCAGGGCACGGTGAGCTGGCGCGCGGTGAACAGCTTGCGGTTGCCCAGCAGGCCCAGCGCCACGCCCCGGTACTTCGCGCTGAAGACGCGCGCCTTCACCTGCTCCACGTCCAGCCCGGGCAGGCTGTCCGCACGCATGAGCGCCTGGGTCGCCATGTGGCTGATGCGGGGATGGGCGGCCTTCTCCAGCAGCCACTCCGGACCGATGGCCGCGGCCGGGTAGGCCGACAGCGCCCGCATCGCCAGTCCTTCCACGGGGTGGGGCTTCTTCTGCAGCCGCGGGTCGTCCAGCAGCGCCTTCCAGAAGTCCGCGGGCAGCTCGGTGGCGCCGTACTTGGAGCCGATGAAGCCCTTCACCCAGTTGAGCTGCTCTCCGGTGCCCAGGTACATGTCGCGCAGGAAGTCCCCGGGCAGCTCGGCCCGGTCGAACGACTGCGCCAGCGCGCCCGCGGCGAAGCCCGACGTGGCCTTGTGCTGCAGGAGCCGCCCCAGCAGCGCCACGCCCAGCTCGCGCGGGTTGCGCTTCTCCAGCGTGGCCGCGGCGAAGGACTTCACGTCCGGGGCGCCCTGGGCCACCAGCTCCTCCAGGCGCTCCGCCGGCAGGTCCTGCGCGTGGGCGCGGGCGTACTCGATGGCGTAGGCGCGGGCCTTGGCGCTGGGGGACAGCAGCAGCGCCAGCACCGCCTCGTGCAGGCCGAGCTCGCGCAGCCGGCCCTGGTGGAACTCGGGCGAGCCCTGCAGCGTCTCCACCAGGAAGTCGTGCGCGCTGCCCAGCGGCCGGCGGGCGAGCCGGTCCAGCCACGCGGGCGTCACCTTGCGCAGCGCCTCCGGGAAGTCCTTGCGCAGGCCCTGGATGGCGAAGCTGGCGGCGGGGTCCGACTCACACACGTCCAGCAGGCGCATCAGCGCGTCCGGCGAGCGCTTCCACGCGTCCGGGAAGGCGCGGTGCTTCACCATGTCGCCCGGCGGCGGCATGGCGAAGGAGTCCTGCGAGTACTTGCCGCTGCCATGCGCCCAGATGTGGTGGGCCACCCAGACGCCGTACCAGGAGGTGTCCGGCGCGTAGTGGCGCAGGACCTCCACCGCGAACTGCGGGTAGAGCTCCGGCACGGCGGCGCCCAGGTGGCGCAGGTAGCGCCACGCGCGGCGGCGCAGGTAGGTGAGGGTGCCGCCGGAGACTTCCCGGCTGGCGCTGGGGCGGTGGCGCTCCACGTCGAAGCGCCAGGCGAGCACGCCGAACAGCTCCGCGTCGTGGTGGGCCTCCGCCAGCTTGTAGATGCGCTTGAGTCCGCCCCACAGGCCGAAGCGCAGGTCCGCGCGGCGGGCGATGTCCATCAGCGCCGCGCGTGAGGCCTGGGTGCCGCGCTGGTAGAGCGCCACCAGCAGGTCGGCCAGGGCCAGGCGGGGAGGGCGGGGCACGTCCTGCTGCGCCAGGTAGCGCTGCCACGCCTCGGCGGAGGCCTGACGCCGCCCGTCCGACTCGTAGTGCGCCCGGGCCTGGGTGAGCGTCCGGAGGAGCGCGTCGAAGGTGAAGGCATCCTTCGGCAGCGGCTTCTCTGGCGTCTGCTCGGGCTGCTCGAGCAGGGCGAGGACGGCATCGGCCAGGTCGGGGGACTCGGCGCGGACCAGCCGCTCCAGGTCTGCCGCGCTCAGCGCATCGCTCGTGGACGTGGACATGGAGGGGGGATTTACCACGCTACTTCTTCCAGAACATCAACGCGTCGAACAGGTCCAGCCCCGGGCCCAGGGCGGCGCGGTGGCTGTTGTTCTCGAAGTACGTCAGGTCGATGAGCAGGGCGACGGCCAGCACCAGCTGCCGCAGCCGGAAGTCGGTGCACTGGGGCTGGAAGTCGAGGGTGAAGGTGTCCGCGGCGGAGAAGCTCTCCTGGAGGAAGCCACTCCAGCGTTTGCGGACCACGGCCACTTCCACGTCATTCTGGAAGATACGGAAGGTCCAGGGTCTGAGGAGCGGGCCCTTCACGGTGGCGATGACGGCGCCGCCGGGCGTGACGATGTCCAGGTGGCGTCCCAGCAGGGTGAAGCGCTGTTGGATGCGCGCCATCAGTCGGCCGTCCCAGGCCAGGATGTCCGCCTTCGTGAGGAGGATGCTCCAGGGGCGCTCCACCACGAGCGCCACGATGCCGCCCAGCGTCATGCACTCCATCCGGGCCTTGTAGAAGGGCGAGAAGGTCCGCCGGAGCATGGCGCCGAAGCCACGGGCCTCCTCCTCCACGTAGAGCGCGACGCGGCCCGTATCGTCGCACACCTCGTAGCGGTTGCGCGTCTGGGCGCCGAAGATGATTTCCAGCCCCTCGCGCATCTGCCGCATGCGCAGCGCGGGCGTCTCCATCATCCCCTGCACCGACTGGCGCAGCTCGATGCTCATGTGGCGCGGGTCGCCCGGGAGCCCCTTGCCCGCGCCGGACGGCACCTCGACCTCGGAAAGCGGCTCCAAGGCCGCGCTGGAGGGCACCTCCGGCTGACGGGGGGCGCGGCCACGCCAGTCCAGCTCCAGCTCGGTCGTGTCCGCCAGGGGGCGCTTGTCGCTCATCCGCTTCACTCTAGGCGTGGGCTGGGACAACCGATAATCGCACCCGCGCTCAGGGCAGGGGCCGTGGCGTCACCGGGATGTCCCGCTCCAGCGTCTCCCCCTCCGCGAGGAAGAGCTCCTCCCGGTGGACGGTGAAGCGAGCGGGCTTCCCCTCTTCTTCCAGCAGGACGATGAACGTGTACGCCCCAGCCGGGAGCTGCTCGTACACCAACACGCCCTCCAGGCTCTTCGTGGACGCTCGGATGTCTCCGAAGCGGGCCCGGGTGCGGAGCTCCCGGCCGGACACGGTCGGTGGCAGCGTGCCCGACAGCAACGCCTTGTAGATCCCCACGTCCGGCTTGACGGGAGGCATCCGGATGCCGAGTCGCATCGTGCCGCCACCGGTGGCTTCCGTGAAGGCGAACGTCACCTTCCCCATGGGGGGAACCTTCACGCGCTGCGGAAGGAAGGCCACGCTGCGGCCTTCCGCGTTCTGTCCCATGGACGCCGACAGCGTGTAGGTGCCCGCCGGGACGTTCCGGGCCTGGAACGTCCCCAACGCGTCGTCCACCGAGGCGGAGTAGTCCCTGTCTTCGGCGACGAGCTGCACGACGGCTTCCGCGGGGTTTCCGTCGCGGTCCTTCAGGGTGCCTTCCACCTGCGCGCCCGGATACACCCGCAACTCCAAGGCTTCGTCACCCGTACCAATCCGATGGCGCAGGATGGGGTGCCCCTGGTTCGTCTGGACCAGCACGTCCAGCGGGCGCGCTTCCAGCAGTGGGAAGGCGAAAGTGCCATCCGGTTGGGAGACGTCCACGGCCAGCGCGGTGACTTCCTCGAATGTGCCGCCTTCACCCGGCAGGTGGACCTCGACGATGGCGTCCTCGATGGGTTTCGACGTCGCCGCGTCCACCACCCGGCCGCGGACGTTGCGCCCAGCCTCCAGCCGCACCTGCCCCAGGTCCAGGTCCTCGGCCGCGGGGACCTGCACCTCGCGCACGGCGCGCGTCAGCCCGGGGGCCTCGAAGGTCAGCCGCTGTGTCCCTGCGACGGGGGCGGCGAACCTGAAGCTCCCCTCGGGGTCCCGGAAGGGCTCCTGGTTGATGGTGAAGCGGGTGATGGGGGTGCCATTCGCGCGCACCACGCGGCCATGGACGTTCCCCTGGCTTCGCAGCACCAGCCGCACGTTGCGAGCTCCCGACTGCGCGAGGACCGCGGGATGCGCGACGCCGGGAGCACGCGGCTCGGTGGCCTCGAACACATACCGGCCCTTCGCCGCGCGCAGCGAGCACTCACCTTCCGCCAGGTGGTGCAGGGTGAAGTGGCCCTCGTCGTCGCTGGTGGTGACGCTGGGGGGGAGGTCGTCGCGCTGGCCCGACAGGGATTGCCCCTCCACCGTGGCGTTCGCCACCGGGCGCCCGCGCTCGTCCACGACGATGCCGGACACCGGCGCTCCGGTCTCCAGCCGCAGCGAGGCATTCACGACCTCCGAGCCGTGCACGGTGACGGTACGCGACGCCGCTCGGGGGGCCGGGGGGGTGTTCGTCCCCGCGTGCAGGCGGTACGTGCCCGGGAGCACCCCGGTGATGGAGAAGCGCCCCTCCTCGTCGCTCTCGACGGCGTGGGAGCTCCAGGCGTCGCTGTCAGCCTCGAGGTGAATCGCCATGTGGTGGACGGGGAGGCCCTGGGCGCTCGTGACGGTGCCCTCCACGCGGGCCGTCGCCTCCATCACCACGCGGAGCTCGGGGCTCGGGGCGTCCGCCATCACCCGCGCCTCCAGATGGCCCTGGCTGGTGAAGACGATTTCGTAGCGCCCTGGCTGGGGGGCCGCGAGCTCGAAGCGGCCGTGCTCGTCCGACCTGGTGGCGTCCACGCGCTCGAAGTCTATCTCGGTGTCGGGTAGCGACTCCCTGTCCAGGTCGATGTCCACATCGGGCACGGGGGTTCCCTGGGCGTCGATGACGATGCCTCGGATGACGTGGGCGCGCGCGAGCGTGAAGTCCAGACGCAGTCCAGGCGTGGCGACTTCGTCACGCAGCGTGCCCAGATAGCCGGAGGCCAGGACGTTGAAGATGTAGGGCTCCCGCCGCAGCGGGCCCAGCCGGAACCGGCCGTCCGCCATCGTGGTGGCGTAGTCCACGGGAGGGGCCCGTCCCCTGGCCGCGCCAGCGCCCACATGGGCTTCAGGGATGGGGCGCCCGGACTCGTCGCGAACGGTGCCTTCCAGATAGATGAGCGTGCCCAGGTGCACGGTGGTGTCCGCGTCCCCGTCTTCCTCGGTGAGCGTCACCATGGCGAAGCCGTAGGCGCCCTGGTGCTCCGCGCGCACCTCGTAATCACCTGGAGAGAGTGGCTCGAAGGAGAAGCGGCCCTGGTCGTCCGTCACGGTGACGGACGACGTGTAGGCCACGTGGACTTCCGCGCCGGCGACGGGCGTGTCCTGGGCAAGCACGCGCCCGGACAGCCGCCGGGGTCGGTGGAGGACGATGGGATTCAGGTCCTCCATCTCCACGTCTTGAAGGGAGTCTGTCAGCAGGCCGTCACTGGCGGCGACGACGGTGTAGTCGCCCGGTGGAAGCGGACCGAAGGCGAAGCGGCCATCCGCGCCAGTCCTGGCATCGAAGAAGCGGGAGTGCTCCTGGTGGAAGAGCGTCACGCGGGCTCCGGGCAGCGGCGCGCCGGATTCAACGATGACGCGGCCCGGAAGGAAGAGGCCCGGGTCGAGGACGAGCGTCACGTCCTGCGCGCCGGTGCTGACGTCGAGCGCCAGCGTGGCGTGATGCTCGCCGATGGCCCAGAGCGCCACCGTGCCCTCGGGCAGTCCTTCGAGACGGAACGTTCCCTCCGCCGACGTGACGGCCTGGGCCACCACGGGCGCGCCGCCGTGGCCCACCTCGACGAGGCCCCGCACCTCCTCCTCGGGCGCTCCCATGCAGTCGCCGGAGGACAGCGACACGTCCGGCGCGCGTGTGTCACAGGGAAGTGCGGACAGGGACTCGCCGGGCATCTCACGCGTGGCGGAGACCTGGATGCCTGCGACGGGGCGGCGCCACGGGTCGAGCACGCGGCCACGGAGCGAGTGGTTGCCTTTCGGCGGGGGGGTGGGGGCGTCGAGCTTTCGAAGCGACGGACCGCGCTGCGCGGTGGGCGGCGGTGGTCGAGCACCCGAGTCGTCCTGGACATGGACGAGCGCCACGGCCAGCGCCAGTGCGAGTCCACCGAGCGCGACCATCACCACCGGCTGTTTGCGCATCGCGTTCCTCGGAGTGCCCCGCCTCGAACCCGGTGGGCATCTTTGCCTGGGTTCTGGAGCCGGTGAAAGGGGCGGGCCGGGAGGGATGCGTCAGGCGCCGGGCGTCAGGGCCTCGATGCGCGCTTTTTCCGAGACGATGAGATTCCGGACGTGGTCACGCAGGGACGCCACATCGGTGAAGGCGCTGGGGTCGACAGGGGGCATGACCTGGACGTGGCAGCGGGCGGTGGTCTCCAGCACCAGGCCGTGCTTGGGCAGGGTGCGCGCGGTGCCGGTGAGGACCACGGGGATGACGGGGCAGCGCTGCTTCAAGGCCAACGCGAAGGCGCCGTCCTTGAAGGGCTTCACGACGCCGTCGGAGGAGCGTGTGCCTTCGGGGAACATGAGGATGGGCACGCCGCGAGACAGCCAGTATTCGCAGTCGGCCAGCATCTTCATGATGCTCGCCTTGTCGCCGCGCACCAGGGGGACATAGCGGTTGAGCCGCATGTTCCAGCCGATGAGGGGCAGCTTGAAGTTCGACGCCTTGGAGACCCACTTGAAGGGACGGTAGAGGCCGAAGAGGACCAGGATGTCGCCGAGCGACTCGTGGTTGGACACGAGCACGGCCGGGCCCCGCCAGGGCAGGTGTTCGCGGCCGTCGACCTCCAGGTGCCAGAGCGGGTTGACGTAGAAGTAGAGCTGCGCCCAGAAGCACGAATACAGATGCAGGACGCGCCCGTCGCGGTCGAACGGCAACGTGACGAGCCAGACCAGCACGGCGCCCACGAAGAGCACGGCGCTGGAGAGCATCAGGAACGCCCAGAAGACGATGGAGAAGAGGAGTCGAATGGCGCGCGCAGTGTGCCACAGGCTCGTGGCAGGTGGGCTTGTACTTGGAGGTGTCGCGCGGCGCCTACCGGACAATCAGCGACGCGAGGATGCGCTCGGCGTGCGTCCATAGCAGTGCGCCCCCGGCGTCTGGCTCCACGCGGCGCCGGGCCGTGGGAATCCTCGTCGCGAGCGTCTGTCCGTGGTCGGGTGAGTGAACGGTGCTCGTATCGAGCCCGCCGTACCAGAGGTCCACCGGCACGGAGATGGACTCGGGCTCGAAGGGCCAGCGGGACATGGCCAGCACGGTGTCTCGTGCGTAGCCCGCAGTGCCTTGTGAGAACGCTTCGTCCAGCGCGCGCCGGTACGCTTCGGCGAAGCGTGGCTCGGTGTACACGGCGCGGTCCGCTTCGTGGCTCATGCCGATGACCATGTTCCACATCATCTGAGGACTCATCCCCGCGAAGAATGCCTCGGCTTGGGCGGGCTCCGTGGCGGTGAGGTCCACCAGCTTCACGATGTCCGGATGGAGGAGTGCTCGCATGGCCGGGTGTGCCAGTTCGTCCCCGCCTGAGACGAGCGCGACCGCTTCCACCTCTTGCGTGGCGGCGCAAGCGAGGGCGAAGGGCGCGCCCTGGGAGAAGCCCACCGCGCGAAGCCCATTCAGCGCCCGCGCAACACGGAAGTTCCGGATGTCACGGGCCCAGTCCAGGAGACTCCGCTGTGGCATGGGCGTGGACGCCCCCAGGCCGGGCCTGTCGACGGAGATGAGCCGGATGCCTGTCTGCTCCAACACCGCCGAGCCAAAGCCCAACCATCGGCTGGTCGCTGCTCCCGGACAGAGCAACACGGGCCTGCCTGTGAGAGGCCCCCACTCACTCCAGCCCAACACGCGCCCGTCGGGCAGTCCTGTCGTCCCCTGTCGTTCGGGGTTCTGCATCTCGGTGGTCGTCATGGCTCGGAGGGTCGTCACCTGGGACGGAACCTGACATAGCCCCGATACGTTCCGGGCACGTCATCCTGGCGCTTCGCTGGGCTAACCCGTCTTCAGCACGGACACGGGCGCGGGCGGTTCGCTCGTGGAGGCGTCCAGCGCCTGCACCCGCGCGCCCTCGGCGGCGAAGGCGTCTCGCAGCCAGGGATGGCAGGTGAAGGCGATGACCTGCTGGTGCTCGGAGAGCTTCGCCAGCAGGTGGATGGCGCCTCGCGCCCGCTCCGGGTCGAAGTTCACCAGCACGTCGTCGACGATGAGCGGCAGCGCCCCGCGCGTCTCGCCGAAGTCGCGCACCACCGCCAGCCGGAACGCGAGGTAGAGCTGCTCGCGCGTCCCTCGGGAGAGTTGCGCCGCGCTCCAGTCGCGCTGGCCATCACCTACGCGCAGCTCGCGCTCCTCTCCCGTGGGGATGAAGACGCGTTGGTAGCGGCCCTGGGTGAGCGTGGCGAAGTGCTCCGAGGCGAGCTGCACCACCCGAGGCTGCTGCTCCTCCTCGAAGCGGCGGCGCGCCCGCGCCAGCAGTGCCAGGGTCAGCCGGTCCGCCGCATACTGCTTTGCCAGCTCGGCGGCCCGTGCGCGCAGGGACTCCTCGACGATGCGGAGCTTCGCCAGCGCGTCGTCGTTCTCCCACTGCTCCAATTGGTGGCTGAGCGCGCCGCGCTCCGTGAGCACCGCCTTCAGCCGGTCCTGGGCCTCCGCCTGTCTGTCGCGCAGGGATTCCAGCTCCACGCGCAGGCCCTGCTCGCCGCCCACGTCGATGAGCGCCTGCCGCGCGAGCGTCTCCGACAGGCCCGTGCGCGCCTCGATGCGGTGTGACAGTTCCCGCGTCCGGCCTGTCAGCTCCACGTAGCGGCGTGCCTGTGCGGCGCGGCGGCGGAAGGTCTCCTCGTCGGCGCTGCCACCTTCGGCCAGCAGCGTCGCCAACGCCGCTTCTTCGTCGTGGCACAGCCCGTCCAGCCGCGCCTTCTCCGCTCGCAGTTCGTGCCGCCGCTCTTCCAGCGTCCTGCGCTCCAGGCTCTGCGCGCGCTCCGCTTCCAGCGCCGCCGCCACCCGAGACGCCAGGGGCTCCATGACGCCAGCGTCCAGCTCGCGGGCCTCCGTCGCGCCCGGGATGAGCTCCGCCACCACGGCCTCCGCCCACAGCCGCGACGTCACCAGGGCGCAGACCTGCGCGTCCACCGTGAGCGCGGCTTCCTCCGCGCCGACGTCCAGGAGTCGCTGACGGAGCGCCGCCGCGTCGCGCCACAGCGCCAGTGCCGCGGACGCGGCCAACGTGGGAGGGAAGCGCCGCTCCGACAGCAGGGCCGTCAGCTCCGCGCCCAACTGTTCTTGCCGCGACTCCGCCTCGCCCACCGCCTCACTCGCGCGGTGCTCCTCACGTCGCGCGGCGGTGTGCTCGGCGTGCAGGGTCTCCCGCTCCCGCTGGAGCTGCTCCCTCCGTCCCGCTCGCTCCAGCGCATCCGCCAGCACGGCTTCCCGCGCCGCCATGTCCGCCGCTGTCGCGACCAGGTTGAGTCCGGCCTCGGACGCCGCGGACAGCAACTCACGGTGCAGCAGCTCTTCCCGCGCGGACAGGCTCATCAAGGCCGCGCGCAGCCGCTCCTCTTCCTGCTGCCGCCAGCGCTGGCGCGCGCGTTGTGCCTCCACGTCCGCGTCGCGCGCCGTCTCCACACGGCGCCGGGCCAGCTCCAGCACGCCTGTCAGCAGCAAGCCGCCCACGAGGCACAGCGCGCCCACCACGTTGCCCGCCAGCAGCCACGCCGTCACCGCGAGCGCCACCACCACCGCCGCGACCGCCGGCACCCACCACGTGGGCAGCACCGCCGCCGTCGCCTGCGGCTCGCCCTGGGTGCGGACGCTCTCGAATTGCCGGTGCAGCTCGGCCCGCTGCTCCGACAGGCGCTCCATCTCCGCGCGCACGGTGCGCAGCCGTCCCAGCCCCGCCTGTTGCTGGCGAATCCGCGACGCCCGTTCCTCCGGCAGCGTCGACAGCTCGGCGTCCACTCGCGCCAGCGCGCCATCCAGTCGCTCACGCTCCGAGACGGCGCGGGCCCATGCGCCCTCCGCCTCGCGATGCGCGACCTCGGCCGCTCCCAGCCGGAGCGCCAGTTCCTCCAGCGTCACGCGGACGCTCACGCTCAAGTCCAGCGCCAACAGGCCGGGTCCATCCACGGGCAGGCCCAGCTCGCGCAAGGCCAGCTCCACCTGCCGTTGTTTCTCCGCCAGGGCGGCCCGGCGGGAGGGCAGGGCGCGCAGCAGCGCGGCGCCCTCGGTGTACGCCGCCAGAGCCTGGCTCAGCGCCTCCTCGCGACCCCGGACGCCGGATGGCGCGGACAGCCGCTCCAGCCCGGCCTCCACCGTGGCCAGTCGCTCCGCCAGCCGAGCGCCTTCCGCGCGATAGCTCCGGCGCCGGTGCAGGCCGTCCTCGAGCCGCGACTCACCTGCCTCGGGGAAGGTCTCCAGCGCGGGCAGCGTCGCCAGCTCGGCGCGGGCCTGCGTCAGCGCCGCCACGTCCCCGAGCGCCGCCTCCAGCCGCGTCAGCCGCTCCAGGCCGGTCCCCGTCTCCAGCAGCGCCGCTTCGAGCGTCTGTTGCTCCTCCACCAGCGCGCCCAGCCGCTCCTTCTCCGCGAAGTAGCGCGCGGGCCGGTCTCCCTCCTGCCGCAGCCGGACCTGGACGTCCTCCAGGGCCTTCAGCGTCACGTTCAGCGAGGGCGTCACGCCGTTCGGCTTGTAGATTTTCTCGATGCGCTTGCGGAGCTGGTCCATGACCTCCGGCAGCCGGCGCGCGCCGCGCATGCTGGCGGCCACCAGGGCCTCGGAGGCGCCTCGCTGCTCGGTGAGCCGTTCGAAGCCGGCCAGCTCATCCAGGCGGAAGGCGAACACGTCGAAGAACAGCTCGCGCGACACGTGGGCCAGCGCGCTCTCCAGCGACTCCTTCGAGAGCTCCTTCCCCTCCGCGTCGCGCACCGACAGCTCACCCTCCGACGAGCGCCGGCTCGCGATGCGGCGCACCAGCAGTGGACCCGCGTGGGTGGTCAGCGTCAGCTCGCCGCCGAACGCGCCGCCGTGGGCCGGCTCGTAGCGCTCCGGTTGCCCGCGCTTCTCGAAGCCGAACAGCATGCTGCGCAGGAAGGCCAGCAGCGTGCTCTTCCCCGCCTCGTTGGGGCCGTACAAAAGGTGCAGTCCCGGCCCCAGGTCGCGCGTGAGGCCGGAGAAGCGGCCGAAGCCGAGCACGCGCAGCGCGTCGATGCGCAGCCCCGGCTTCATGACGTCTCCTCCTCATGCAGCGACTCCACGCCGTGCAGCCCCGCTTGCGCCACCCACTCCGCGCGAGGCGTCTCCAGCGCGTCCACGCCCAGCCGCTTCAGTCGCTGGCTCAGCGCGCCCAGCGTCTCCTCTTCCCACAACCGGGCCAGCGCCGCCGGGTCCTCCGCGAGGAAGCCCACCTCGTCCAGCAGCGTGCGCGCGAAGCCGCCCGCCGCGCACACCGCCTCCAGGTCCACCTCCGGCCGGCTGCTGTCCCGCAGCGACTCCAGCAGCACCGGTGGGTGGCTCCTCGCGAGCTGTTCGCGCAGGTCCACCTCCAACTGTGCCAGCGCGCCAGGGCGGGCCAGCTCGCGGTGCAGCGGACCTCTTCCGGTGAGGGTGAGTCGCACCGCGTGGCCGTCCAGCTCGGGCGCGCAGCGTGCCTCCACACCTTCCATCGCCGTGGCCAGCAGCCCGTCCAGCGTGTTGACGCCGGACAGCGGCACCTCCAGCTTGTGCCAGCGCACGCCGTCCACGGGGATGAAGCGCCGCCGCATGCCGCCGTCCTCCACCTCCACCAACATGCAGCCGCGCGGGCCGGTCTCGTTCGCGTGCCGGCCCTGCGGGTTGCCGGGGTACACCGCCACGCCGCCGCCGGGGAGCATGTGCTCGGCGCGCGTGTGGACGTGGCCCAGCGCCCAGTAGTCCAGTCCGCGCGAGCCCAGGCCCGCGGTGGTGCAGGGGGCGTAGTTGGCGTGGCCCTCCGCGCCGCCCAGGTTGGCGTGCAGCAGCCCCACGCTGAAGCCGTCCCCGGTGCGGCGGAAGCGCGCGGAGAGGTCGTCGCGCACCTCCACGTCCGGGTAGGAGATGCCCTGCACGCGGCACAGTCGCCGGCCCTCGCGCTTCACCTCCACTTCTTCCCAGTCCGGGCCGAACACCTTCACCGACGGCGGAAGCCCCAGCGCGCCGGTGTCTCCGCTCAGCGGGTCATGGTTGCCGTGGACGATGAAGGTGGAGATGCCCGCAGCGTCCAGCCGGCCCAGCTCGCGCCGCAGCGCCAGCCGCGCGCGCACCGAGCGGTCCTTCACGTCGAAGAGGTCTCCGGCGAGCAGCAGGAAGGCCACCCGTTCTCGCAGGCACACCTCCGTGATGCGCGTGAGCGCTCGGAACGTCGAATCCTGGAAGCGTCCCAGGAGCGGTCCCTGGGTCGCGACGCCCCGGAAAGGCGTGTCCAGGTGCAGGTCGGCGGCATGAACGAACTTGAAGGGCATGGCGCGCCGCACAACGTACCCGATGCGGGCGGGTGACCCGACATTCCGGCCCGGACGCACGGTCGCTGGCCGACAGCGACCCCTCCCTTTGTGCCTGGGTGGCGTCGACTCGCGGCCACAATGGGTGTGCCGGGTAGGACAGAGCCGAAGGTCCGGAGAGAATCCTCACGGGTCGGCGTGGCGGACTCGCCAGGTTGTTCCGAGCGAAGGTCCAGACGCGGAGCGGGGCCCGGGAGCATCCCGGACCCCGTGGGTTGCTTGCTCGCGGCCGTTCGCGAGCAGGCGGCCTACTGCTGACCTTCGGGGCTGTGTGTCCCGGTGTCCTGGGTGTTGTGGTCGTTCATCATCCCGGAGCCTCCGGTGCCGGCGTCGTAGCCTTGCATCTCGTGGCCGGAGCCGCCGGTGCCGGCGTCGTAGCCTTGCATCTCGTGGCCGGAGCCGCCCGTGCCGCCGGTGCCGTCGCTGGGGCGCGGCTGGTTGCCCTGGCCGCTACCGCCGGTGCCCTCCATGCCCGGGGTGGTCGTCCCTCGCTGGTCACGGTTCTGTTCCCTGCATCCCGTGACGGACATCGCCACCGCCACCGCACCGAGCACCATCCACCGATTGAAAGCCTGCATCGCGTTTCCTCCCTGAGTAGCGACTGGCCCAAGGCTGGAGGCGGCTCTCGCGTGTTGCACCCCGTCCCCTCGGCCGTTGCACACGCACGCCTGGGCTGCGGCCGGGCGGCCAGGGGCTGGCTTTTGTCGGAGGTGTCGCGGCCTCAGTCCACCCGCCGGAGCACGAGCAGCCCGTACTCCAGACCGCCGTCCATCAACGCTTGTTGCAGGCGCAGGTGCTCGCGGCTGGATTCGCCGCGGCCGGCCTGCGCGAGCGCACGCAGGGGATGCTGGGAGGGGTGTGCCGAAGCGCGCTCATGCACCATCAATTCCAGGGTCAGCGACCAGAAGCCCACCACGCGTGAGGACACGTCGTCGCGTACCTCCAGCTCCAACCCCGCGGCGTGCGCGGCGGACAGATACTCATCGAGCGAGCCGATGCGCGTGCGCCAATACCGATCAAAGCCGGGGGCCAGCTCCGGGCGGCAGAGGAAGCAGTCGGCGATGGCTAGCACGCCGCCTGGTTTCAGCAGCGTCCGCGTGCGGCGGAACCACTCGGCGCGCGGCAGGTAGCAGGCGCTCTCCACCGCCACCACCGCGTCGAAGGCCGCGCGGCCCGGAACGGAGAGGGCGTCACAGAGGATGGGACGCACGCGCGCGCTCACGCCCGCGGCCTCCGCGAAGCCGCGCACCAGCGCGACATGCGAGGGCACGTTCGTCACCGCCGTCACGTGCGCCTGATGCTCGGTGGCCCAGTACATCGCGCCGCCGCCCAGGCCGCAGCCGACGTCCAGCACCTCGCCGCCGTCCGGGAAGCGGCCCACGGCGCGCGCCAGCTCCACCAGCAGTGCTTCCTGCGCGGCATGGACCGTGTCGCGCAGCACCTCCGAGGACGCGCCGGGCGGCGGCACCACGTCCACCAGCCCGGAGTGATAGTGCACGCGGGGGCCGGGCCCGTAGCGTTGGAGCAGCCGCTCCGTCTTCGCCTCGTAGTACGCGCTCACCTCGTCGCGTCTCCACTCGGGTTGCACGGCTTCGGCTCTCATGACTCCCCCTCTGGCAGCATCGGTTCGATGCGGCGCAGCGCCGCGTCCAGGCAGCGCAGGTCCAGTCGGCGCAGCGCCTGCGCGGCGGCGCGCGCCCAGGCCACCACCGCGTGACGGTCCGCCCCGGGCATGCTGGTGAACCGCACGTCCCGCGTGCGGATGTCCTCCGCCACGTGCGCGGCCACGCCCAGCGCCCGGCCCGCCGCCGCCGCGCGGGGCTCCAGCACCGTGCCCGCCCACAACACGCGCAGGTACGCGGCCCACTGCTGGCCGGCGATGCCCTCCGCCACCTGGCGGAACAACGGCGCCGTCCAGTCGCTGGCGCGCACCTCCAGCGCCTGCGGGCCGGCGGCCACCGCCAGGGTGCGGACCGCCTCTTCCAGCACCGGGCCCGGCAGTTGCGCCTGCGCGCCGCACAGCGTGGCGAAGGCCAGGTTCTGGAGGATGAACTGCACGCACGGCCCCACGCGGATGGGTGGGTCGTGGTACGTGCACTCGCCGTCGATGAGGTCGTCGGCGAGGTTGCCCGCGCTGAAGCTGAGGAAGAGCCCGGCGCCGCGCGCCATCAGGGCCTCGCGCGGCAGGCCGGCCTCCGCGCCCGCCTCGTAGAAGAGGGACAGGGGGCCCGGCTGTGCCGCCTCCAGCGCCGCGAGCACGTCCCGCTCCGACACTTCCGGCAAGCCGAGCCGGCGAAGCGCGCGCAGTGACTCCTGGTACAGGGCTCCGCCGCTCATCGGTACTCCCTGGGAAGGACCATGCGGAGCACGGCGCCGCCCCCTGCCGCGTTCTGCCGGTGCAGCATGCCGCCGCTGGCGCGCAGCAGGCACTCGCTGGTGTAGAGGCCCAGGCCCGTCGCGTGGGACTTGCTGGTGTACAGCGCCTCGGCGGGGCGGCCGAGCTGGCCGGGCGGGAAGCCGGGGCCATCATCCGTGATGGTGACCTCCAGGCGCCCGCTGAGCGGCTCCACGCGTGCATGGATGTGGACCCGCGCCGCGCCTTCCTCGCCGTTGCCCTCGCACGCGTTGAGCACCAGGTTCTCCACCACGCGGCGCAGCGTGGGCGCGCCGCCGCGCATCAGGGCGCGCAGGGGCGGGGAGGGCGGCTCCACCTCCACCTGGATGTCCACGTCCGGGAAGCGCAGGCCCACGCTGGCCTGCACCGAGTCCAGCACCGGCGCCAGCTCCACGGGCTCCGGCTCCATGCCGGCATGGCGCCGCCCCTTGGTGCGGGCGTCCATCATCATGTCCCGTATCTGCGTCAGGTTGTCGTTGAGCTGCCGGAGCAGGTCGTCGAACTCGGTGCGGCCGGGGCCCGGGCGGTGCGCGCCCACCACGGCCAGCATGTCCGCCGCGCTGCCCGCCGCCATGAGCGCGTTGTCGATGTCGTGGTGGTAGCCCAGGATTTCCGACAGCGCCTGCGACAGGCGGCCCACGTCGCGCTCCTGCTGCTCCAGCAGTTGCGCGTGAACAGCGGCGCGCAGGCGCTCCGCGTCCGCGCGGGCCCGGTCATGCTGTACGGCGAAGGTCCCCAGGTAGAGCTGCGCGGTGAGCGCCGCGGGGCCGATGACGCCGAAGAGGGCCAGGTGTTCGTCGCTGCCGCGCAAGGGCAGGGCCAGCGCCAGGGCCAGGGCGGTGCCCAGGGCGAGGAAGGGCTGGTGCGGCGTCACCCGGTGCAGCCGTCCATGGAAGGCGGTGGTGAAGAGGAACAGCGAGGCGATGACGGCGGCCCCTGGCGGCGCCGACAGGGCCATCAGCGCGGCCACGAAGAAGTGCATCGTCGCCACGCCGAAGATGAGCCACACCCAGCCCCAGGGCTCGATGCGGCGGCGCCGCCGGTGGACGAGCGAGAACAGGACGCCGCTGGTCAACATGGGCGCGGCGCACAGCAGCGCGGTGCCGAAGTGGATGCCGAAGAAGCTCCGCGCGCCGGGGGCCCAGGCTGTCATGGCCAGCAGGCTCGGCACGAAGGCACAGAGCGCGAGCCACGCGCCCAGGCCCGAGGCGGCCAGCACCTCCGCGGCATCCTGGGCGCGCGTCCACCGCCGGAACGAGGACAGGAGGGCCTGTCGCCCGGCGGAGCGCGGACTCATACGGTGGCGGACAGGATGTCACCCGCCGTACCCAGGCTGGACGACTCCTCGGTGGCGTGTTCGGCCCGGAGGTTCAGTTCGTTGACGATGTCCGCGTTGCCGCGCTGGAGCAGCTGCACCGACACCTCGCCGCCCGCGAGCACGTGGTGGAGGGCCTCCACCACGGGCCGCAGGGCGGGGTTGAGCGTGCGCGCACCCAACGGACCCTCCACCGCGCCCAGCTCATTGCAGCGCGCCAGGTAGGCCGTCAGCGCGTCGTCACGGACGGTGTCACCGCGCTCGCCACCGTGCGCTGGCTTGAGCGCACGGTTTCGAGGCCGCGGCGTCGCGAGCGCGCCCGTGCGGGCATCCCAGCGCGGTGGGCATTCTCGTCGTGTGCGAAGTGGATGGAACCGGATTTCTCGGACTCTTGGCGTCATGCTGGCTCCCCCCCGGGGCCCGGCACAGTCGTTTCACCCCCGAGCAAAGCGAAGGCGCCCCCGCGCCGTCAAACTCCCGGCCAGGCGAGTGTTGTCCAGCGTGTTCTCTTCACCCTTCAAGGCAGGCGGGTGATACGGGATGGACAGAGGGTGCGGTGGAAGAGGTGCGCGGAATGTCTCGAGTCTTGACGAAGCCGGGGCCGGTCACGGTGGCGGTCCTGACGTTGCTCGTCGCGATGGCCTCCATCCAGACGGGCGCTTCGTTGGCCAAGCAAGTCTTCCCCGTGCTGGGCGCGGCGGGGGCCACGGCGCTTCGCGTGTTCTTCGCGGCGCTCATCCTGGCGGCGGTGTTCCGGCCCTGGCGGCAGCGGCTCACCCGCAAGGACTTGCGGGCCGTGGCCATCTACGGCGCGGCGCTGGGCGGGATGAACCTGACCTTCTACCTGGCGCTGGAGCGCATCCCGCTGGGCATCGCCGTCGCCATCGAGTTCACCGGGCCGCTCGCCCTGGCCCTCTTCTCCACGCGCCGGGCGCTCGACTTCGTGTGGGCGCTGCTGGCCGTGGCCGGCATCCTGCTGATTCTGCCGCTGTCGGAGACGTCGCGGTCGCTGGACTGGATGGGCGTCTTCTGGGCGCTGGTGGCCGCCACCTGCTGGGCGCTGTACATCCTCTTCGGTCAGCGGGCCGGAGGCACCGTCCACGGCGGCACGGCGGCATCGCTGGGGATGTGCGTCGCGGCGCTGCTCGTCATGCCCTTCGGGGTCGCGCACGCGGGCATGAAGCTGCTGGACGTGTCGCTGCTGCCCATCATCCTGTGTGTGGCCGTGCTGTCGAGCGCGCTGCCGTACTCGCTGGAGATGTACGCCCTCAAGGCGCTCCCCACGCGCACCTTCGGCATCCTGATGAGCCTGGAGCCGGCGATGGCCGCCGTGTCCGGGCTGCTGCTGCTGAAGGAGCGGCTGTCGCTGGTGCAATGGGCGGCCATCGGCTGCATCATCCTGGCGTCCGTGGGCAGCTCCGCGACGTCTCGCAAGCCCGTTGAAGCCGTCGCCGCGAGCTGACCGGCAGGGGCGTCGATGCCGTTCTCCGGGGCTGGGCCTGTCTTCGGGCTCGCAATGGGGCCCGGCGCCGGGCT
Source organism: Myxococcus virescens (assembly GCF_900101905.1). NCBI lineage: Bacteria > Pseudomonadati > Myxococcota > Myxococcia > Myxococcales > Myxococcaceae > Myxococcus > Myxococcus virescens. The sequence goes on along the minus strand of NZ_FNAJ01000006.1, from coordinate 161,685 downwards.
AGAGGACGGCCTCATGCGTGACCGAATCCAGGCCGTGCTCCGCCAGCTTTCCCAGACGCCCGAACTGGAGGCGCGCTGGCTCCACACCTTGTCCCTGATGGAGTTCATCGGCGCGCGGAAGATTTCGCGCACCGTGGCGGACCGGCACCCGACGCTGGAGGTGCTGGGGCACCTGGCCGACGAGACGCGCCACGCCTTCGCCTTCAAGCGCCTGTCCGCCGAGGTCGCTGGCGCGGAAATCACCACGTTCCTCTGCCCGGAGGCCGCGGGCCGCTACTTCCAGGCGCTGGACCACGAGCTGGCCACCTGGGCGACGTCCTTCACGGGCGCGCCGGACGTCTATCTGCACTACCTGCTCACGACGACGGCCATCGAACGGCGCGCCATGGTGCTGTACCCGCTCTACAAGGCCGCGTCCCGCCAGCCGGCCGTGCGCGAGGAGCTGGGGCGCGTCGTCACCGAGGAGCAGAGCCACCGGCGCACCATCGAGGATGCGTGTGTCGAGCGCCTCACCGCGGTGGGCGCCACGCTGGATGCCGCGCTGGCGCTGGAAGAGCGGCTCTTCGCGGCCTTCATCGGTGAGCTGGAGGCCACCGTGGCGCGGGAGTCGGGCGCCCCGGCGGCCTTCGTTCCGGCGCCCGGCGAGGACGTCGCGGCGCGGTCGCCGCAAGGGTGACTACAGCGCGTCGTCGTCGCTCACAGGCGCGCCCGTGCCATGGGCGCCTGACAGGACAAGCGTGCCGTCCATCAGCTCCGCGCGCAGGTTGCGGGCCTTGCGCGCCCGCTTGCGGCTGAGCTCCACGCCCACCGCGTCCAGCCCCAGCGCGTTGGCCACGGCCAGCACGGTGCCGTGGCCACAGAAGGGGTCCACGACCGTGCGCGTGCGGGTGTGCTCCAGGATGAAGCGGCACGCGATGAGGCACGCCTCCACGCCCATGCCGCGCGTCCACGTCACCTCGCCCGCTTCGGGCAGGACGTCCGGCGTGGACTTCGCCATGTCCACGCGGACGCCGCGCGAGAAGCACAGCATGTGGGAGTACGCGGGCCGGCCGAACGTCACCGTCCCGGGCGGCCGCCGGCACACCACCTTGTGCCAGAGCAGGTCGACGCCCACCTCCTCCGCGGCGCGAGCCACCAGGTAGCCCTTGTCCACCCAGGTGCCCTCTTCCTTCACGTCCGTCTGGTAGAAGATGGCCACGCCTTCGGGCGGCACGCGCGCGAGGATGAGCGCCGCGGCGCGGATGAACCAGGCCTTCCACTCCGCCAGCGACAGGGACGGGAACTCGGACCAGTCCGGCAGGGACGCGATGGCCGAGCTGCCCTCCAACACCGGCCGCGCCTCCAGCCACACGAGTGCGTCTTCGCAGTACACCGTGCGCTTCGCCGCGCCCGTGGCGCCTGCCTGTTCGTCCACCATGTGGTGTCGGAGTCTGCCAGAGCCGCGCGCACTCCGCGTCGGGCTGGTCAACACGCCCAAACCGTGGCTTGCTAGCGCTTCTGTAGATTTCTACAATCCTGTTTTATCTCGTTGCAACGGAGAGACGGAATGCCCACGACTTCAGCGAAAGACGGGACTTCGCTCCACTACCGTGTCGTGGGTGAGGGTCCGCGCACGGTCATCCTGGTCCACGGTTGGATGGTATCAGGCGCGGTCTGGGATGCGCTGGTGGAGCGCCTGGACCTGATGGGGCTGCGGCTGGTGATTCCGGACATGCGGGGCTCGGGTCAGTCGGGCCGGCCGGACGGAGGCTTCAGCCTGGAGTCGCTGGCGCACGACGTGCTGGCCGTGGCGGACGCCGTGGACGCGCGGCGCTTCACGCTGGTGGGGCACAGCATGGGCGGCCAGTTGGTGAAGTGGGTGGCCGCGGAAGTGCCGGCGCGCGTGGAGGGGCTGGTGCTCCTCAACACGGTGCCCGCCGCGGGTCTTCCGCTGCCTCCGGATGCGGCGGGGCTGTTCCGCACGTCGGCGGACAGCCGCGAGAAGAAGCAGACCATCCTCGGCCTCGCGTGCAAGCAGCTGTCGCCGGAGGCCCTGGAGGCGCTGGTGAAGGACTCGATGGGCATCAGCCCGGCGGCCATCGAGCACGTCTTCGACGCGTGGACGGCGGGTGGCTTCGCCGACAAGCTGGCCTCGATTACGGCGCCCACGCTGGTGTTGGCCACGGACGACGCCTTCCTGCCGGCGGCCTTCCTGCGGGAGGCGGTGGTAGCGAGGATTCGCGGCGCGCGCCTGTCGTACCTTCCCGGCCCCGGTCACTACCCACAGGTGGAGCGCCCGGCGGAGACGGCGGCGCTGGTGTCCGCCTTCCTCGCCGGCTCCCTGCCGGCCTGAGCGCCCGCTTCGAGGAGGCAGCACGATGGCCTGGAGCATGTCCTTCGAGTACGACGCGCTGAACGACGTCGTCACCGCCTACTTCACCGACTGTGTGTTGGTGAGTGAGGCGGACGTCCTTCGCTGGCGGAAGGAAGTGGAGGAGCACCTTTCCAAGTACCCACCCAAGGTGGACCTCCTCATCAACCTGGACGGGCTGGTGGTGAAGTTCACCGCCGGCCGCGTCTTCGGCAAGGAGCGGCGCGAGGTGCTGGAGCGCTACACGCACCGCTCGTACCGCTTCGGTGGTGACGAGATGACGCGCATGTTCGTGCTCACCAGCGGCGCCATCAACGGCGCGGCCGTCAATCACTACGCCACCCGCGACGAGGCGCTGGCCGCGCTCCAGGCCGAGCGCGAGGCGCTGCGCAAGCGGGGCTTCTCGCCCTTCGGTGGTGGCTTCGCCGGCACCAAGGTCTGAGCCTTGCTTCACCGCCTCGTGCGCGGCGGTGCGTCTGAACACACGCCCCGTCGCAGGCGTCGCTGGCTGTCGTTGATGTCGTGGGCGCGTGGCGAGTTGAGGGGGCCTCACACGCCCGCGAACCACTCGTAGCCGCGGTCCTCCCAGTAGCCTCCGGTGGGCTCGGGCAGGAAGTTCACCTCGGTGAGGTACTTCACCATCTTGTAGCCCAGCTTCACGCCCGAATAGAGGCGCAGCGGCGCGCCGTGGCCGGGCGTCAGCGGCTGGCCGTTCATTCCGTAGGCCAGAATCGTCTGCGGATGGAAGGCGCTGGGCCGGTCCCAGGACGAGTAATAGCCCGCGTCGAACGAGCGCAGCTCCACGTAGTCCGCGCGGGTGTCCGCGCCCACGTGCCGGGCCAGCTCGCTCAGGCGAACGCCATGCCAGGACGCCACCGCGCTCCAGCCTTCCACGCAGTGGTGGCGAATGCGCAGGTCCGTGCGAGGCAGGCGCTGGAGGGCGTCCAGCGTCAGCACGGCGGGGCGTGCCACGAGCCCGCCCACTCGGAGCGCCCATCCCGAGGGCGCGAGCGGCACCGTGTCGGAGACGTAGTACTCGGGGAACTTGCCTGGAGGCGTCGTCTCCTCGGGTGGCAGCTCCGGCGCCAGCCGGCGTTCATCGAACAACACGGCCTGCGCGCGCGCGTTGAAGCGCTCCATGACGCCCAGGAAGCCCTCGCGAGGGCGGCTGCTGTCACACGCGCTGGCGGTGAGCGCGGTGGTGCCCAGCAGCGCCGTGCGCCGCGTGAGGAGGTGTCTAGGCATCCGGCTTCCTTCCGCCCGTCACCATCTCCGCCAGGCTTCGCGGGTGGAGCAGCACCAGGGCGATGTGCCCCACGGTGAAGAGGGCGAGCAGCGCCAGGATGACGAGGTGGAGGGCGCGCGCCGCGTCGTAGCCACCCAGCAGCGAAGTGAGCACGCCGAGCTGCACGGGCTTGTAGAGGACCAGCCCGGAGAGCACCGCGAGCAACCCCAGCGCCAGCGTGCCCGTGTACGCCAGCCGCTGAAGGCCGTTGTAGAGACCCTGCGCGGGCGCGTGCTTTCGCACGCGCAGGTAGAAGGCGAGCGTGTCCAGGGCGTTGCGTGTATCGCGGCGGGGCAGGAAGAGGCGGCGGCGCCACTCTCCGCTGAGGGCGAGGTAGAGCACGTACGCCACGCCGTTGAGGGTGAGGAACCACGCGAAGGCGAAGTGCCAGTGACGGGCGCCGGCCAGCCAGTTCCCCAGCCGCATCCATTCGGGCGGAGGGATGCCCTGGAAGGGATACCAGCCGTAGGGCCGGCCCTGTGGTCCGAGCATGGGATAGGCGACGAGTATCTGGAGTCCGCTGGCCGCCATGATGAGCAGCAGCGGTACGTTGAGCCAGTGGGTGACTCGGATGAGCCACGGCTGAGGACTGCGTCGTTCAGGGGCTTGCACGCGCGCGGAAGAAAGCACCCGGCGTCACGCGGCGTGGGCGCGGCTCGTCCCGCGTTGGTGGACAGCCGTCATTCAGGGCGGGTGCCGCTCTCCCTGCGTCGACGTGAGGACGGGCCCTGGCCTCGCGGGGCAGGAAGCGGCGGCGGATTTCAGCGCGCACGATGTGCCCGAGCCCGTTCGTGCAAGTTGCAACCTGGAGAATGGCGGCAGGGACACAAGCCCCTGGAATGACAGGGGGCTCGTGAGCCGTGGTCGGGCACGGCGCGTGCTCTTGGGGAGACACGACCATGCTCGCTTCTCCACTGCCATCCCTGGTGTCCTCCCTGTTGTTGTCCCAGGCCCCTTCGCCGGAGCCGTCTCCCGATGCCGAAGCCCCGGGCCTGCTGTCTCGCCTGGAGGTGGAAGGCGGGGTGGACGTGTACTTCGGCTACAACGCCAATCGCCCCGCCGACGGTGCCAGTTTCATCCCGGGCACGGGCACCACCGCCCGGCGGGACAACGAGGTCTCCATCAACCTCGCATCGCTGGGCGTGTCGCTCGCGCCCGAGCCCGTGGGCTTCAAGGTGCTGCTGGGCTTCGGCACCGGCATCGAAGTGCTGCACCAGTCCGAGCCGGAAGGCCCGGTCATCGGGCCCGAGGTGTGGCGCCATCTCCAGCAGGCCACGGTGTCGTACGCGACGGGACCTCTCACGTTGGAGGCGGGCGTCTATCCCAGTCACATCGGTCTGGAGTCGTTCCAGTCGCAGCTCAACTGGAACTACACGCGCTCGTGGATGGGCGAGCTGTCGCCCTACTACCAGTCCGGCCTCAAGGGCACCTGGGCCTTCGATGACGCGTGGAGCGCGCAGCTCCACCTGCTCAATGGCTGGCAGACGATTGGGGAGAACAACCGAGGCAAGGCGCTGGGCACGCAGGTGGCCTATGCGGGCTCGCAGCTATCCACCGCCCTCAACACCTTCGTGGGGGAAGAAGGTGACGGTGGCCTGCGACTCTTCGTGGACGCCGTGGCCACCTGGAAGGTGACGCACGCCTTCGCGCTGGCCGCCACGGCGGACGTGGGCCGGCAGGCGCGTTCCGGACAGTCCGCGGCCTTGTGGTACGCGGCGGGCTTCAACGCGCGGATGCAACTCTCCGAAGCCGTGGCCGTTGCCGCCCGGGTGGAGGCCTATCGCGACGAGGACGGGCTCATCACGGGGGCCGTCCAGACGTTGGCGGGCGGCACCCTCACCCTGGAGTTGAAGCCCGCAGAACACCTGGTCCTCAAGATGGAGGCGCGCCGCGACACCTCCACCGCAGACGTGTTCACCGGCCGCGCCACGGGAGGGGATGGCGCGCCCACGCTCGAGGACGCCGAGACGCTCGGGGTGCTCAGCGCCGTCGCCTGGTTCTGAACAGGAGCCCCATCTCATGGACCTCGTGCTCGTTCTGGTCACCATCGCTTTCTTCGCGCTCGCGTGGGCCTACGTCCACGGCTGCGAGCGCCTGTGAGGCCTTGCCCGATGACTTTCGAATACGCCGCTGGCGCCGTCCTGGCCGTGCTGCTCGGTGCCTACCTCATCTACGCGCTGCTTCGCCCGGAGCGCTTCTAGGCCCCCGCCATGTCCTTCATCGGTTGGTCGCAAATCCTATTGTTCTTCGCCCTGGTGCTGGCGGTGACGAAGCCGCTGGGGGCCTATCTCTTCCGTGTCCTCGAAGGGGACCCTCGTCCGCTGCCGCGCGTGCTGGGGCCCGTGGAGCGCCTGCTGCTGCGCCTGTGCGGCGCGGCGGACCGGCGCGAGCAGACGTGGGTGGCCTACGCGAGCTCGCTGCTGGCGTTCAGCCTCTTCAGCGTCCTCATCGTCTACGGCCTCCAGCGCGTGCAGCACCTGCTGCCGCTCAACCCGCAAGGGCTGGGAGCGGTGGGGCCGGAGCTGGCGTTCAACACGGCCGTCAGCTTCACCGCCAACACCAACTGGCAGTCGTACGCCGGTGAGTCCACGCTCAGTTACTTCACGCAGATGGTGGGGCTGGCGTGGCAGAACTTCGTCTCCGCCGCCGCGGGAATCGGCGTGGCGCTGGCGCTGGCGCGGGGCTTCACCCGCCGGCCCGGTCCGGACGGACAGAAGACGTTGGGCAACTTCTGGGTGGATGTGATGAACGCCACCCTCTACGTGTTGCTGCCGTTGTGCCTGGTCTACGCGCTCTTCCTGGTGTCGCAGGGCGTGCTCCAGAACTTCGCGCCCTATTCGCAGGGGGTGACGCTGGAGGGCGCGAGTCAGACGCTGGCGCAGGGACCGGTGGCCTCGCAGGAAGCCATCAAGACACTGGGCACCAATGGCGGCGGCTTCTTCAACGCCAACAGCGCGCACCCCTTCGAGAACCCCACGCCCTTCACCAACCTGGTGCAGCTGCTGTCCATCTTCGCCATCCCCGCGGCCCTCACGTACACCTACGGGAAGATGGCGGGAGACACCCGGCAAGGCTGGGCCCTGCTCTCGGCGATGTCCGTCCTCTTCCTCGTCGGCGTGGCAGCGGTGTACGCGGCGGAGGCCCAGGCCAACCCGGCGTTGAGCGCCGCGGGGCAGGTGGCGCAGGCGGGAAACATGGAGGGCAAGGAGGTGCGCTACGGCGTCGCGGCCTCCGCGCTCTTCGCTGCTGTCACCACCGCGGCCTCGTGCGGCGCTGTGAACGCGATGCACGACAGCTTCACGCCCCTGGGCGGCCTGGTGCCCATGGTCAACATGCAGTTGGGCGAGGTCGTCTTCGGCGGCGTGGGCGCGGGCCTCTACGGCATCCTCGTCATGGTGGTGCTCAGCGTCTTCATCGCCGGGCTGATGGTGGGGCGCACGCCCGAATACCTCGGCAAGAAAATCGAGGCGCGGGAGATGAAGCTCGCAATGTTGTACGTGCTCGTCTTCCCCCTCTTCACGCTGGGCTTCAGCGGGCTGGCAGCCGTGCTGCCGCAGGGCGTGTCCTCGCTCAACAACGCGGGGCCTCATGGCCTGTCGGAAATCCTCTACGCATACACCAGCGGCACGGCGAACAACGGCAGCGCCTTCGCGGGCCTCAACGCCAACACACCCTTCTGGAACATCACCCTGGGCGTGGCGATGCTCGGCGGACGCTTCCTGATGATGGTGCCCGCGCTGGCCATCGCCGGCTCCATGGTGGGCAAGAAGGTGGTGCCAGCGGGCCCGGGCACCTTCCCCACGCACGGCGCGCTCTTCACCGGTCTGCTGGTGAGCGTGATTGTCATTGTCGGCGCGCTCACGTTCTTCCCCGCCCTCTCCTTGAGCCCCATCGTCGAGCACTTCCTCGCCGGGGCCGGAAAGCGCTACTGAGATGTCCTCGCCTGCTTCGAAACCGGCGTCGTTGCTGGACGCCTCGCTGCTCAAACCGGCGCTGGTGGACAGTCTGCGCAAGCTCCACCCGCGCGATGTGGCGCGCAACCCCGTCATGTTCGTGGTGTGGGCCGGGAGTCTGCTCACCACGGTGTTGGTGGTGAAGGACGTGGCGGCGCCGCGCCCGGATGCCGCGCCGCTGGGCTTCACCGTGCAGGTGACGCTGTGGCTGTGGTTCACCGTGCTCTTCGCCAACTTCGCGGAGGCCGTGGCGGAGGGGCGCGGCAAGGCGCAGGCTGGCGCCCTGCGGAAGATGCGCAAGGAGACCACCGCGCGCCGCTGGAAGGACGGGCGCGAGGAGCGCGTGCCCGCGCCGGACCTGCGCAAGGGTGACGAGGTGATTTGCGAGGCCGGGGACCTCATCCCAGGTGACGGTGAGGTGGTGGAGGGAATCGCCAGCGTGGACGAGTCCGCGATTACCGGCGAGTCCGCGCCCGTCATCCGGGAGTCGGGTGGCGACCGCTCGGCGGTGACGGGCGGAACGAAGGTGCTCTCCGACCGCATCCGCGTGCGCATCTCCGCCAACCCCGGCGACTCCTTCCTGGACCGGATGATTGGCCTGGTGGAAGGCGCGGCCCGGCAGAAGACGCCCAACGAGGTGGCGCTCCACATCCTGCTGGTGGGGCTCACCCTCATCTTCCTGTTGGCGTGCGTGACGCTGGTGCCGCTGGCGCTCTACTCGGGCGTGCCGTTGTCGGGCACGGCGGTGGTGGCGCTGCTGGTGTGCCTCATCCCCACGACGATTGGCGGCCTGCTGAGCGCCATTGGCATCGCGGGCATGGACCGGCTGCTGCGCAAGAACGTGCTGGCCATGAGTGGCCGCGCGGTGGAGGCGGCGGGTGACGTGGACACGCTGCTGCTCGACAAGACGGGGACCATCACCCTGGGCAACCGCATGGCCACGGAGTTGCTCCCCATGCTGGGCGTGCGGATGGAGGAGCTGGCCGAGGCCGCGCAGCTCGCCAGCCTCGCGGATGAGACGCCCGAGGGGCGCTCCATCGTCACGCTGGTGAAGGACACGTACAAGATGCGCCCGCGCGAACTGCAGGCGCACCACGCCACCTTCGTGCCCTTCACCGCGCAGACGCGCATGAGCGGCTGTGACCTGGTGGACCCGCACCCGCGCAGCATCCGCAAGGGCGCGGTGGACGCCATCGTCACGTACGTCCGTTCCCAGGGCGGCGTGGTGCCGGATGAGCTGGCGCAGGCGTCGGGCCGCATCGGCGACGCGGGTGGGACGCCGCTGGCGGTGGCGGACGGTGCGCGGCTGCTGGGCATCATCCACCTGAAGGACGTGGTGAAGGGCGGCATCCAGGAGCGCTTCGACCGCTTCCGCGCCATGGGCATCCGCACGGTGATGATTACGGGCGACAACCCGCGCACGGCGGCGGCCATTGCACGCGAGGCGGGCGTGGATGACTTCCTGGCCGAGGCCACCCCCGAGGCCAAGCTGGCCCTCATCCGCACCGAGCAGGGCCGCGGCAAGCTGGTGGCCATGACGGGCGACGGCACCAACGACGCGCCCGCGCTGGCCCAGGCGGACGTGGGCGTGGCGATGAACACCGGCACCCAGGCGGCGAAGGAGGCCGGGAACATGGTGGACCTGGACTCCAACCCCACCAAGCTGCTGGAGGTGGTGGAGGTGGGCAAGCAGTTGCTGATGACGCGCGGCACGTTGACGACCTTCTCCATCGCCAACGACGTGGCGAAGTACTTCGCCATCCTCCCGGCGCTCTTCATGGGCGTGTTCCCGCAGATTGCGCCGCTCAACGTGATGGGGTTGTCCTCGCCGTTCAGCGCGGTGTTGTCGGCCGTCATCTTCAACGCGCTCATCATCATCCTGCTCATCCCCCTGGCGCTGAAGGGTGTCCGCTACCGCCCGCTGGGCGCCGAGGCCCTGCTGCGGCGCAGCCTGCTGCTGTACGGCGTGGGCGGTGTCATCGTTCCCTTCGTGGGCATCAAGGTCATCGACGTGCTGCTCGGCGCCGTGGGTCTGGCGTGAAAGGACTTATCCCCATGTTCTCCACATTCCTCACGGCCCTGCGCACGTGCGCCGTCACGCTGGTGCTCACGGGCTTGCTGTATCCGCTGGCCGTCACCGGGCTGGCACAGCTCCTCTTTCCGGGGGAGGCCAACGGCTCGTGGGTGAAGGACGGCCGGGGCCGCGTGGTGGGCAGCGCGCTCATCGGCCAGGGCTTCACCCGGGCGGGGTACTTCCATCCGCGTCCTTCCGCCGCTGGCGCGGGCTACGACGGCGCGGCGTCCTCGGGCAGCAACCTGGGGCCCACGTCGCTGAAGCTGAAGGAACGCGCGGCGGCCGAGCTGGAGCGCCTGCGCCGGGAGAATCCGGATGCTGCGGGGCCCGTTCCCGCCGAGCTGGTGACGACGTCCGCGTCCGGGTTGGACCCTCACCTGTCGCCGGAGGCGGCGCGCTGGCAGGCGGCGCGGGTGGCACGGGCCCGCGGCGTGGCGCTGGAGCGGGTGCTGAACGTGGTGGACGCGCTGGTGGAGGGGCGGACCTTCGGCGTGCTGGGCGAGCCGCGCGTCAACGTCCTGCTGTTGAACCTCGCGTTGGACAGGCGCTTCGGGCCGCTTCCGGACGCGGCGCCGGGCGTGGGGGGCGGGGCCTCGCAGGGCCAGGGCGCACCTTGAGCGGCGTGGGGGCACGCGCATTCACCACGTGAGATTCACCGGGCGCGAGGGCATCCTCCGCCCGGCGTCCCACCGGATGGGCAGAGGATGACGATGACGCGGCGCTCGCGCGCGGAGGACTTCCTGGAGCTGGTGGAGCGGGGCAGGCGTGGCCGGCTCAAGCTCTACATCGGCTTCGCGGCCGGAGTGGGGAAGACGTACCGGATGCTGGAGGAGGCACACGCGCTGAAGCGGCGCGGCGTGGACGTGGTGCTGGGCTTCGTGGAGTCGCATGACCGCGCGGACACGCAGGCGCTGGTGGAGGGACTGGAGGTGGTGCCGCGCAAGCAGTACACCTACCGCGACGTCACCGTGGAAGAGATGGACCTGGACGCGGTGCTCGCGCGCAAGCCCCAGGTGGCGGTGGTGGACGAGCTGGCGCACACCAACCTTCCGGTGTGCCGCCACCGCAAGCGCTACCAGGACGTGCAGGCGTTGCTGGACGCGGGCATCAACGTCATCGGGGCCTTCAACGTCCAGCACCTGGAGAGCCTCAACGATTTGGTGGAGCGCGCCACCGGCGTCACGGTGCGGGAGACGCTGCCCGACAGCTTCCTCAAGGCCGCCGACCAGGTGGTGAACCTGGACCTGGCGGTGGAGGACCTGCACGAGCGGCTCCGGACGGGGAAGATCTACGCGAAGGACAAGGTGCCGCGGGCGCTGGAGCGCTTCTTCACGGAGGAGAACCTGGCCACGCTGCGCGAACTGGCGCTGCGTGAGGTGGCGGAGAGCCTGGACCGCGCCACCGCGAGGCCGCTTCCGGGGGAGGGGGATGACGGTTCGCAGCGGAGCGCGGCCTGGGGCCGGGTGCTGGTGGCGCTGTCCAGCTATCCCCGGCACGCGGCGACGCTGCTGCGCCGGGGCTCACGGATGGCGGGCCGGCTGAACACGGACTGGTTCGTCGTGTACGTGGAGACGCCGCGCGAGGCGCCGCACCTCATCGACGCGGAGGCGCAGCGGCATCTGCTGACGAACATCGAGAAGGCGAAGGAGCTGGGCGCGGAGGTGGTGCGCCTGAGGGCTCGCGACCCGGTGGAGGGCATCCTGGACTTCGCACGCTCGCACGGCGTGGGCCACATCATCGTCGGCCGTTCGCATCAGCCGTGGTGGAAGCAGCGGCTGGGGCGCGCGGTGGACATGCGACTGGTGCGTGAAGGCCGGGGCTTCGACATCCACGTGGTGGCCTTCGAGCCGCGCGAGGAGGGACGCCGCCCATGACGCTGCGAGCCCGGCTGTTGTTGGCGCAGGCCCCCCTGGCCCTGGCGCTGTTGTTGGTGGGCATGGTGGCCGTGGTGACGTTGTCCCAGCTGGGGCGTTCTGGGCCTCGGGTGCTTCAGGACAACTACCGCAGTGTGCTGGCCGCGCAGGAGATGATGGCGCAGCTGGAGCGCATGGACAGTGGGGCGCTCTTCATCATCGCGGGTGAGCGGCAGCGCGGGCTGACGCAGCAGGCGGCGCAGCGCGCGCGCTTGGAGGCGCAGTTGCGGGTGCAGGAAGGCAACGTCACCGAGCCCGCGGAGGATGCGGCGACGCTTCAGTTGCGCACGGCCTGGCGGCGTTACCAGGCGGCCTACGACGGGTTCCTCGCCCAGTCGTCACCAGAGGGGGCGCGGGAGGCGTACTTCGGTGTTCTCGAGCCGGCCTTTCAGGAGGTGACCGGAGCGGCCCGGGCCATCCTGGACCTGAACCAGGACGCCATGGTGCGCAAGAGCGAGGCGTTGCAGCGGCAGAGCGCGCGGGTGAACACGGTGATGGTGGCGGCGGTGATGGTGGCCTTCGTGGTGGGGTTGCTCGCCTCGCAGTCGCTGACGCACCGGGCGCTCCGTCCGGTGTCGGTGCTGTCGCAGGCGGTGCGGCGCCTGGGCGAGGGCGACTATGCGGCGCGCGCGGTGGTGGAGGGACAAGACGAAATCGCGCAGGTGGGGCGGGACTTCAACGCCATGGCGGAGGCGCTTCAGCAGTACCGGCGCAGCAGCCTGGGAGAGTTGCTCCAGGCGCAGGCGGCATCACAGGCGGCCATCGACAGCCTGCCGGACCCGGTGGTGGTGTTCGGCGCGGACGGAGGGCTGCTCAACGTCAACCGCGCGGCGGAGGACGTGCTGCGGCTGTCGTTGGAAGCGGGCGGGGACATGCTGGGGCGGGTGGTGCCGGAGGCGCGCGCGGTGCTGGAGCGGGTGCGTGAGCACGTGTTGACGGGGCGAGGGACGTATCAGCCGCGCGGGTACGAAGAGGCGGTGCGGGCGCCGCTCCCGGACGGGGACCGGTGGCTGCTGGCTCGGGGAAGTCCGGTGCATGGCGAGTCAGGGGAGGTGGTGGGGGCCACGGTGATTCTCCAGGACGTGACGCGGCTGCGGCGCTTCGACGAGCTGAAGAACGACCTGGTGGCCACGGTGGCGCACGAGTTCCGCACGCCGCTCACGTCGCTGCGCATGGCGCTGCACCTGGTGACGGAGGGCGTGGTGGGGCCGGTGACGGAGAAGCAGGCGGACCTGTTGTTCGCGGCTCGCGAGGACTCCGAGCGGCTGCAGGGCATCGTGGATGACCTGCTGGACCTGTCGCGCATCCAGGCGGGGCAGCTCCAGTTGGAGATTCGCCAGGTGCCCGCGGAGGCGTTGGTGGACGCGGCGCTGGACGCACAGCGCGCGGCGGCGGAGGAGCGCGGGGTGCGGTTGTCGAAGCAGGTGTCGCTGGATGTGGCGCCGGTGGACGCGGACCCGGAGCGGCTGGGGTTGGTGCTGGGGAATCTGGTGGGCAACGCGGTGAAGCACACGCCCCCGGGAGGCGAGGTGGAGGTGCACGTGTGGCAGGAGTCGCACGGGGTGCGCTTCGAGGTGCGGGACACGGGGGCGGGGATTGCCTTGGAGCAACAGGCGCGCATCTTCGAGAAGTTCTACCGGGCACCCGGCGCGCCCTCGGGCGGCGCGGGGCTGGGGCTGTCCATCGCGAAGGACATCGTCCAGGCACACGGCGGGGAGATTGGCGTGGTGAGCACGCCCGGCCAGGGCAGCACGTTCTGGTTCACGCTGCCCCGGCGGGAGGCGTCCGGGCCGGCGAGCGCGTGAGGACGTATCTCAGGCGCCTTCGAGCGGCGGAGGCGGGAGGAGTTCACGCACCTCGCTGATGAACTTCGGCACGGACTTCGCCAATCCGTTCAGCAGGCGAGGAAAGGTAATGGGCGGGTTCTTCAACATCTCTGCCTGAGCGCGGAGCACTTCCAGCATGACGCCGGGGGACTGACTGAGGAGATTTTGCAGGAAGGTGTCCGCGTCCTGCGCCTGCATGGCTCGGGGTAAATGCTCAGAACCGAAGTCGCGCAGATTGTTGGTGACGATGGTCTGCGCTCCGACGTGCACTGCCGCCGCAAGGACATGCCGGTCCTTGGGGTGATTCGTCATGGCCGGGACGAGGCGCTCGTAGCCGGACACCAGCGCTTCGGGAAAGTGCCTGCGCATGGCCGAGACTCGGCGTTCAGCCTGAGCCGAGGTGAGCCCGAGCTGTTCGACCAGATTGCGGCGCACCTCATCTAGGATTTCCTCGGTCCAGTAGATCTGGATGAGGCCCTCGTTGGCGACGTTGAGAAGCATGTCGCAGAGAGAGACCGGAATCAGGACGTTCGCATCGAGAACGACCGGGAACGGAGCAGGGTTCACGCCCTAGTCGTCCCTTCTCTGGACGGCGGCTGTCAACGGTGGCGCGTCAGCTCGCTCCGCATCGAACTGAAGATAGCCACCAGCTTGCTACTCGTCGAACTCGGGATAGCCACGAGCTAGCTGCGTGTCCTGAATCATTTCGGCTAGCTGCGCACGGCGCTCCGCTTTTCTGCGGGCACGGTACTCAAGTACGTCCTGGGTGTTGACGCGCCGATGGGTACCGGTTCGGTGGAACGGAATCTTTCCCTCGTCGAGGAGCTGCACCAGGTATTGGCGCGACACGTTGAGCAGGTTGGCGGCCTGCTGCGTGGTGAGCTCCTTCTGGACTGGGACGATGGAGACAGCGTCCCCTGAGGCCAAAACGGCCAGGAGCTGCTGAAGCAAAGTCAGAACGTCCTTGGGAAGAGGGAGCGCCTCATGATTGGGACCAAGGAGCGTGAATCGCGGCTGGGTCCCCGTCCCGTGAAGCGTCTCGGTGATCAACTTGGCTAGTTGCTGGACCTGCCCCAGGGTGCCTTCCGTGGCAGCCACGGGCTCTGAGACGCGCACCGGAGCGTCGTCCTTCACGGGATTGATGGTGGAAGGTGACATACGGGCCCCGTGGGACGCCTCCTGAACGGCGCTTCGAGATGTCATGCGCGCACCGCTGCGCCCCGCAGAGAGTGCACTGCGTGCGCTGCACGCGTCTAACGGTGTAATACGGGGTATTACTCGACGCAAGTGCAGGTGAAGCCCGTTGCTAGGTGGCAGCTAGCCAAGTGCAAGTCGGCAGCTAGCTGCCCTAGGTGCAAGCTCACAGTGTGTGCCAAACAGGCCCTCAGGCGTTCGCCTGGCCCTGGAGCTTCTGCATCTCCTCGCGGCGGACCTCGGAGGCGGTGCGGACGATGTCCTTGCACGACATGCCCAGGTCCTCCTCGGTGACCTTCTGACCGAGCTTGGGCAGCACGTCCCGTTCCTCCACCGTCACGTGCTCCTTCACCACCTTCTCCAGCTCGCCGAACAGGGAGACCAGCTTCTGCGGGTCGTTGCGCGCGCGAATCATTTGGGCGATGAGCTCCGTCATCTTCCCGTGCTCCTCGACGGAGTCCTGAATCAGCTTGTCCTCCACCACCCGGCGCGCAGCGGGGTACACCCAGCGTTCTTCAATCGTGGTGTGTAGCGTGAGCGCCTCCGCGAGCTGGATGCCGAGCTCTCGCTTGCTCGCGTCGTCCTGCGCCGCGCGACAGGCATCGAACAGCGCTTCCACCTCGCGGTGCTGCTGAATCAACAAGTCAATCACGTCCACGTCTGCGCTCCTTGGAATCGGTTCGGTGTCCTCCAAGGCTCCGCATGCGCACAGGACGCCGCAATCGCCGCTCCAGGCGCGCGGCGGAGCCCCGCCCGGTCGGCTTCCCTGAAACTCCGGCCCGGCACGCGTGCGGCCGCTGTGCCTGGCTCGCGCGTTCTCGGCTGACGTGGATGCGGGAATCCAGGGCCCTTCAGCCCTCGCCCGACTCGTACTTCTTCCGCTTCCGCCACAGCGTGGACGCGTCGATGCCCAGCACCCGCGCCGCCTCATCCAGCGTGGGCGCCGAGGCCATGACGCGCAGCACGTGCTCGCGCTCGATGTCCTCCAGCGTGTGCGGCCCGCCCAGGGTCATCACCGGGCTCCCCGCCGCGGCGATGCGGTCGGGGAACGCCTGTGGCTCCAGCACCTCCGCGGGCCAGACGATGAGCGCTCGCTCCATTGCATTCCGCAGCTCGCGCACGTTGCCCGGCCACCCATAGGCCAGCAGCATCTTCTCCGTCGCGGGCGACAGCTCCGGCGGTGGGCGCTGCGCCGCGCGAGCGAAGAAGGAGACGAAGCGCCGGGCCAGCGAAAGCAGGTCCTCCGGCCGCTCTCGCAGCGACGGCAGCTTCACCTCGATGACGTTCAGCCGGTAGAGCAGGTCCTCCCGGAAGCGCCCCTCGGCCACGTCCTTCTCCAGGTCCCGATTCGTCGCCGCCACCACCCGCACGTCCGCCTTGCGCGTGCGTCCCTCGCCCAGCCGTTCGAACTGCTTCTCCTGGAGGAAGCGCAGCAGCTGCGCCTGGAGCCCCGGGCTCATCTCCGCGATTTCATCCAGGAACAGCGTGCCCCCTTCCGCCGCCTCCACGCGTCCCGGCTGGTCCTTCACCGCGCCGGTGAACGCGCCGCGCACGTGGCCGAACAGCTCGCTGGCCAGCAGTTGCTCGGACAGCGTGGGACAGTTGACGGTGACGAAAGGCCGGCGCCGCCGAGCGCTCATCGAATGCAGCGCGCGGGCGAGCACCCCCTTGCCGGTGCCACTCTCCCCCCGCAGCAGCACCGCCGCGTCGGACGCCGCCGCGCGCGTCAACAGCCCGATGGCCGCGTGCATCGCGGGCGAGGCTGTCTCCAACGTGGCCTCTGGCACCGCCTGGGAAAGCTGCCCCTCCAGGTTCTCCAACTGCGATGCCAGCTCCTGGTGCCGCCGCGCCTTCTCCACCGCGTGGCGAATCTGCGCGGGCGTGAAGGGCTTGGGCAGATAGTCCCGCGCCCCGCGTCGCATCGCCTCCACCGCCGTGTCGAACGTGGCGTAGGCGGTGATGAGCACGACGTCCAGGTGGGGCGACTCGGCCAGGAGGCGCGGCAACAGCTCCATTCCGCTGGCCGTGCCGAGCCGCAGGTCGACGAAGGCCAGGTCGGCGGGACCTTGCGCCAGCGCGGCCAGCGCGGCCTCCGGGGTAGCCGCCTCGCGGACCTCACAGCCGAAGCCCTCCAGGCACACGCGCAGGGTGTGGCGGATGTTCCGCTCGTCGTCCACCACCAGCACCCGCATGGGGCGCTCTCGGATGTCCATGATTTCATCCTAGGAGCAATCCGCGCCGCCGCGCCGTCAGACTCCCGCGCAGCGTGCGGGAGCACGCGCCATGGCAGCCCGGCTGTTGGCGGTTGCCGCACATCCGCTGCACTCCGTGCTGGCGTTGCTCTCCGGTTTGGGCTGGAACAGGGGGCGTATGCGCTTGATGGGGATGATGGCAGGCGGCCCACCGCCCGAAGACGGTGAAGAGGAGAACGTCTTCTCCCGAGCCCGGGGCCCCTCGCTGGCCGAGAAGCGGACTCGGAAGGCCGTGCTGGTGGGGCTGGTGCTGCTGTTGCTCGGCGGCGTCTGGCTGTACCTCCAGGGCGGGGAGAACCGGGCGCTGAACGCGCTGTCTCCCGCGCAGCGGGCCTCGCTCTTCCAGGAGACGCGCGACTCCTTCCGCGAGATGTGCATGGGGGATGCGGGCACCAGCCGCTTCCCGAAGCGCTGCGCGCAGATGGCGGACTTCCTCACCCGCTTCACGGAATGTGACGCGACCTGCCAGCAGGAGATTGCGCCCGCGCTCCATCGCTCCGTGCGCTGAGACGGGGCTCCACCGGGGAAGCGACGGCTTGCCCTCCACCCGGAGCGCGCGCTGAAACCGGGCGATGGGTTGGAACGATCTCCCGCAGGTGGGGTCGGGTCCTACCCGTCTTTCACGGCGCTCCGCGTCCGTCTGAATGACACGGGTGGTGAGAGTTACCAGCCCGCAGACAGTTGGCTATCCTACGACGCGCGGCGTGAGCACCGGCCGCGCGGGTTTGTGGCTCCCACGGGAGTTCACGGAAGGATGGCGACATGTGCTGGCGCAGCGGGCCCTGGAAAACGGGGTGGCTCTTCCACAGCCGGATTCTGGCCGCGGCGCGCGGCGGGGAGTCGCGGGCGTTGAAGGGTGCTCACGGTAGCGGGGAGGCCAGCGGGTGCGTCTGAAGCTCAAGCAGAAGATGATGTTGTTGCCGGCCGTTGTCGCGGTGTTCCTGGTGGCCATCCTGGTGGCGTTCATCGCCCTGGGCGCGCGCTCCGGTGGCGTGTACGCGCGCATCAGCAGCTCGCAGGTTCCCACCATCGAGCTGAACCGTGAGGTGATGCACCGCTTCCCGGGCCTGCACCGCAACGTGCTGGCGGCGGTGGCGGCGAAGGCGGGAGGGTTGGAGTCGCTGAGCGCGGAGGTGGACGACCTCCAGTCGAAGCTCGACCTGACGAGGGCCGTACCGGGCGCGAACCTCCAGCGGGTGGATGAACTCAAGTCGTCCCTGGCCACGTACTGGAGGAACTCCAGGGCGGCGGTGACGTTCGCGGTGGAGGGGGACGCGCAGGCGGCGTCCGCGCTCGCGAGGGTGGAGTCCCTGGCCGCGGGGCTGTCCCATGAGCTGGAGAGGGCCGTGGAAGCGGATGGCCAGGCCATTGCGACCTCCTACGCGGAGGTGGCCGGGCTGCACCGCGCCACCACCTGGACGGTGTGCGTGCTGGTGCTGTTGTGCATCGCGCTGACGGTGGGGCTGGCCTACTGGCTGCACCGCGAGGTGACGCTGCCGCTGGCGAAGCTGACCCACGTGGCCACGCGCATCGCGGAGAAGGGCGACCTGACGCAGGCCATCGACGTGAGCGCCCACGACGAGGTGGGCGAGCTGGCGCGCGGCTTCCAGGTCATGGTGACCCGGCTGCGCAACGTGCCCACCACCATCCAGACGGTGGTGACGGACCTGACGACCGCGGCGAAGACGCTGACGCAGGCCAGCCAGGAGCAGGTGAACTTCCTCACCAACCAGTCCCGCAGCCTCACCGAGGCGAGCACCACCATCGCCGAAATCGCGCAGACGTCCAGCATGGCCTCCAGCCGCGCGGAGATGGTGCTCCGCGTGGCGGGACAGGCGGACGCCTTCAGCGCGTCCGGTCAGGAGTCCATCGAGAAGAGCGCCGAGGGCCTCCAGCAGATTCGCCAGCGCGTGGGCGCGCTGGTGGGCAGCATCGGGCACCTGAGCGACCAGGCCGTGCACGCCGGTGAAATCATCGGCAGCGTGAAGGACCTGGCGGACCAGTCCAACGTGCTCGCGCTCAACGCGGCCATCGAAGCGGCGCGCGCCGGGGAGCAGGGCCGGGGCTTCGCGGTGGTGGCGCGGGAGATGCGCTCGCTCAGCGGCCAGTCGCTGCAGAGCACCCAGCGCATCGGCAAGATTCTGCTCGAAATCAACCAGGCCATCCGCCAGACGGTGGGCATCGCCGAGGGCGACAGCGAGAAGATGGAGGAGGGCATCGAGCAGGTGCTCGCCTCGGCCAACACGCTGAAGGAAATCACCACCGTGGTGCAGGAGAGCAGTCAGGCCGCGCGCCAGATTGTGGCCTCCGTCACCCAACAGAACGCGGGCATCGCGCAGATGACCGAGGTGATGACCACGCTGTCCTCCATGATGGCGGACGTGGTGACGGCCACGATGACGGCCGAACAGGCGGTGGCGCAAATCAACGCGTCGCTGGGACAGCTCCAGGAGCTGTCCACCGGCTTCCGCGTCTGACGCCGCCTCGGGGCCGCGCGGGTGCCACCGTCCTGGGTGGCACCCCGGCTTGGGGCTCGGCTCACTCCCCCTGCATCAGCCCGGTGACGCGCCCGTCGTCGTGGACGGTGACGCGGCGGGCGGCGGGCTCGCGTGGCAGGCCGGGCATGGTGAGGATTTCTCCCGTGAGTGCCACCATGAAGCCCGCGCCCGCGGACAGCCGCACCTCGCGCACGGTGAGCGTGAAGCCGCGCGGCCGTCCCAGCTTCGTGGGGTCATCCGACAGCGATAGGTGCGTCTTCGCCATGCACACCGGCAGCCCGGCGCCGCCCAGCTCGCGCACGGCGTCCAGGTCCTTCTTCGCGCTCGCGGTGAAGGCCACGTCGTCCGCGCCGTAGACGGTGCGGGCGATGGCGGCCACCTTCTCCTCGGGCGACTGCGCCACGTCGTAGAGGAAGCGCGGCTGGGGCGGCGCGGCGTCCGTGCCGTCCAGCATCTCCAGCACGCAGTCGGCCAGCTCCAGCGAGCCGTCACCCCCCCGCGAGAAGCCGTCACACACGGCCGTCTCCACGCCACGGGCCTTGCCGAAGGCGCGCAGCTCTTCCAGCTCGGACTCGGTGTCCTGCGGGAAGCGGTTGACGCACAGCACGGCCGGCAGGCCGAAGGCGGCCACCGACTCCAGGTGCTTCTCCAGGTGCGCGAAGCCGCGAACCAGGGCTTCGCGGTCTGGCTCGGCCACGCGCGCGGGGGCGGCGCCCCCGTGGTGCTTCAGCGCGCGCAGCGTCACCACCAGCACCACGCCCCGGGGCCACAGCCCGCTGCCGCGGCACTTGATGTCCAGGAACTTCTCCGCGCCCAGGTCGAAGCCGAAGCCCGCCTCCGTGATGACTTCATCCGCGTAGGCCAGCCCCATGCGCGTGCCCATCACGGAGCTGCACCCGTGCGCGATGTTGGCGAAGGGGCCCGCGTGCACCAGCGCGGGGCCGCCCTCGCGCGTCTGGGCGAGGTTGGGCATCAGCGCGTCCTTGAGCAGCGCCACCATGGACGCCGCCGCGTCCACGTCCCGCGCGCGCACCGGCTGGCCGTCCCGGGTGTGGCCGATGATGACGCGTCCCAGCCGCGCCTCCAGGTCCTTCAGGCCCTCCGCGAGCGCGAGGATGGCCATGACCTCGCTGGCGGCGGTGATGTCGAAGTGGTCCTCGCGTGGCACGCCCTGCGCCTTGCCGCCCAGACCGACGATGACGTTGCGCAGGAAGCGGTCATTCATGTCCAGCGCGCGCCGCCAGCGCACGCGCGTGGCATCCAGGGCCACCGGTTGGCCGTAGAAGACGGCGTTGTCCACCAGCGCGGACAGCAGGTTGTTGGCGCTGGTGATGGCGTGCAGGTCACCGGTGAAGTGCAGGTTGATGTCGGCCGCGGGCTCCAGGCTGGCCTGCCCGCCGCCGGTGCCGCCGCCCTTCACGCCGAAGACAGGGCCCAGTGACGGCTCGCGCAGGGCCGCCACCGCGCGGCGCCCCCGCTTGCGCAAGCCCATGGCCAGCGCCACGGACATGGTGGTCTTGCCTTCGCCCGGTGGCGTGGGGTTGATGGCGGACACGAGCACCAGGCGTCCCTGCCGGCCGCCCCGCTTGCCGAGCGCGTCCAGCGACACCTTGGCGCGGTGGGTTCCCCACGGCAGCACGTCTTCGGGAGACAGGCCCAGCTCGGCGCCTACGTCGGTCATGGCTCTCAGCGTCATGCGGGGAATCTCCGTGCGGAACTGGCAGCGGTCAACGGCGGAGACGCGTGCCTGCTACAATTCAGGGCCGTGAAGCCTCTCGCACGTGTGTCTGGATTCCTGCGGGTCTGCATGAGCGGCGTCAGCCCCGTGCTGGCGGCGGACCCGCGCGACATCGAGACGCGGTCCGATGTGTCTGTCGGAATGGATGTCGGGCCCGCTGGTCGCAGGTCCCATCACCGAGGACTGCTCCTAGCGCGCGTCAGTCCAGGCGGAAGCCTTCGGGGGCGCGCGGGTCCTTCCTGTCATACATGTTGAGGTACAGCATCACCGGCTCCTCCAGCCCGTCGTAGGTGACGACGTACACGTCGAGCATGCCGCTGCCGAACGGCGAGCCCTTCGACTCGAAGGCGCAGCAGCTCCCGTGCCGCTCGTAGCGGACCTTCTGCCCCTGCGGTCCCCGCAGGTGCTGGAGGTATTCGTGTTCGCCGTCGACACCTCCACCCACGTGGATGGGGTCGTTCTTGCTGTAGCCATAGCCGGAGGGCGCGCTGGGCGCGCTGGGCGCGCTGGGCGTGGCCTCGGGGGCCGCCGCTTCCGTCGCGGGCTCGTCCGTTCGGGTGGCGCCAGCGGTGGAGGCACAGCCCGTGGCCAGCATGGGCACCAGGAACAGCATCGCGAGGCGGGAGGTCGTCATGTGGCGGAAGCCTACCGCTTTCGCACGGCAAGCGGCCTGGGAGTCGGAGCCCCTTCGGCGGTGGCGGCCGAGCAGGGGGACCCCTTTCATGCCCTTGGCGGGCGCCGCATCTTTCCGCCGGAAATGTCCCGCCAACGAGGCCGAGGAGCGCCCATGTCGAAGGCCCACATCCATGAGGAAGGACGGAGCGGATGGGGCGCGCCGGGGCCTGCCGAGGCTCGTCACCCGAGCGGGTCCGACTTCGCTCCAGCGCTGCTGAGATTGGGGCAGGCGCTCCAGGCGGCGCTCATCGTCGACGCGCACGGACGGGTGGTCTGGATGGACGATGCGCTGACACACGCCACCGGACCGCAGGGTGAGCCCTTTCAAGCGCGTCCCATGGCCGCGGTGCTCGCTCGGCTGCCCTGGCTCGCGCAGGCGATGCGGCCCGCGCTCCAGGGCAAGGCCGGTGTTCACGAGGAGCCGGGCCTGAAGGCCTTCGTCCTGCCCGTGTTCGATGAGCAGGGGACATTGTTGGGGGCCTGCGCGCGCCTCCAGCTCCCTGAGTCCTCGATGGGGCAGGTCGCCGAAGGCGGTGTGACGCGGCACGCGCCGGAGAGCCTGGCGCACATGAACTCGGTGCTGCGCGCCACGTTCGACTCGATTGCGGAAGGCGTCATCGTGGTGGACCTGAACAAGCGCGTCACGGCCTTCAACAAGCGCTTCCTCGACATCTGGGGGCTGACCGAGGAGATGATGGTGGACCGCGACGCGGAGCGGGTGCTGGTGCGCGCGGCGGGCGGCGTGAAACATCCGGAGTCGTTCACCTCGCGAATCCGGGAGCGCTTCGAGCCGTCCGAAGAGGTGGACGTAGAGACGGTGGAGTTGCTGGACGGGCGCATCCTGGAGCGCAAGTCGCTGCCGCAGCGGATGGGGGGCGCCATCATCGGCCGCGTGTGGAGCTACCGCGAGGTGACGGCGGAGCGGCAGGCCGAGGCCGAGCGCGAGCGGCTGCTGCGCGAAGCCCAGGAGGCCATCCGCGTGCGGGACGACTTCCTGTCCATCGCCGCGCACGAGCTGAAGACGCCGCTCACGCCGCTGAAGCTGCACCTCCAGATGCTGCGGCAACACGGCGCCGAGGGGGACGGAGCCTCCGCCCGGCACGTGGACAAGTCGTTGATGCAGGTGAGCCGCCTGACGGGATTGGTGAATGACCTGCTGGACACCTCGCGCATCCAGGAAGGGCGGCTGACGCTGAAGCATGGGCCCGTCGTGTTGCAGGAGCTGGCCCATGACGTCGTCTCCGAGATGCGCCTGTCCAGCGCGCATCACCGGGTCGAGTACGAAGCGCCGGAGGCACCCCTGGTCGTCCTGGGCGATGCGGACCGGCTCGCGCAGGTCCTGGTCAACCTGATGGAGAACGCCTTCAAGTACAGCCCCAGTGGGGGAACGGTTCGCGTCCGGGTGGCTCGGGAGGACCGCCACGCCCATGTCTCCGTCCAGGACGAAGGCATGGGCATTCCGCGGGACCAGCAGGCGCACCTCTTCGAGCGCTTCTTCCGCGCTCGCAACGCCCCCATCTCCGGCTTTGGTGGGCTGGGCCTGGGGCTCTACATCTGCGGGGACATCGTCGAGCGGCATGGCGGCCGTCTGTGGGTGGAGAGCGTGCTGGGCCACGGCTCCACCTTCCGCTTCACCGTGCCGCTGGCGTCCACGTGACGGTGCCTCACCGGGGCAGGGCCTGCGCGGCCTGACGCTGGCGGGCCACGCGCAGGCGCCACACCGTCACGGGAATGCCCACGGCAAGAGGCGCCACGCTCCAGAGCCACAGCCGCTCCGTCCATACGCGCTCACGCAGGGGCGCGGGAGCCTGGGCGCTCAGGAGGAAGGCGGCGGTGGTCAGCACGAACACGGCGAAGCCCTTGCGCAGCAACGCGGGGGACACGCGCCCCGCGAGCCTTCCGCCCACGAAGCTGCCCGTCATCGCGGCCAGGAGGACTTCGCCGGTGAGCACCCAGGGCAGGTCCAGGTGGCCCAGGTGGCCCACCAGGCCGGCGGCGCACTGGAGCGCGATGACCACCAGGGACGTGGCGGTGGCGACGGGCATGGGCAGCCCCGCCAGTGACAGCGCGGGCACGATGAGGAAGCCGCCCCCGGCACCCACCAGTCCCGACAACGCGCCCACCGCGATGCCCTGTGCGAGCACGCGGGGAGCGGGGAGCGGGGAGCCGCTGGTGGCGGCGGGCCCGGCTTCCCGGCGGCGGAGCATGGCCACGGCGGCGGCCACCATGACGCCCGCGAACAGGAGCAGCAGCGTGTCGGGCGCGAGGTGGGGATTGAGCCGGCCACCGAGGAAGGCCCCGCCCATGCCTCCTGCGCCGAACACGAGCGCGGTGCGCCAGCGGACGCGGCCCGCGCGCGCGTGGAGGAAGGCGCCACTGGCGCTGGTGACGCCCACCACCACCAGGGACATGGCGATGGCCGTCCGAGGCTCGACGTCGAGCACGTAGATGAGCAGCGGCACGATGAGGATGGAGCCGCCACCTCCGAGCAGGCCCAGCAGGATGCCCACGAGCGCCGAGCCCGCGATGCCCGCGTACAGCATCACCGCTCGCCTTCCGCGCGCGCGACGGCGAGCAGGTCCCGGCATGTGCGCAGCAGGTGCTCGAAGGCGGCGGTGTCCCGGACATCCGTCGGCCGCGCGGCCTGGAGCGCGTCGAGCACGGCGGTGAGCGCTTCCCGAGACGGGGACGTCAGGGGGGGCACGGTGGGCCCTTCATGGGGCGGAGGTGTCAGGGCGCGGTGGAGGCCGTCGAGCAGTCCGTCGCGGACGGTGCTCAAGGTGGGCAGCGCGTGGGGGACGGGGCGCACCACGGGCAGCCGCGCGGTGTTCCACGCGAGCATCCCGCCTCGCAGGTTCATCACTCGAGTGAAGCCCAGGGTGACCAGGCCCGTGGCCGCCCTCGCCGAGCGTGCCCCGGAGCGGCAGAGCAGCACCACGTCCGTGTCACGCGGCCAGGCGTCGACGACGTCCGGCACCGTGGCCAGGGGGGCGTGCCGGATGCCCGCGACGTGGCCCAGGATACCGTCGAGCTCGGCGGCCTCACGCACGTCGACCAGCGTGAGCTCGGAGGGCAGGCACGCCGCGAGCTGCCCCACGTCCACGTCGCGGTAGCCCGCGGGGTGGGGCGTGGCGTTGTCGAAGAGAGGATGCATGAGGGCTCCGCGTGGCTTCAGGCCTGGAGGGAAGGTGTGGGCGGCGTGTGTCCGCAGGCCCGGTTGGCGGGGACGGCCACATCCAGCTTCCGGGGTGGCGGGAGCTGGAGCGCGTTCATCAAGACGATGAAGTCCGCGCGCGTGCGTCCGGCGAGCCGGGGGTTGTGCTGCTTCTCCTCGCCCACCGTGGACATGGCGTGCCCGGCGTAATCGTGGCCGGGGTAGACCGCCGTGTCGTCGGGCAGGGTGAAGAGGACGCGGGTGATGGCGTCGTAGAGCTGGCCCGGGTCGCCGTTCTGGAAGTCCGTCCTTCCGGTGCCTCGGATGAGCAGCGCGTCTCCGGTGAAGAGGCGGCGCTCACAGAGGAAGCTCAGGCTGTCGTCGGTGTGTCCGGGCGTCTCGAGGACGCGGACTTCGAGGCCGCCCACGCGCACGATGTCTCCATGGTTCACCGTCCGGTCCACGCAGGGCGCGCCGCGGCTGGAGGCCACCACGGTGGCGCCTGTCCGCTCGCGGAGCACGCCCGCGCCGGTGACGTGGTCGGCGTGGACGTGCGTCTCCAGCACCACGGACAATGTGAGGCCCAGCTCCCGGAGGAGCTTCAGGTCGCGCTCGGCCTGTTCCAGCACCGGGTCGATGAGCGCGGCGGCGCCCGTGGCCTCGTCGGCCAGGAGGTACGTATACGTCGAGGTGTCCGCGTCGAAGAGCTGGCGGAAGAGCATCGTTCGCCTCCGTCGGAGTGGGGGTGCGAGGCCGTCATTGCCAGTGATGTGCCAACAGGCGTGGTGATGGAGGTGGCGGGGCTCGGGTCGAGGGGGCACGGGGTGCCGGCACCGCGGAAACGGGCCCTGCGGGCAAGGCGGCGTCCTCTCGTGAAACGCACCTGAAACAGGCGTGAAACGTCGTTTGAGGGCCATGCTCGTGGTGTTTCGTGGCCGACGCCCGCCCGTCGCTCAGCGCTCCGCCGTCACACCCAGGTCGCGCAGGCGCCGCCACAGCGTCACGCGGCTGACGCCGAGCAGGCGCGCGGCCTCGGAGCGGTTGCCGCCCGCCTGGGCGAGCGCGGCGCGGATCCGCTCCGGCTCCAGCGAGGCATCCGGAGGCGGCTGCGTCCCGGGAGCAGCCTGCCGCGGCTCGGAGAACTCCGGTGGCAGGTCCGCCTCACGGACCACCGGGCCTTCGCCGATGACATAGGCGTACTCCATCACGTTGCGCAGCTCACGCACGTTGCCGGGCCAGGGGTGCTCCTCCAGCAAGCGGCGGGCACCAGGCGAGAAGCGCTCCACGCGGCGGGCGCCTCGCTGGTGCAGCTCCTCCAGGAACCGCAGGGCCAGCGGGAGGATGTCGCCTCGCCGCTCCCGCAGCGTGGGCAGGAAGAGCGGCACCACGCGCAGGCGGTACATCAAGTCCGCGCGGAAGCGCCCCGCCTCCACTTCGCGCCGCAGCGGCCGGTGCGTGGCGGCGATGATGCGCACGTCCACGGGCACGGGCTGGCGGCCTCCCACGGGGATGACGGTGCGCGTCTCCAGCACGCGCAGCATCTTCGCCTGGAGGTCCAGGGGCATCTCCGCCACCTCGTCCAGGAACAGCGAGCCCTTGTCCGCGAGCCGGAAATGTCCTGGGCTGTCGCGCACCGCGCCCGTGAAGGCGCCGCGCACATGGCCGAACAGCTCGCTCTCCAGCAGGTTGGGCGGCAGCGCCGCGCAGTTGATGGCGCGAAACGGCCCGCGCGCCCGTGCCGACAGCGCATGCAGCGCGTGAGCGATGTGCTCCTTGCCGGTGCCCGACTCCCCGCGAACGAGCACGCTGGACTCGGTGCGGGCCACCTTCTCGACGATGCGGAAGACGCGCCGCAGCTCGGGCGCCTGGGTCCACAGGCCGTGGAACACCTCCGCGCGACCGTTCGTCTCTTCCACCGCGCCAGGCGAGACGAGCAAGGCCCACCCGGATGCCCGAGGCCCTCGCGCCAGGGGGACGGCGCGCACCCGCACGGACTTCGAGCGCCCACCCACGCGCAGGCGGACGGAGGCCTCACGCCCGTTCTTCAAGACGGCGTCCAGCGGCTCCGTGCCATCCGCGCGCTCCAGGACCTGCGCCAGCGGCGTTCCTGCGCGCAGCGTGCCGCCCAGCAGGGCTTCGAGCGCGGGCGTGAGCGCGGTCACCTTCCGCGCGTCGTCCACGAGCAGCACGGGGCCCGCGAGGGCATCCAGGGCGGGGAGCGCGAGGTGGGAGGTGGGCATCGTCGGTGCATAG
Organism: Myxococcus virescens; assembly: GCF_900101905.1. Lineage (NCBI taxonomy): Bacteria > Pseudomonadati > Myxococcota > Myxococcia > Myxococcales > Myxococcaceae > Myxococcus > Myxococcus virescens. The sequence goes on along the minus strand of NZ_FNAJ01000006.1, from coordinate 134,520 downwards.
CCCGGCTCCCGCCGTCTTATGCAAGGCCCCGCATCATGAATGCCCAGTAGAGGCGTGGCAGGCCGTACTTCTTCATCAGCCACATGTCGCGCCGCTCCTGCAGGGTGTCGATGAAGGGGATGGTGGGCGCGGGCTTGCCGTCGTAGTCGAACTCGGCGAGCAGCAGGCGCCCGTAGCCCGTGGTGAGGGGGCAGGACGCGTAGCCGTCATACCGCGCGGGCAGGGGCCGGTCCTTCATGCAGGCCAGGAGGTTCTCCACCAGCACCGGCGCCTGCTTGCGGATGGCGGCGCCCGTTCGGCTGGTGGGCAGGTCCGACGCATCGCCGAGCGCGAAGACGTTCGGATGGTCCGGGTGCTGGAGCGTGTACTTGTCCGCCTTCACCCAGCCGGCATTCGGACCCTCCCGCCAGGACAGCGGGCTGCGCTTGATGAAGTCCGGCGCGCTCTGCGGCGGGGTGACGTGCAGCATGTCGTAGGCCAGGGTGAGGCGCTCCGTCTGCCCGTCGCGCGTGGCCTGGAAGGTGGCCTCGCGCCGCTCGCCGTCCACGGCGATGAGGTCGTGCTGGAAGCGGGGCGTGATGCCGTAGCGGTGCACCACGCCCTCCAGCACGGAGGCGAAGGGCTTCACGCCGAAGATGGTCTTGGCGCCGGAGCCGAAGACGACGCTGGTGCGCTCCATCACGCCGGTGCGGCGGAAGTGGTCCGCGGCCAGGTACATGATTTTCTGCGGGGCCCCGGCGCACTTCACGGGGGTGGAGGGCTGGGTGAAGAGCGCGGTGCCGCCCTGGAAGTTCTGGAGCAGGCGCCACGTCTTGGGCGCGAGCTGGACGTCGTAGTTGCTGCTGACGTGCGGCGTCTTCAGCGCTTCGCGCAGGCCCGCGACCTTGTCCCAGTCGAGCTGGATGCCAGGGGCGACGACGAGGAAGTCGTAGCCCAGGCGGAGGCCCCCGCGGGTGAGGACCTCCCTCGCCTCCGGGTCTATCTCCGTGGCGGCGTCGCGCACCCACTTCACGCCGTGCGGGATGAGGCGGGACTCGTTGCGCACGGTGTCCTCGATGCGCGCCTCCCCGGCGCCCACCAGCGTCCACAGGGGTTGGTAGTAGTGGTGCTGGGAGGGCTCGAGGACGGCGACGCCCTTCTGCCCGGCGCGCGCCAGCCGGGCGGCCACCGTGATTCCGGCGGTGCCACCTCCGATGATGAGCACGCGATGGTGTTCGCGTACCGGCACCACCACGGGGCTGGACGGCGTCACCGAATCCCCGCGGCCAAAGTCCTCGCTCGTCTGCATGTCGCGCGCTCCCTTGTGACGCGTGAAACGGGCAGGAAGCCCTAGCAGGGCGCATGCCACACTCGTCCCCGAGGGCAGGCCCCGGGTGACGAGGTGAACACGTTGTTTCCCGACTGTTTCAGCGTGTTTCAGGGAGCGCGGGCCGCGGGCCCTACTTCCCGAAGAGGCCGCGCAGGCGCTTCTTCGCTTCGTCCTCGGCGCGCTTCTTGGCCTCGGCCTCCAGGCGCGCCTTCTCCTCGGCGGCCTTGGCCTCCAGCTCCTTGCGCCTGGCCTCGGCTTCGGCGCGAAGCTTGTCCTCGCCGCCTTCGATGATGCCCTGGACCTGCTGGCCGCGCTCGCCGCCAATCAGGTTGCCCGCCAGCGACGAGGCCGCCAGCTTCGCGATTTGCGTCACCGCCGGCTTCACGTCCAGGCTGGTGACCTCCGGCTTCCACGCGGGGCCCGTCAGCTTCAGGCCCACGGGGATGGCGGCCGGCGGCGTCACCTTGCCCAGCGTCAGCGTCTTCACCGTGGAGGGGGTCAGCGCCACGGAGCCCGTCAGGTCCAGCGAGCCATCCAGCCGGATGCCGCCGTCGAAGCTCAGCTCCGCCTCCGGCCGCGCCCACGTCAGCGGCTTGGAGAGCTGGGCCACGCCGTCCTTGATTTGAACGCTGAAGGGCAGGTCACCGCCCAGCTTCGTCACCTGCTCGTTCTTCAGGCCCTTGGCCGCGATGGGCAGCGCCTTGGCGAGCGGCTCGGACACCGCGGCCACCAGGTCCTTGCCCAGCAGCTCGCCATCCAGCAGGTCGCCGTTGATGCCGCCGAGCAGCGTCTGCTTGAGCTGCTCGGGCGTGTAGCCCACGCCCTTCACGTCCACGTTGCCGTTGAACTTGCCCGTCACGGCCTTCTGCGGCGTGAATTGCGTCAGCGCCTGCTCCACCGCGACGCCCTCCACCTTCACCTTCGCCTCGAAGGGGCGCTGCTCCGGCAGCGGGCCCAGGCGCATGGTGGTGCCGTCCGCGACGATGCGTCCGCCGTAGACGCCCGTGGAGAACTTCTCCACCGTGATGAGGTCGTCGGTCATCTTCACCACGCCCGTCACCTGGGTCATGTTCATCTCCATGTAGCGCAGCGTGCCCACCGCGAAGCGGATGTCGCCCCGGTAGCCGCTGAAGCGCGTCGGGTCATCGGATGGCGGCTCCTCCGGCGGCGGACCGCCGCGCGCCTGGACTTCCTCCTCGCTCATCATCAGCGCGTCCGCGTCCAGCTTCTGGCTCTTGAGGTCCGCGGAGAACGTCGTCGTCTGCTTCTTCCCTGTACCCGCGAGCGCGAAGGCCGCGCTGCCCGTCATCGTGTCCTCGAGCACGTTCGCGGTGAGCTTGGGGATGTCCACCTTCATGCCGGAGCCCTGGCCGGGCGCGTAGGTGCCCGCGGCGCTCAGGTCCATCCGCTGTCCCGGGGCCTTGTCCACCAGCAGGCCGGGCCGCAGGTCGATGCCGCCCAGGTCCGCCTTCGCGTCGAAGCGCAGGGCGCCGCCCGTGGCCGCCGCGCCGGAGACCCGCGCGGAGAGCTTCATCGCGCCGCCCGCGTCCTTGGTGAGCTGGGCCGGCACGCGCAGCCGCACGGGCGTCAGGTCCACGTTGACGTCGATGGCCTGGGCGTCCTGCGTGCCGCTGCCGCGCACGTCCAGGCCGATGGGACCGGCAATCATCCCGTTGAGCTGCTTGCGCAGCGGCGGGTAGTAGTCGGCGAGCGCGGCCGGGTCCAGGTTGCGGCCCGTCAGCTCGAAGCCCTCCACCGCGGGCTTGTCGGTCAGCAGGCCCTTCACGCTGCCCTTGCCGGTGAGGCTTGCGGGGCCCAGGTCCACCTTCAGCTTGTTGAGCGCCAGGTCACCCGTGGTGATGTCGCCCGCGACGTCGGTGTCCATGACGACGTCCAGCGCCTTGCCGCCCTCGGAGCCGGTGAAGCTCAGGCCCAGGGCCTTGATGATGCCCACCAGCTTCGTGGGGCCCTGGCCGCCGGGAACGGCGCTGCCCAGGTCCGCCTGCCAGTCCGCGTCCAGCGTGCCCGCCCGCAGGCCGATGTCCGGCGGCAGGAAGGGGCCCAGCGGGGCGAGGTCGATTTTCTGCGCCTTCAGCGTCACGCGCTCGGGCGTGGGGACCAGCGTGGCCGGCAGCGGCGCGGCGTGGAGGGACACCTGGAGGTTCTGGGTGTCCGCGAGCACGGCGGCGGCCAGGTTCACCACCAGCGGCTTGCCCACGCGGAGGTCCTTCACCTCGATGTCCAGGTCCTTCACGCCCAGCTCGCGGGCCTGTGCTCCGGCGCCGCGGTCCACGAAGCGGATGGCGCCGTCGGTGAGGGCCGCGCGCTCCACGTGGACGCCGGAGAGGTCCATGGGCTGGGACTCTTCAGCGGGGGCTTCCTCTTCCTTGGGCTGCTGTTCTTCCAGCCGCTGGAGCAGACGCTGCACGTTGGTGGTGCCGTCGGCGAAGCGGACCAGGTTGACGGTGAGGCCGGAGACCTCGGCGTTCTTCACCTGGATGTCCTTGCCGCTGGAGGACAGGAGCGGGCCCGCGGCGACGCGGACGTCAATCAGGGCCAGTTGGGCCAGCGGCAGGTCTTCCCCTTCGGCGGGGCCGACGGTGACGTTCTCCACCTGGGCGCCGATGGTGGGGAAGAGCTTGGTGGAGATGTCCCCGATTTCGATGGGACGTCCCAGGAGCTGGGAATAGGTGGCCGCCTGGTCGCGGGCCGTCTTCAGCAGGATGGCGTCCAGTCGCCAGAGCGCCACGGCCACGATGATGACGAGGAGCGCGAAGACTCCTCCAAGGACATAGGGCCAACGGCGCTTCTTCTTCACCACGGTGTCGGACATCGCTTGAAACCTCCTCCAGCGAGCGGGCCGCAGGCGCCGGCCTGTGCGGTACCCGACGGGCAGGCAGACGCTTAGCCCAGCCCCGGCTCGTCCGCACGCGTCAGACGCGCCAGCCCGCACCGGGACAGCAGCATGACAGTTCTGCCCAAGACGACGCTGGAGGCGGGGAGAAATGCACGGAGGCGTACAATTCGAAGGACGGACGGCCGCTCTGGGAGCACGAAAAAAGGGGACACCAGCCGGCTCCTGGTGCCCCCTGCCACTCGACAGTTCTCCGATGTGGGCACCCGGCGCCGGGAAGGGAAGGGGGCCAACGCCGTCCCGGTTGGCCCCTGGGGCCGGCTGTGCCGAGGGCGGGCAGGCGCCTACCGCTCAGAGCCCGCCGTTGCCGCTCATGTCACACATGCCCGCGGGCCGGATGCGCAGCGCGCGGAGCTCGCGGCCGTAGTCGGCGTTGTCGCTGGCGACGAAGTAGAGGTCCCACCCCGAGCGCACGAAGTTGTTCGGGTCCGAGTGCATGGCCCCCGGCGCGATGCCCTGCACCTCGAACACCCCCGGCTCGCGGGTGTCGCTCACCCACGCCTCCCGGCCTCCGGCCTCCGTGTGGGCGCTGAAGAAGAGGTACTCCTCCACGGCCGTCAGCTCCGCGGGCTCCGAGCCCGGCGCGCCCACGGCGATGTCGGCGTGCAGCTGCGTCCCCGCGCTCGTCCCGTCGCTGCTCCACAGCTCGCGGCCGTGCACCCCGTCATCCGCGACGAAGAAGAGCCGGTCCTTCACCACCGTGAGGCTCGTCGGCTGCGACGGCACCGGGCCCGGGTAGATGTCCTTCACCCGTGTCGTGCCGGACGTGGTGCCGTCGCTGCGCCACAGCTCGAAGTCCGCCCCCCCGGCTCCCGTCGCCGCGCTCAGGAAGAGCTTGTTCTTGTAGGCGACCAACCCCAGGGGGGCGCCGATGAACGTGTACACGTAGCGCGCCCAGCTCGACGTGCCGTTGGTGACGTAGAGCCGCGTCTGCGGCGCATCGAAGTTCCAGGTGAAGAACAGCTTGTCCCCCACCGGCGTCAGGTCGCCCAGCATGTTCTCCTCCGTCCCGTCCACCAGCCGCACGAAGCTGGCGCCATCGGTCCGGTACAGCTGCACCCGGCTCGACTGGCGGTCGGTCGGTGAGAAGATGCTCACCTTGACGTAGAGGGCGTTCGACCCCGCCACCAGCTCGAAGTGGCTGGAGACCAGGTCTCCCTCCGTGCTGAAGTCGCGCAAGAGGAAGGTTCCCTCCTCCGTGCCATCGCTGCGCCACAGCTCGCGGCCATGCACGCCATCGTTCGCCGTGAAGTACAGCACGCCGTCGTAGAAGGTCAGGTGCTCCGGGTCCGAGCCCAGCCCACCCGGCGAGATGTCCTTCACCAGCTCCGTGCCCGCGGTGGAGCCATCCGTCTTCCAGAGTTCGCGGCCATGCACTCCATCACTCGCCGCGAAGTACGTCGTCGTCCCGCCCTGGAGGAAGGGGCCCGCGTCCGAGCCCGAGCCTCCGGAGTGCACGTCCCGGAGCGGATGCGTCCCCGAAGCCACGCCCGAGCTCATCCAGGGCTCCCGGCCCCCCACGCCATCCGTGGCGGAGAAGAGGAGGACCTCGTTGCCGTGGGTGAGGTCCCGCGGATGGGAGTGTCCCGCGCCCGGGATGATGTCCCGCACGAGCCGGGCCGTCGTGTCGCACAGGTCCCAGCCGGAAGCCGCACCCAGGCGCGCGGTGTCTTCACGGCTGGCGGCGGCTTCCACCTCCCCGTGCTCCTGGCGAGCCGGGTAGGGTGCTTCGACGCCGCATCCGAGGGTGGCGATGCCTGAAACGGCGGACAACAGCAAAGGAAGGCTCTGTGCGCGAAGACGCATACTCACTCCTTGTTGCGGTGGCTGGCTGCGGTGGGGTGCCGCGGTCGCGCAATCTGGCTGGGATGTGACGAAACCCAAGCCGTCCGCGAGTCGGTCCAGGGCTGTCATTGCGTGACAGTCGCCCTCCGAGGGCGCCTCGGCGTACGAGACCGGGGACCTTCAGCCGACAACCCGGGCGAGAGCTGTTCGACGAAGAAGCATCCAGAGCGCGCTTCCCGCTTTCCGAACCGCCGTCCCATTACGAGACTCGACGCGCCATGCGCATTCGCTCCGCATTCGTCCTGTTGGCCTGTGTCTCCGCTTGCGCTTCGCGTTCGGGGGCCGGGCCGGAGTCTTCCTCGGCCATGCCCACCGCTTCCGTCTCCGCCGCGGATGCCGACTATGTCGTCCTCGCGCGCGAGTACCTGGATTGGTATGCGGCGGCGCATCCCACCCGGGCCACGCGGCTCGGCTATCACATGCATGACGCCCACCTGCCGGACGTCTCTTCGGGCGCGCTGAAGCGCAAGGCGGAGGCGCTGCGCGGCTGGTTGACGCGCCTGGAGCAGGTGGTGGCGCGCGGTGGCCTGTCGGGAGACGCGGCCGTGGACGTGCGCGTGCTGGAGAACGCGATGCGCGCCGACCTGCTGGAGCTGGAGGAGGTGCGCCCCTGGGAGCGCGACCCGGGCTTCTACGTGGGCATCATCTCCAGCGGGTTGGACGGCCTGTCGTCACGCGAGTTCGCCCCCGTGGCCGAGCGCATGCGCGCCATGCGCTCCCGGATGGCGCGCATCCCTGGCGTGCTCGACGCGGCGCAGTTCAACCTGAGCGGCGTGCCGAAGCTGTGGGCGGAGTACGCGCTGCGCGACGCGCGCGGCACCGTGGCGTACCTGCGCACGGACCTGCCCCGGGCCCTGACGGCGCAGGGGTATGCCCAGGTGCCGCTGAGCGAGCGCGCCGCCTTCTCCGCCGCGCGTGAGGAGGCCGCGCGGCAGATGGAGGCCTTCGCGGTGTGGCTGGAGCGCGAGCTGCTGCCCCAGGCGGACGGCGACTTCCGCCTGGGGCGCGAGCGCTTCGAGAAGAAGCTGGCGCTGGAGGAGCACGTCACGCTGGACGCGGACGCGCTGCGCGACATCAACGAGCGCGCCATCCGCGACTACAAGGCCTGGGTGGCGCGCGAGGCCGCCCGGTTGGACGCCACCAAGACGCCCGAGCAGGTGATGGCGGAGCTGGTGAAGGACCACCCGAAGGCGGAGGAGCTGGTGGCCTCGGCGCGGGCGCAGCTGGTGGAGCTGCAGCGCTTCGTGCGCGAGCGGAACATCCTCACGCTGCCGTCGGACCGGCTGCCCGTGGTGCGGGAGACGCCGCCCTACGCGCGGCTGGGCTTCGCGTCCATGGACACCCCCGGCCCCTTCGAGACGAAGGCCACCGAGGCCTTCTACAACATCACCAACGTGGAGCCCGGCTGGACGCCCGAGCAGAAGGCCCAGCACCTGACGTACTTCAACCGCGCGGGCCTGCTGGGCATCACCGTCCATGAGGCCATGCCCGGCCACTTCGTGCAGCTGCTCTACGGCGCGCGGATTCCCACGGACGTGCGCAAGGTCTTCACCCCCGCGTCACTGGTGGAGGGCTGGGCGCACTACTCCGAGCAGATGATGGTGGATGAAGGCCTGGGCAATGGTGACCCGGTCGTGCGGCTGGGGCAGCTCCGCCGCGCGCTCCAGCGGCACGCGCGCTGGTACGCGGCGCTGGCGCTACACGTGTACGGAGAGCCCGTGGAGGCGGTGGCGAAGCGGTACGCGGAGATTGCGTACTTCGAGCCCTTCCCCGCCCTGCGCGAGGTGGAGCGCGGCACGCTCGACCCCACGTACCTGTATTACGCCGTGGGGCGCATGCAGATCTTCAAGCTGCGCGACGACTACCGCCGCCACCTGGAGTCGCGCGGGAAGACGCTGGTGCTGAAGGACTTTCACGACCGGCTCCTCCAGCTCGGGCTGCCGGTGTCGCTCGCGCGGGAGGTGTTCCTGCCGGGCGACACGGCGCCGTCGCTGGAGTGAGCCGCGGACTACAGCTCGATGACCCGGGGCGTCTCCTCTTGCCCCACCTGCGAGCGGGAGGCGAGCCCCTGGAGGTTGAAGCCGTTGGGCGCGTGCACGGCGCCCGCGGTGTTCGGGTCCAGGTAGAGGCTCACCGGAGCGGCGAGGCCGTCGTACGTCACCTCGAAGACCTCCAGCTCGGTGGGCGCGCCGGCGCCGCAGCAGGGGCCCACGCGGCGCCAGGCGATGCGTTGGCCCTGGGGGCCTCGCAGCAGCTCCAGGAAGGCCATCATCCCCCGGTCACCCCAGCCGACGCGGACCGGGTCCTGGGGGTGGAAGCCGTACTCCACCCCCTCGACTCGCGGCGCCGCGGCGCGGGGCTCTGGCGCCGCGGACTTGTTGGTTGATGCACACGCAGCCAGGAGGAGCATCCCGGCACCAGCGGCTCGAAGCAGCGACATTCCGACCCTCCCCACCACCACCGTCCCGCGGGGAAGATGTGGCCGGGTGGCGCTCCGTGCATCCCGGTAGCGGGGCCGGCCGTTCACCGGCGGACGTTGACCGCGCCCGGCGTCACTTCTTCTTCGGCGCCGTCCCCGACATGTCGCGGATGAAGACGCGGTCGATGCCGTGGATGCGCAGGGCCACCAGCTCGTCCGGAGTGACGTTGGGGTAGCCCGCCTCGCGCATCTGCTTCACGAAGTCGGGCGTGACGCCGTGGATGCGGAAGGCCAGAATCTGGTCCTGGGTGAGGTCCTTGAAGCCCAGCTCGCGCATCTGCTTCACGAAGTCGGGCGTGACGCGGTGGATGCGGAAGGCGATGACGTCATCCGCGTCCGTGCCCTGGAAGCCCAGCTCGCGCATCTGCTTCACGAAGTCGGGCGTGACGCCGTGGATGCTCATGGCCGTCAGCTGATTCCAGGGCAGCTTCGCGAAGCCGACGCTGGAGAACTCCTTCACGCGCTGGGGCGTGACGCGGTGGATGCGGCCCTCGACCAGTTCCTTGAACGACAGCCCGGAGTAGCCCGCGTCGGACAGGCCGCGCGCGTACTCGGGCGTCACGCCGAAGATGCCCACCTGGATGAGCTCCTCCGTGCTGAGCTGCTTGTAGCCCAGCGCGGCCAGGGCCTGGATGCGGGCCGTCGTGACGTTGGTCGCCGCCAGCTGGAACTGCACCTCGGGCGTGATGTCCGAGTAGCCCAGCGTGGCCATCTTCTTGAGGAAGTCGTTGCTGGCATCGAAGCGGTAGTGGCCCGCGCCCTGGCCGTCCTGGAACTGGCCTTCGAAGCGGAAGGTGCCGGCCTCGCGCGGCAGGGTGAAGGTGGTGGCGCCGTCCGTGGTGGACAGTCCCTGGAAGGACGCCAGGGGTTCCGTGAAGCCCATGTTGCGGTGCGGGCCTTGGTGGAGCTGGAGGTTCAGGGTGGAGGGGTCGCTGCTCTTGGGCGAGGCCGACCAGGTGCCGCGAGGCTCGAAGGTGGAAGAGGCCGCGACGGCGGAGGTGGCCATCAACAACAGGGCCACGAGGGACAGGCGTGACGACATGAGACGCATGGTGGGCTCCTTTGGGTAGACGCCTCCCGTGCGGCGCGCGTCGGATGGGACGCGCGCCGAGCGGGGGGCAATCGAGACGTGTTGGGTGATGGGGCGCGGGACGAACGGCTTACTTCGAGCCGGTGCCGCGCATCTTCCGGATGAAGTCCGCGTCCACGCCGCCGGTGCGCAGCCGCACCAGTTCGTCGACGGAGAGGTCCTTCAGGCCTGCGTTGTGGAGCTCACCCAGGAAGTGGGCGTCCACGCCGGTGGCGCGCAGCCGCTGGAGCTCCTTCGTATCCATCGTCTGCACGCCCGCCTTGCGAATGCTGGCGAGCCAGCCCGGGTCCACGCCCACGGCGCGAAGCTGCATCAGCTCCCGGGCCTTCAGCTTCGACAGGCCGTGCTTGTTCATCTCCCGGATGTACTCGGGGTTCACGCCCACGGCGCGCAGGTGGGCGAGCTCCTCCAGCGACATGCCGGTGTAGCCAGCGTCCTTGAGGCCACGGACGAAGTCCTCGTCCACGCCGACGGCGCGCGCGTGGGACAGGGCCTTCGGGTCATCGACGTTGAAGCCCGCGGACTTGAGGGACTGGATGTACTCGGGCGTGACGCCCAGGTGCCGCAGGCGCGTCAGTTCGTTCGCTTCCAGCTTCCGGCCGAAGCGCGTGTTCATGTCCTGGACGTAGTCGGGGGTGATGCCAGCGTGGCTCATCCTCACGAGGTTGGAGACGGTCGGCGTGTAGCCCATGGCCGTCAGTTGCTGCACGCGCTCCGGGGTGATGCCCGCGTTCTTGAGCGCGATGAGCTGCGCCACGGAGAGCTGCTGCCCCGCGCCGACCCGCGTCTGCTGGTCCAACTCACGCTGGGCGCGCGAGCCCAGGCTCCGCGCCGGAGGCGCAGGTGGCGGGGTGGGGCCCGGGGCTGACTGGAGCGCCACGGCCGCGACACTGGCCGGAGGAGCGGGAGGCGCCGGGGGCGCGGGCGGTGCCACGGGTGTGGGCGCGGGCGGCGTCGACGGGGCGAGCGAGAGCGCCGGGATGGGCGGAGGCTGGCTGAGGACGGGCTCGTCGCCCGGTTGCGGCGCGGCGTCCGTCTGTCCCAGCAGGAGCGACGTCAGCGGCGCGGCCACGGCCAGGCTGCTGACCAGGGTGAGCACGGAGGCACCCGCCGCCCAGCGCGAGGCGCAGCGCGACGTGGGCAGGGTGATGAGCCGCCGCACGCGCTCCGGCAACGAGCCGCCCAGCGCGGACATGGCGGGGCTCGGCGCTCCCGGCAGCACGCGGAGCGTCTCGAGCGCCGTCAGCGCCCGGGCGTAGGAGACGGAGTTGCCGCTGGCGGCCACCGCGACGTCGTCGCAGCAGTGCTCCCGCTCGACGCGGATGACGTGGGAAATCCAGCGGACCGCCGGGTGGAAGAAGAGCAGCGTCTCCACCAGCACCTGCGCCAGGTTCACCGCGAAGTCATGACGGCGGATGTGGGCCAGCTCATGGGCCAGCACCATCTCCAGCTGCCGAGCAGGAAGGCCCGCCAGGGTGGACACGGGCAGGAGCACCACGGGCGACAGCCAGCCCACCGCGGCGGGCACGTCCACGTCGGAGGACTGGAGCAGCCGCACCGCGCGGCGCAGGCCCAGGCGTCGCGACAGGGCGTCCAGCCGCTCCTGCCACGCCTCGGGCGCGGGCAGGGCCCGGTCCGCCATCCGGCGCAGCTTCATCCACTCCGCCGCCATCCGCCCGGAGGACAGGCCCACGCCCGCCACCCACGCCAACACCAGCCAGTGCAGGTGCGCTTCCACCTGGGACAGCGCGCGTTGCAGCAGCAGGCCGGCCATGACCAGGAAAGAGCCCAGGCCCGTCAGCAGCGTGCTCTCGAAGCCGCTCGCGGCGCCGTCCTCGGCCATGTCCGCGTCAATCCATGCGGGCGTCGCCGCGCCGGGCGCCACTCGCCAGGCGGACCGCGCCACCTGCGTCACCGTCTCCTCCAGGCCCCGCGCTCCCTGCGCCGAGGGCAGGGACTGCGCGCGCGGCACGGAGGTGTCCACCGCCACTCGCGCGGGCGCGCCGTGGAAGTGCTTCCACCCGGAGGCCACCGGCAACGCGAGCGCGAGCACCAGCGCCCCACAGGCCAGCGCGTAACGCGCATGCGCCGCGCGCCGCCCCACCGTGACGAGCGCCACCGCCAGCGTCAGCGCCACCAGCGTGCCCTGCCAGAGCGAGTGCAGCAGCGCCCACCCCAGGGACTCCATCAGCAGCCGGCTCATTCCTCGCCTCCTTCCAGGGTGTCGAGCAGCCGGCGCAGCTCCGCCAGTTCCTCGGGACGCGTCTTCTTCGACGACAAGGCCTGCATCGCCAGCCGCGCCGGAGAGCCACCGAAGGCGCGGTCCACCAGGTCCGTCACCAGCTGCCGCTGGGTGCGCTGCTCCGTGGCCCGGGGCCGGTACACGTGCGCGCGCTGGGACTCGTCACGCTCCACCAACCCCTTCTCCGTCATGATTTGCATCAGCTTCAGCACCGTCGTGTACCCGGTGCCCTCCGGCTCGTCGCGGGTGAGGGCTTCGTGCACCTCGCGCACCGTGCTGTCGCCGCGCGCCCAGAGGACCCGCAGGATGGCCAGCTCCCCATCCGTGGGACGCGGCAGCTTCGTCTCACTCATGATGCTTCCTTCCGTGACTCGATTGCCTGGACCTATATTACGAATGGGTTCGTAGATGTCAACGAAGCCCTTCGTAGATGCGGTCCGTCAAAAGCCCCCAGCCTCTGGGTGAGGGAGGGGGCTTGGGGGATTCAGGCGGGTGCCTGGCCGTCAGCTTTCCTGTCGCGTCGCGGGCTCCGGCGGCGTCTGGGCGGCGGCCTGGTTCTCCCAGAAGCGGCGCGGGTGGCCGTCACCGCGGGTGCCGCCGGAGAGCCGGTCCACCCAGGGATACCGCTGGGCCTCCTCGGCCGTGTAGCCCAGGTTGAAGACGGTGGGGCTCTTGGGCTTGTCACCCGACTTCTCGTAGAAGGTCCCGAAGAGGCGGTCCCAGAAGTAGTTGGTGATGCCGTAGTTGCCCTGCTCGTTGTGGAAGTGGTGCGACAGGTGCAGCCGCTTGATGTCCTTCAGGAACTGGGACTTGGGCGTGTAGTTCAGGTGCTGGATGCAGTGGCAGAACTCATAAAAGCACGTAATCACCATGGCCCAGCCCAGCGCGGCGGCGGCGCCCGCCTTGCCGCCGATGAGATAGCCAATGGGGGCAATCACGCCGCCCACGGTGGGGAGCACGTTGGCCAGCGCGCCGAAGAGCACGCGCAGGTCGTTCGGGTCCTGGTGGTGGTCGAAGTGGATGCGCTTCCACGTCGCCGCGGTGAGCGGTGACTTGTAGAGGAATCGGCTGTGCAGGATGTGCTTGTGCACCAGGTACCAGCCGAAGGGGAACGCCACGCTCGCGGCGAGCATCGCCAGCAGCATGCGCAGCGGGTTCTCGAACCACTTCACGGCCAGGACCAGGCTGATGATGCCCACGGTGATGTAGGCCACCACCGCGTAGTAGGTGAAGAACGAGTAGATGAGGTCGCCCAGCGTCATCCGGTCCAGGTTGTGCTTGCGGTTCTTCAGGAACGAAAAGGGTGCGCTGACTGCCACGGTATCCTCGCAGGGAGCCGCTGCCCCCCAGGGAGGCAGACGAAGCAGGAGTGTGTGCGCGCCGTACCCGCCGGCCACGGGGCTTACGGCGGTGCTGTCAGTACCAGGGGCCCTTGAAATTGCCGCATCCTGAAGGGCGCCCCATAGCGTTTTGCTGGAGCAGGTGAGAAGCAACCCTGCTGAATGAACAGGCGGTGTGTTGCCTGCCTGCCCAGAAGCCGGCCCAGGCACGGGCTTCCTTCGCGTCCGATAGCAGCCCACTTTCCTGGAGGCCAGGATGACTTTCCGGGAGGCGCGGATGGCGGAGCACGAAGGACAGCAGACACCCAGGACGAAGGTCCGCAGGCGCAGGACACCGACTCCCAAGGCAGTGCGCACTGGTGAACGGAATGCCGGGCCAGACCGGGGCAGCATCGCCCTGCGCCGCACGGCGTCAGAGTACCGGGCCACGGCGGAGGAGCAGGCGGCGCGCGTGCGTGAGGAAATCGAGGCGGCACTGGTCCAGGCCCGCAGCACCCGCGAGGCCATTGAACAGCGCATCGCGGATCAACTGCACGCGCCGCCGGTGAGCCACACGCCCCCGCCGCGGCGCAAGCGCGCCACCCGGGCGTCCCGGAAGAAGTAGCGCGTCGTTCAGGGGGCGACGCGCGTGGGGGGCGGCGCGGCCACGGAGGCGACGTCGTCGGGCCCCACGCTGGAGGAGGGCTCTCCCAGTTGCTTCAGCTTGCGCGCCAGGTCCGCGGCCTGCGCGCCCTTGGCACCCAGCTCGTTGCCCTGCACTCCGATGAAGGAGACCCGGGCCCGCTCCAGCAGCGCCACCTGCGCGTGGAGCTGGGCCAGCAGCCGCTCCTTGCGGCGGGCCAGCACGTCCAGGTGGTTGAGCTCCTCACCCAGCGAGGACGCGGCCAGCTCCAACTGCCGACGGGCCACCGCGTCCTGCGTGGCCGCGGCGCGCTCCCGCAGCTCGCGCACCTGGGCGTCCACGTCGTTGGCCACCACGGAGCCGAGCTGCGCCTCCAGCCCGAAGTGGACCTCCGCCAGTGAGAAGCTGTCGCCCGTCATCTTCTCCAGCACGCCCAGCAGCTCCGTGCGCCCGGTGCTGGGCGGCATCTTCGTCACCACGTCCTTGCACTGGCGGTAGAGGGCCAGGGCCCGCGTGGCCAGGGTGTGCGAGTCGCCCTTGAGCGCGTCCTGCAACTGGCGGCCCCGCGCCTCCACCGCGTCCAGCTCCACGCGGAGGTGGGCCGGCAGCGTGCCGATGCTCCAGAAGAGGCCCACGACGAGGAAGCCCACCAGCGTCGACAGCAGGCCGTCGCTCCCCAGGAAGCGCGCCTCCAGCACCTGTTGGACGTAGAGGCCCAGCGGCACGAGCACGCCCGCGGCGGCGGCGCTGGTGGCCACCGCGGCGGGTTGTCCCGGCTGCTCCCGTCCATGGCCCAGCCAGGCCACCAGCGCCGCGGCGAGCGCGCCCGCGAGGCTCACGGGCAACGGCTCCGGGGCCCGGAAGAAGTAGGGCAGGGCGGGCAGCACCGTCAGCGCCAGGCGCAGCGCCAGGGGGTGGACCCCGGTGGGCTTCACGCACGCCTGCGCCGCGGCCACGATGGCGAGGTACTCCGGTGTCAGGTGCAGGTCCGGGACGGCCCCCGCGACCAGGCCCATGCAGGCGGCACCTCCCAACGCGCGAAGCGTGCGGGTCTCGAACTCCTCGCGGTGGAAGTACTGCACGGAGAGGGCCATGGGTTCACCGTCCTGCTGCTAGTACGTATTGTTCTGGCCGAAGTTCTTGATGGACTTCTTGAGGAGGTTGCGCGACTCGGCCTGCGCCTCCTCCGCGCTGGACGCGCCCGCCAAGGCTGCCTGGGAGCGGTTCACGTCCGCAAGCTCCCCGGACAGCGCGGCCGCGGAGGAGCCGAAAATGGTCCGGGCGTTGTCCAGCAGGCTACGGGCCTTCGCCTTGTTGCCGCGCTTCATCTCCTCCGCGGCAGCCACCATGTGCTGGGTGCCCAACGCCCGGGTCGCGTGGACGCGCACCTCCTTGTCCAGGTGCTCGCGCACGAGGTCCAGGTCGCTCGTCACCTCCGCGGTGAGCTGCAGCGCCGTCTCCGCCGGCAGGTCACGCGCCACGTCGACGTAGTGCACCCGGGCGTTCAGCAGCGCGAGCGCGCCGGCGCTCCGCGGGGTGTTCAGCGTCAGCTTCGCCATGACGCGCACCGTCTGGGCGCTGGCCATGTCGTACAGCGGCACCTTCAGCACGTTGCCCTCGCGGAAGGACGCCATGCCCATGACCTCCACGTCCTGCACTTCGGGCGGGACGTCCAGCCGCAGCTCCACCATTCGCGCCACGGTGCTGGTCGCCTGGTCCAGCTCGCGGGAGAAGACCTCCGCCAGTCGCGCCGAGTCGTCGATGAAGCCGGAGAAGCCGCCCCCCTGCTCGGCCATGCCGCGCATCAGCGTCTCCTGATAGTCCCGGCCCACGCCCAGCGCGCTGACGGTGATGCCGTCGCGGCGCAGCCGGTGGACCTGGTTCAGCAGGCCCGCTTCGGACAGGAGGCCCGTGGTGGGCTGGCCGTCGCTCAGCAGGATGGCGCGGCTGACGCGGTACTCGCGCATGTGGGGCCGCAGGGCGTTGGCCGCGGCGTCGAGCGCGCCGCTGATGTTGGTGCTGCCGTCATCCTGCAGCCCGGCGATGAGGGTCAGCAGCTCCGCGCGCGCCTCCTCCGTCATCCGCTGGCTGGGTTGCACCCGCACGTCGGTGCCGTAGTCGATGAAGGCGAGCCGGTCCTCGGGCGTCAGGCGCTGCACCAGCTCCGTGGCGGCGCGCCGGGCGTCGGCCAGCTTCTGGCCGTTCATGGAGCCGGAGCGGTCCAGCACCAGCGCCAGGCTGACGGGCACCCGCTGGCCGGCCTCCGCGGGGCGCGCCTTCAGCTCCAGCCACGCGAAGGCCTCGCTGGGCCCCGTCTGTACGTACGCGCCGGACAGCTTGCCTGTCATGTGCAGGGCGCCGTCCTCCGGCTTGGACGTCACCAGCGCCAGCGTCCGCGTGGCGGGCGGGTCCTCCGGGCGCCGCACCGTGTGGCTGGTGTCCGTGACGGCGGGAGGGGGCGGTCCGGGCGGCGTGGGCGGCGTGCCCAGCAGGAGCGCGCCCACGGCGAGCACTCCCGTCGCGGCGACCAGCAGCAGTGAGCGGTTCATTCAGGGCCTCGAGGTTGGAGGGATGCGGCACACTCGCCTGGAGTCACCCGAGGCCGCATCGGTCACCAGGAGGAGGGTCCACCCGTTGCCCGATACGGCCCCTGCTCGCGGGCTCAGGCGTCGTGCGCTGGCTGTCGCTGCCGGACGAGCTCTTCCACCACGCCGCGGACACGGGCTTCGTCGAAGGGCTTCTCCAGCATCAGGTTGGGGATGCTGGCCAGGAAGTCCCGCGCGCCCGAGGTGAACGCGCCACCGGAGACGAACACGAAGCGGTGCTCCAGCCCCGCGTACTGGCGCCGCACGGCCTCGTACACGTCGCGCCCCGTCAGGTCCGGCATCATCACGTCGCACAGCACCGCGTCCGGTTTCAGCCCGCGCTCCAGCAGCTCCAGCGCCTGGCGCCCGCTGCACGCCACGTCCACCTGGTGCTCGCGGAGGATGCGCTGCAACACCCGGCCCACCGCGGGCTCGTCATCCACCACCAGCACCCGGCCGCGCGGCGCGCGCGGTGCTTGTCGCGCATCAGGCTCCGAGGGCTTCGCGCGCTCCACCGTCTCCGGCGTGGGCAGCACCACCCGGAAGAGGGTGCCTCGCTCCGGCTCGCTGTCCACGGTGATGTCGCCGCCCAGCCCGCTGATGATGCTGTGGCAGATGGACAGGCCCAGCCCCGTGCCCACGCCCACCGGCTTGGTGGTGAAGAAGGGGTCGAAGATGCGGTCGATGACCTCTCGCGCGATGCCCACGCCCGTGTCCGCCACCTCCACCACCACGCGCCCGGCGCCGTTCACCCGCGTGGCCAGCCGGATTTCGTGCCGGTGCGCGGCGCCCTCCGGAATGGCCTGCGCCGCGTTCACCACGAGGTTGAGGAACACCTGGCTGAGCTTGCCCTCGTTGGCCATGACGGGCGGGATGTCGCCGTAGTCGCGCCGCAGCTGCGCGCGGTGGCGGATTTCGTTGGCCGCCATCATCGCCACCGACTCCAGCACCGCGTGGACGTCCAGCGGTGACACGCGCTCCTCGTCCGGCCGGGAGAACGTCTTGAGCTGGCGGACAATCTGCCGCACGCGCTCGGCGCCTTCACAGGCCTCTTGCAGCACCTCCTGCCATTCCCCCAGGTCCGGCTCGCCCTTGAGCCGCGCCTGGAGCGCCGCCGCGCCGTCCCCGGGCGGCAGGCTGCGGCTGAACTCGTCGGACAGGAAGCCCAGGTTGGACAGCACGAAGGCCAGCGGGTTGTTGATTTCGTGCGCGATGCCCGCCGCCAGCGTGCCCACCGACGCCAGCCGGTCCGCCAGCGTCAGCCGCGCCTGGAGCTGGCGCTGCTCCGTCACGTCGCGGGCAATGGAGACCACCGCGGGCTGGCCGTCGAAGCGCAGCGGCAACGACACCACCTCCGCCACGCGGGTGCGCCCGTCCCTGCGCACCAGCCGCCGCTCGCCGGTGAGCGCGCCGGCCCGCACCGCGTCCGGGCTGCGCATGTCCCGCACGAACTCCGTGAGGGGGCGGCCCACCAGCTGGTCCGCGCGCTCGAAGCCCAGCGTGGCCACCAGCGCCGCGTTGGCGTAGACAATCTGGTTGTCCCGTTCGATGGCCGCCGCGTCCGGCACGCCCTCCAGCAGCGCGCGGAAGCTCGCCTCCGACAACCGCAGGGCTTCTTCCGCCTGCCGGCGCTCGGTGATGTCGCGCGCCAGGCCCTCCACCGCCACCATGCGTCCGGAGGCGTCCGTCACCGGCGCCACCACGTGCTCCAGCCACAGCGTCCGCCCGTCGGGGTGGAGGAAGCGCACCACCACCGGCGCGCCCTGGAAGGGCTCCGGCGCTTCCAGCAGCTGCTCCATCAGCGCGCGGTCCTCCTCGTGCACGCGCCGGTACCACAGCTCCGCGTCCGCGTAGTGCGCCACCGGCCCGTAGCCCAGCTTGGTGTGGGCCACGCGGCTGACGTAGGCGAAGCCGCGCGGGGCCTCGCGCCGGTACACGTAGAGGACGTCCGACGCGTTCTCCGCCAGCTGACGGAAGCGCCGCTCGCGCTCGCGCAGCGCCCGCTCTGATTCGCGCCGCTCCAGCGCCATGGAGATGGCGCCCGCCGCCGCCGACAGCAGGTCCACCTCCAGCCGGTCCCACCGCCGCGCCTCCAGGGTGTTGTCGAAGCCCACGAACCCCGTCAGCACGCCGCGCACGCGCAGGGGCAGCACCAGCAGGGACAGGATGCTCTGCGGGTCCAGCAGCTCCCGCTCCGACGCGGGGAAGCTCTCCACCAGGCCCTCGATGACGTCGCCCCGCGACAGCGTCTCCGTCCAGCGCCGCAGCGCGGGCTCCATGGGCACGTTCTGGAGGTCCGGGTTGTCGATTTCGGGCTTCACGCCGGGCGCGCACCACTCCGCGCGCTGGCTGCTCAGGATGGCGCCGTCCTGCGCCCGGTGCAGCTCGAACACGTAGACGCGGCTGGCGCCCGACGCGTGGCCCAGCGGCGCCAGCGCGGGCCCGTAGAGGTCGCCGCCATCCTGCGTGGCCAGCAGCCGCTGCTGCATGTCCACCAGCGCGGTGAGGTAGCGCTCGCGCCGCGCCAGCGCGCCGTCCGCCGCCTTGCGCTCGGTGAAGTCGTTGAGCGTGCCCGCCGTGCCCAGGATGCCACCGTCGTCGTCGTGCATCAGCCGGGCGAACACCTCCACCCAGCGGTAGCTCCCGTCGCGCGTGAGGTAGCGCATCTCATGGCGCACGAACTCCACTTCCCCCGCGAACAGCTTCTGGAGCGGCTCCGGGTCGCGCTCCCGGTCATCCGGGTGGAGGAACTCCGAGAAGGAGCGGCCCAGGCTCTCCTCCACGCTGAAGCCGGTGATGTCCGTCCAGGCCGGGTTGAGGAAGGTCCACGTCCCCGCCAGGTCTGTCTGGAACACCACTTCCCGCAGGCTGTCGATGACGCCTCGGTAACGGTGTTCGTTGGAGGTCCAGTCAGGCGTGGAGTGCGGCTTCTGCATGATGGAACTCGAGAAAGTGGGCCGCGCGGGTGGACGCAAGGTCACCCGAATGCGCTACAAAGGGACAGAGAATCTGGATTTCCGGGCAGGCAAGCAAGGGGGCTTCGATGACCCTGGCAGGCGCGGGATGGGGACGGCGCCCCTTCTGCTGTTCTGTGGAAACACGGAGGCTGCCCTTCGTCCGGGGAAGGAGACATGCCTCCATGTTGCCTCTGCTCGCGGGAAGTCCCTCATGGCCTCTGGAAGCGCCCCGCTTTCGATGACGCATCTGGACTCCGAAGAGGCGGACGCCCTGCTGAAGGAGGGCGTTCTCCGGTTGCTGCTCGAGCAGGCGGGCGAGGCGCTCGTGTTGGTGGATGTCACCGGGCGTGTGCTCGCCTTCAACATGGAGGCTGGGCGTCAGTTCCGCATGAGCCGGCCCGAACGCGCCGAGCAGGGTTGGTTGCCCGGTTGTGTATGGACGCGTGCGGAGGATGCGTCCATGTCGGTGGAGGTGCCGCCCCTGGCGCGCGCGCTCACGGGCGAGTGGGTGGCGGAGGCCCGCTGGCGGGTGCGACGGCCGGATGGGACGCACGTCCTGCTGCGCGCCTCCGCGGTGCCGCTGGAGCGCGACGCGGGCCCGACGGCTGGAGCGCTGCTGCGCGCATGTGAAGTGGCCTCGGCCGTGGGGCTGGACGCGGTGGGCTCGGCGCGGCTGCTGGCGGAGGCCGGTGCGCTGCTGGGCGCCGCGTTCGACGATGAGGCCGCGCCGCGGTTGCTCCGTTTGCTGGTGCCCGCGCTCGCGGACGCGGCGGTGCTGTACCTGGGCCAGCCCGGCGGGCCGCCGCGCCCGGTGACGGCGCTGCACGCCGAGCCGGAGCGCCATGGTCTGCTGGAGGAGATGCTGCGCTGCTACCCATTGCCGCCCGAGCGCGTGCTGCCGTTGTTCGGCACGGGCCAGTCGGAGCGGTTGCGGGTGACGGAGGCCCACGTGGAGGCCGCCGCGCGGGACGCGGAGCACGCGCGGCTGCTGCGGGGGCTGGGCCTGCGCTGCTACCTGGGCGTGCCGTTGGTGGCGCGCGAGCGCGTCATCGGCACGCTGGCCCTCTTCCGCGCGGATGAAGCCCGTGACTTCAGCGCGGAGGAGCTGCGGCTGGCGGAGGAGGTGGCCCGCCGCACCGCGCTCTCCGTGGACAACGCGCAGCTCCTCCAGGAGGCGCGCGAGGCGGTGCGCCTGCGCGACGAGTTCCTGGGAATCGCCAGCCACGAGCTGAAGACGCCGCTGACGCCGCTGCACCTCAAGGTGCAATTGCTGCAGAAGCAGGTGGATGGGATGGCGGCCCACAACCAGCCGGTGTCCGCCGAGCGCGTGTCGGAGACGCTGGAGGTGGTGCAGCGGCAGGTGCGCAAGCTGACGAGCCTGGTGGACAACCTGCTCGACGTGTCGCGAATCACCGCGGGCCGCCTGCGGCTGGAAGTGGAGGAGATGGACCTGGCCAGCGTGGCGGCGGAAATCCTCTACCGCTTCGCGCCCTCCGCCTCGCAGCTGAAGTGTGAGCTGGAGCTGCACGCGCCGGCGCCCGTCATGGGCCGGTGGGACCGGCTGCGGCTGGAGCAGGTGGTGACCAACCTGCTGTCCAACGCGCTGAAGTACGGCGCGGGCCACCCCGTGCGCGTGGTGGTGGAGGCGGAGGGGCTCACCGCCCGCCTGACGGTGCGCGACGGCGGCATCGGCATCTCCGCGGAGGATTTGCCGCGCATCTTCGAGCGCTTCGAGCGCGCGGTGAGTGACAGGCACTACGGCGGCCTGGGCCTGGGGCTCTACATCACCCGGCAGATTGTGGAGGCCTTCGGCGGCACGGTGCGCGCCACCAGCGAGCCGGGGCAGGGCTCCCTCTTCGTGCTGGAGCTGCCGCGCGGCGACATCCCCGAGGAGTGGCTGACGGCGCACGGCGCGCCGGAGCCGTCGTCGTCCTGACGCGCTAGGCCGCGCTCGCGGATGCCGCGGGCTCGGCGCGGCGGGGCAGCCGCACGTGGAAGCTGCTGCCGCGCTGGGGCCCCGGGCTCTCCGCCCAGATGGCGCCGCCGTGGCGCTCCACGATTTCGCGGCAGATGAAGAGGCCCAGCCCCAGTCCGCCGAAGTGGCGCGCCTGGGCGTTGGACGCGCGCGCGAAGGGCCGGAACAGGTCCGCCACGTTCTCCGGAGGGATGCCGATGCCCTCGTCGCGCACGCTCAGCAGCACGTGCGTCTCCGCGGCCTCCAATGACATGCGCACCGCGCCGCCGTGGGGTGAATAGCGCACGGCGTTGCTGACCAGATTGGTGAGCACCTGCTCCAGCCGCAGCGCGTCCCAGTCGCCCTCCACCGGGTGGGCGGGGACGTCCAGCTCGAAGGTGACGCCGGACTCGGTGCGCAGCTCGAAGCGCTCCAGCACCTCGCGCAGCAAGGGGACCAGGTCCAGGCGCTTGCGCTCCAGCTCCAGCCGCCCGCCCTGGATGCGCGCGGTGTCCAGCAGGTCATCCACCAGCCGCGTCAGCCGCTCCGTCTGCCGGGCCATGGAGCGCAGCGCCTTGAGCAGCCGCTCGCGCTCCGGGAAGTCTCCGCTCTTCTCCAACCGCTGGAGGGTGAGCGCGGCGAAGCCCTTGAGCGGGGTGAGCGGCGTGCGCAGCTCGTGGCTGGCCACGCTGAGGAACTCCTCGCGCGCGCGCACCGCCTCCTTCAGCTCCGTCTGCGTGGCGCCCGTGCGGGCCGCCATCTCGTTGAAGCCGCGGGCCAGCTCGCCCAGCTCGTCGTCCTCCTCCACGTCCACGCGCTGTGACCAGTCCCCCGCGGTCAGCGCGGCGGTGGCGGAGCGCAGGTGGTCCAGGCGGCGGATGACGTCGCGGGCAACCAGCTGCGACAGCAGCAGGGCCATGAGGACGCCCAGCAGCACCAGCCCCACCACCGCGGCGCTCATGCGCGTAATCGCCGCGTAGGCCACCACCAGCTCCTGTGTCACCAGCACGTTCCACTCCGTGCCTTCCACGGGGGCCTCGGCGGCGAGCATGCGGCGGTCCGCCGCGTCGAAGGCCTCCAGCACGCCGATGCCGGGACGTTGCAGCTCCAGGCTGAGCGCGTCCGGCAGGTGGGCTTCGCCCAGCAGCGGCGCGCCGGGCGCGGTGTCGCGCAGCACCTTGAGGCCGCGCCGGTCCAACACCTGCACGCGGAAGCGCCGCGACGCGGGCGTGGTGGCCTGGCTCAGGCGCTCCAGGGACAGCAGGCCCACCAGCATGCCCCGCACCTCGCCGTCCTCGCGGAAGGGCTGCGTCACCGCGACCAGGGGCTGGCCGGGCGGACGGATGAAGGGCGGAGACACCTCGGCGCCCCGGGTGAAGGCCGGGGGCAGGAAGTCGCGCGGCTCCAGGTTCCACCCCTCCACGCTGGGAGACGCGGCCAGGATGTGGCCCTGGGTGTCCACCGCGAGCGCCGCGTCGAAGGCGCGCTCCTGGGCCGCCAGGTTGACCAGGTAGGGCTCCAGCCGCTCCGGCGCGGCCGCGGCGAAGGCGGCGCGGAAGCCCGGGGACTCCAGCATCAGCGCCAGGGACTCGCCCGCGTCGTCCAGGTAGCGCCGCAGGAAGTCGGCCTCGCCCGCGGCGGCGCGCTGCGTGTCGTCGCGCACCTGCTGTTCAATCGCGTTCTGCGCCAGGTACGCCGCCAGCCCGCCCAGCGCCAGCAGCGGCACCAGCCCCGCGAAGGCCAGCCCGCGCAGCAGCTTCCACCCCACCGTGCGAGGCGCGCGCGGCCGCCAGTCCAGGGCCTGCGCGACACAGGCCAGGGTGAGCACCGCATACACGCTGGCGCCCAGCCATGAAGCCCCCCGGCCCAGCGCGTACGCGAGCAGGGCGAAGGGCACCGCCAGCCCGCCCATGAACAGGGCCGGCAGCCGGCGGTGGATTCGGTAGGAAGGCAGCAGCAGGCCCACGCCGCACACGGCGAAGAGCAGGCCCACCAGGGGCCGGAGGGGCGCGAGGTGGGCGTAGACGGAGAGCGGGAAGCGCTCGGGCACCACCAGCATGGCCACGCCGAACGCCGCGCCGGTGAGCGCCGCGAAGGTGCGCAGCACGGGCCGCTGGCGCATGGCGGGCCAGGCCTCCAGCACCACGCCGCCGAAGAGCACCGGGTAGAGGATGATGCCCGTGAAGCTGCCCGGCAGGACGTTGAGCACCCACCAGTACAGCGCCATGGCCGCGCCCAGCAGCAGGCGCCCCGTGACGTCCAGCCAGCGCGGCGCGCGCGGGTACAGCAGCGCGCCCATCAGCATGATGCTGCCCGTCAGGTACGTGAGGCCCAGCATGCGCACATACGGGTAGAGCGGCCGGAAGGAGGCCACCCGGAACTCGTACGGGACGTACGTCATCAGCACGCCGAACATCAGGCCCACGACGGCGGCGGGCCAGGTGAGCGGCAGGTGGGCCGGTGGGAGCAGCGCCTGGATTTGCGGTGAAGGCGAAGAAGACATCTTTGCGGATTCACGCGCGACGGGCGCCATGGGTGCTAGTGCCCCCCGGGCTTTCGTCGAAGGCTCGACATCATGCGACCTCGAGCACCGTCCACTCGCGGACCTCGCCCGCGAGCATCACTTCCACGGTATCTCCCGCCTTTCGGCCCATGAGGGCGCGCCCCACGGGGGAGGCGGGGGTGATGACGGACAGGAAGCCGTCACCGCCCGGCCCCGTCAGCTCGGTGCCGGCGCCCGCGGGCAGGACGAAGAAGGTCCGCTCGGAGAAGCCCTCCTCGTCCTCGGTGCTGACGTCCACGATGGCGCCCAGCGCCACCGGCCCCTGCCGGGGGAAACGTGGGAACTCCGCCTGACCGAACTTCGTCAGCGCCTGGAGTTCTTCCTGGACCCGGCGGGCCCGCTGGGCCTGGCCGGTGGCGAGGCTGCCGAACTCCAGGGCGGCGCGGCCGTCCTCTTTCTTCTCGGACTCCGTGGCCAGACTGCGGGCGGCCTCGCGGGCCTCCGCCTCGGCGCGGTGGGCCAGCCGGTCGCTCTGCTGGAGGCGGTCCGCGAGCTGGCCCAGGAGTGCATGCTTGTCGAGTCGCATGGGTGGTACAGAACTGTAGCGTCCATGGCGGACACCTCCAGTTTTCGGCCAGTCGCCCCCCGCCCGCTCGGGCTTAGAGTGGGGGGCATGACACCCCAGGAACTCTCGGAGAAGGCTCGGCAGCTCGTCGCCGAAGGCGCGGTGCTGCTGGATGTGCGCACGCCGCAGGAATTTCAGGAAGGGCACCCCGAGCCCGCCCGGAACATCCCCGTGCAGGAGCTGCCCCGCCGGCTGGCCGAGGTGGGCCCGCCCGGCACGCGCGTGGTGGTGTACTGCGCCGCTGGTGGCCGCAGCGCCCAGGCCGTGCAGCTGCTTCACGCCAACGGCTTCCCGGACGTCTTCGACCTCAAGTCCGTGAAGAACTGGTAGCCAACCGGCGGCAGGTGACACGGGCGCCCGGTTGGAGCAGGGTTCGCCCTCCGGCCATGAGCCGCACGGCTGGCTTCCTCATCGTGGCGTTGTCGGGCGTGTGTTTCGGCGCGCTGGGCCTCTTTGGCCGCATGGCCTATGCGGCGGGCACGGACGTCGCCACGCTGCTCTTCCTTCGCTTCTCCATCGCGGGGGCGGTGCTCGCCGGTGTCATGGTGCTGCGCCGCCAGCGGTGGCCCCGGGGTGGGGTGTTGGGGGTCCTGGTGCTGCTGGGCGCCGCCGGGTACTTCAGCCAGTCCGGGGCCTACTTCTTCGCCCTGCAGCACGCGCCCGCGGGGCTGGTGGCCCTGCTGCTCTACTCCTTCCCCGCGCTGGTGGCGCTGGTGCAGCGTGTCGTCTTCAAGGAGCACCTGGGCCGGGTGAAGTGGCTGGCGGTGGTCCTGTCGGTGGGCGGCACGGTGCTGACAGCCGACCTGTCCCAGGGCGGCGCCACGCTGCCGGGCGTGCTGCTGGGCCTGCTGTCCGCGCTGTTCTACACCGTCTACGTCGTGGCCAGCGGCCGGGTGTCCGGTCGGGCGGGGCCGCTGGCCTCCAGCACCGTCATCCTCTGCTCGGCGGGTTTCTCCTTCGGCGTGGCCATGCTGGTGCGTGGCCCTGCCTTCCCCGGCTCCGTCACGGGCTGGGCCGCGGTGGTGGGGTTGGCGCTGGTGGCCACGGTGGCCGCGGTGCTCCTCTTCTTCGTGGGCATCCAGCGCATTGGCCCGGTGAACACGTCGCTGGTGTCCAACCTGGAGCCCCTGACGGCGGTGGTGCTGGGGGCGCTCTTCCTGGACGAGCGGCTCACCCCGCGCCAGGTCCTGGGAGGCGTTCTCATCCTCGGGGCCGCGGTGATGCTGGCCCGCGCCGATGTGCCCCGCGCCTCCCCGGAGCCGCCCGCGGGAGGCGGTGCTCCGGGGGCGGTGCCCGGTTAGTCCCGGGCACGCGACTTCCTCCGTCCTACCAGCGCGTCACTTCGCGCAGGAAGCGGTGCACGTCCTGGTTGAAGCGCCGCGGCTGCTCCGCGTGGGGCGCGTGGCCGGTGTTCGGGTACAGCTTGAACTCGGCGTCCGGCAGGGCGTCCACCAGCGCCTGCTGGTCCGCGACGGAGAAGAAGCCGTCCTGGTCTCCGCCAATGACGAGCACCGGCACGCGGATGTGGTTCAGCCGCGCCGAGTGGTCCTCCGCGAGCAGGCCGTCCAGCGCGTCCTGCCACACGCGCGCGGGCACCTTGCCGCTCTCCGACACCATCGTGTTGATGTACGACGCCGGGACAGGGCGCACGAAGGTGCTCTCCTGGAACGCGCGGATGAACTCCGGATCCACCGTGCCCTCGAACGTGTCCACGATGGACTTCAGCTCCAGCGCCACCGGGTTGCCGGCGACGGTGGGCGCCGAGCCGACGAGCACCAGTCCCTTCACGCGCCGCGGGAAGTCCAACGCCACCTGCTGCGCGATGAAGCTGCCCATGGAGTGGCCGACGAGGATGGCGCTGCGCTCGCCCACCGCTTCCAGGAAGGCGTCCACGTCCGCGGCGAAGGACTGCTGCGTGTAGCAGCACGCCGGGCGCGTCGAATCCCCGTGGCCGCGCTGGTCCAGCACGTAGACGTGGTGGTTGCGCGGGAAGGTGCGCAGGTTCAGGTCCCACGTGTGGTTGGAATCCGAAAAGCCGTGGAGGAAGACCACCGCGGGGCCCAGCGGCAGGCCCTGCTCCACGTAGCGCAGCGTCACGCCGGTGCGCAGGCGGACGGAGCGCTCACGGGGCGTGCCGAACAGCTCCTGCTCGGTGGAGGCCACCTCGGCGCCCTCGGGTGCCAGCCGCAGGTCATTCGAGTCGGACTCCGGCGCGGGACCACAGGCGGCGAGAACGGGAAGAGCGAGCAGGGCGGCGAGGAGCTTTCTCATGCGTGAATGCCTCGAGGCTCTCCGGCGGGAAAGTCCGCCGGTGCATGGAGAAGTCTACGACTACCTCTGACATTGCCTCGCTGTAGGTGACTTGCGGGGTGGGTGCGCACCCGTTTTTCAGAGCTGAGAGCCAGCGGGAACCCGCTCAAAACGCACCGTGGACGGAAGGTTCTCGCGCGGGCGGCGCGTCTGTCACGGCCGTGCAACACGGGCCCGCGTAACCTTTCGGCCGCCGCCTTCGTGGTGTCGCTGAATGCCCGGCGTTTCACCGGGCCATTTCGGTGGAGGACGGCACATGAAGGCACCTCGAGTGGCGGTCATCGGCGGAGGACTGGGTGGCCTGTCGGCGGCGGCGCTGCTGGCGCGGGGCGGTTGCGCGGTGACGCTCTTCGAGCGCTCGAAGCACCTGGGAGGCCGGGGACAGACGTCGGACGTGGAGGGCTTCCGCTTCAACCTCGGGGCCCACGCGCTGTACCAGGGGGGCGCGGGGATGCGCGTGCTTGGCGAACTGGGCGTGAAGCCCCCGGGTGGCATGCCCGGCGCGGGCTCGTATCTGCTGAGTGGCGGACGCCTGCGCACGATGCCGCGCGGGCTGGTCTCCATGCTGACCACGGATGCGCTGGGGCTGCCGGGGAAGCTGGAGCTCGCGAAGCTGCTCGCGGGGCTGGGACGCGTGGACCTGGCGCCGCTGGCGAACATCACCACGCGCGACTGGGTGGAGCAGCACCTGACGAACGCGGACGCCCGCGCCTTCATCCTGGCGCTGGTGCGGGTGATGACCTACTGCGCGGACGTGGACGCGATGAGCGCCCAGTCCGCCGTCGCCCAGCTCCAGGCGAAGCCGGCCGTGCTCTACGTGGACGGCGGATGGAGCACGCTGGTCTCCGAGTTGGAGACCCGCGCGCGCGATGCGGGCACGCGGCTGGAGCTCTCCGCGCGGGTGAGCGCGGTCCTGCTGGCGGAGGCGGGCCCGCGCGTTCGGGGCGTGCGGCTCGCGGATGGGACGGAGCACGCGGCGGACGCGGTGGTGGTGGCGGGCGGGCCGGGTGACATCGCGGCGCTGCTGCCCGCTGACGCGCTCCTGGCGCACGACGCGGCCCGCGCCGTGCCGGTGAAGGCGGCCACGCTGGAGCTGGGGCTGTCCCGGTTGCCCCGTCCGGACGCGCTGTTCGCGCTCGGTACGGATGGCCCCTGGTACGCGTCGGTGCACTCCGCGGTGGCGAAGCTGGCGCCGGAAGGCGGCGCGATGGTGCATGTGATGCAATACCTGGGCGGCAGGGGCCCGGAGGCGAGCGAGGCCCGCTTGGAGAAAGTGATGGATGCGCTGCAACCCGGCTGGCGGGCGTCCGTGGTGGCGCGCCGTTACCGGCCCTCCCTGCTGGTGTCGCACTGGCTGCCGACGGCGCAAACGGGGGGCCTGTGCGGACGCCCCTCGGTGGAGGTGCCGCACGTGCCTGGGTTGTACCGCGTGGGAGATTGGGTGGGGCCGGAGGGCTTGCTCGCGGAGGCGTCCTTCGCCAGCGCGGAGTCGGTGGCGCGCGCGCTCGTCCCGAGCCAGCAGGTGGCGTCACGCCGGGCAGTGGGGCGCTGACGCATGGACCGCTCCGCGCGCGAAGGACTGGCGCAGGCCGTGCGCGAGCACGAGCGCTTCCTGTGGGGGCTCTGCTACCGCATGACGGGCGTGTCGGCGGACGCGGAGGACCTGGTGCAGGAGACCTTCGCGCGCGCCCTGGCCTCGCCGCCCGCGCGAACGGAGGCGCTGCGCCCCTGGCTGACGCGGGTGGCGGTGAACCTGGCCCGGGACACGTTGCGGCGGCGCAAGCGCGAGGGCTACGTGGGACCCTGGCTGCCCTCGCCGCTGGACACGGGAGAGGAGGAGCTGCCGCCCCCTGGCGTGGAGGCGCGGCTGCCGGGAGGCGGCTCGACGGAGGGGCGCTACGCGCTGCTGGAGAGTGTCTCCTTCGCCTTCCTGCTCGCGCTGGAGGCGCTGTCGCCCAAGCAGCGGGCGGTGCTGCTCCTGCGCGACGTGTTCGACTACTCGGTGCGCGAGGTGGCCGAGGCGCTGAACCTGCGCGAGTCCAACGTGAAGGTGGTGCACCACCGCGCGCGGGCGGCGATGGCGGCGTACGACCGCGCCCGCTGCCTGCCGACGCGGGAGTTCCAGGCGCGCGCCCGCGCCGCGCTGGAGGGCTTCCTGGGCGCGCTGCTGACGGGGGACGTGGCGGCGGCGGAGGCGCTGCTCGCCGGCGACGTGTGCGCGCTGTCGGACGGCGGTGGCCAGTACCGCGCCGCGCGCGTGCCAGTGCTGGGACAATCGCGCGTGCTGCTGCTCTACCGG
This sequence comes from Myxococcus virescens, assembly GCF_900101905.1. Classification (NCBI taxonomy): domain Bacteria; kingdom Pseudomonadati; phylum Myxococcota; class Myxococcia; order Myxococcales; family Myxococcaceae; genus Myxococcus; species Myxococcus virescens. The sequence continues at coordinate 105,446 of NZ_FNAJ01000006.1, read as the reverse complement.
CGGCTGATGGAGATGCGGGGGGCGCCCTCCGCCGTGGAGCTGCGGATGCTCAACGGCCTGCCTGCGGTGGTGGCCGTGTTTCCTCCGCCCCAGCGCGACCCGCAGGCGGGCACCCAGATGGTGGTCCGCATGGAGCTGGCGGCGGACGGGCGAATCACCCAGGTCCACTCCATCCTCGCGGACCGCAAGCTCGCCGGGCTGCGCATGCCCGTGCCCGCCTGAGCGCTCCGGCGGCGCGTCAGCTCGCCGGGCGCCGGGCGAGGATGAGCTCGCTCACGCCCTGGAGCCGCTGCACGCGCCGCTCGATGTCGAAGCCCGCGCGCCGCACCAGGTCGAACGTCTCCCGGTCCAGCCGGCACCCGCCGCTCACCCGCATCCAGGCGGGGGTGAGCAAGTCCTGCACGGTGGCCAGCGCTGGCGAGGGCGCGCGCACGTGCTCCAGCATGCGCAGCGCGCCGCCCGGGCGCAGGACCCGGAAAATCTCCGCCAGCGCCCGCGCCGGGGCCTCCACGCTGCAGAAGACGAGGCTGGACACCACGGCGTCGAAGGAGGCGGCGGGGAAGGGCAGGGACTCCACGCTGGCGTACAGCAGCCGCGCGTCGGGCCGCCGTCGCTGGGCGCGCGCGAGCGCCGCTTCGTCCACGTCGATGGCGGTGACGGCGGTGACGGTGTCCGGGTAGCCGGGCAACGCCAGTCCGGTGCCGGTGCCCACCTCCAGCACGTGGCCGGACAGGCCGCGCACCAGCTTGCGCCGGGCGGCGGTGAGGCCCAGCCAGCCCAGGGGCGTCATGACTGCGTCGTACGCGAGTGCCTTCATGCGAGCAGCCTCCTCGTCAGAAACACGCGGGCCCGGAAGCCCGCCGCGGATGCGCCGGAACTCCGGGCCCATGAGACGCCAGGCTGCCGCGAGAAGGGCAGCGGACGTTGCGACCCTACCGCGCGCCCACCGTTCCCGGGCTCTTCGGCGACGACGGCGGCGGCGAGGAGGCCGCGCCCGGCGCCTGGGGCCGCAGGACGCCCCAGATGCCGTAGAGCGCCAGCGCGATGCAGCCGTACTGCGCGGGCGTCAGTCCGAAGTAGCGGGCGTCCACGTAGGCCATGTCCGTGGCGCGCAGGAAGTCGAAGAAGAAGCGGCACGCCGCGTACAGCACCGCCAGCAGCGGCAGCAGGCGCCCCTTCAGCTTCCCCGCGTTGCGCAGGGCGTACAGCACGCCGCTGATGGCGAAGAGCGCCATGGCGTCGTACATGCCCAGGTCGTGCCGGGGGCCACCGGGGAAGGCCACCGCCAGGAAGAAGTCCGTGGGCACGCCCGGGTGGTCATGCACGGCGAAGCAGCCCAGCCGCGCCACCGCCCAGCCCGGCGCCACGCCCAGGGCGAACGAGTCCGCGTAGTCGGAGAAGCGCAGCTTGCGGACCTTGAAGAACACGACGGCGGCGAGGATGCCGCCCAGGAGGCCGCCGAACGAGGACAGGCCATCCCAGACCTTCAAAATCTGGAACGGGCTCTTGGACAGCTCCTCCGGGTGGTAGAAAAACAGGTGCACCCAGTGGCCCACGACGACGCCGACACCCACGCCCCAGGGCGCGAAGTCGGCGAGCGGCTCCGGGTTCAGGCCTTCGCGCTCGGCGTTACGGCCAAGCAGGCGAGCGGCCAGCAGGATGCCCACCGCGACGAGGATGCCGAAGGGCTCGATTTTCAGGGGCCCCAGCTCAATCGAGGGGGCGTGCCAATAGGGAATCACGTCAGGCGGCTCCAGGGGATGCGAACGTCCCTCCCTTAATCCGGGCGGAGGGATGTGGGCGAACAATTGTCGGAACGGAGTCTTTCCCGGCCTCGTCTTCTTGGAGGTCGGGTGGAGGACACCGCTCCTGTGTGCCTCCGGGCACCTCGCTCGTACCCGGGAGGGAATCACTCCCACTTCCGGACGTTCGCGCAAGGCCAGTTAGAACCGAATTAATCCATTCGTGCGTGTACTACGGGAAATCCGTGGTTTTTTGTCAGGCCCTTCCTGTCCAATCGGACGGGAACGCAGGGCCTCTCTGGAGGAAGGGGGACAGGCATGACGCCGCGAGCAGACTGTCACGTCGGGCCGGGCGCGCGAAGCAACGCGCTGCGGACGTGCGCGCGCTCCTGGCTGCGCCACCCTTCGCCCGGGCAACTCCTTCCACCCGCCGGGCCGGAGGTCCCGGGGGGACGTCGCCACAGGCACGCGGCGCGGAGGTCGCGCTGGTGGGCCACCCCTGTCGGAGGCGCGCGGCCACGGGCGCGGCCCCATTGCCCCTGTCGCACGCGCGAGGCTCCGCACGCGACGGGTGCTGACCTGATGCCGGATGACCTCGCCTCATGCGTCCGGCGTAGCACGGTGGTTCAAGGAGCACACAACTCATGAAGTCCTACCTGTTGGTTCCAAAGGAGTCCATCGAGACGCAGGCGCGTGTGGGGCCTCGCGGCACGGAGCAGGGCGAGCGCGTGCTGTCGCGCACGACGGCGCTGCGCTTCGCGGTGGCGAACAAGGCGCCCGACGCGTTGTTCGCGCTCGGACTGCGGTCGGCCACGCTGCCCGGCGCGCGTCCGCCCGTCAGTGGACAGGAAGAGCGCCGTCGGAAGGGCAAGGGCGCGAAGTCGGCGCGCACGGGCACGCGCGGCGCGGACTCCTCCACGCCGCCCATGCCGGGCGCGACGGTGGCCGAGCAGACCGGCGCGGAGCCCGGCAGCTACCGGTACATGCCGCTCATCGGTGCCACCATGGCGCACTTCTACGAAGACCATACGGAGAAGGAAGCCCGTGGCGCGCTGGAGCGCGACTTCGAGTTCATCCCCGACGTCGTCCCGTTGTCCTTCCCCGGCCCGGTGTCGGCGGGACAACCCGGACCGCGCAACCGGGGCATGTCCTCGCTGGCCGAGCGCGAGTGGCCCGACGAGTCCGGCGTTCCCCTGGCCCACGCCCAGGGCATCCGCGGCGCCGGCGTCATGCTGGGCATCCTCGACACCGGCGTGGACGCGGACCACCCCGAGCACGCGGCGCGCGTCATCCAGTTCCGCTACGTGTCGCTGTTCCCCAACTCGCCGCACAATCCGGCGCGTGACATCCGCGGCTTCGACCCGGACGGCCACGGTACGCACGTGTGCGGCATCGCCGCGGGCGTGCACCACGGCGTCGCCCCGGAGGTGGACCTCTACGTCGCGTCCGTCATCGAATCGGAGACCATCCGCACCAGCCTGGGCCGCGTGGCCGCGGGCATGGAGTGGCTGCTGCACCAGTTCAGCCGCCCGGAGAACTCGACGCGGCCCGCGGTGGTCAACCTGTCGCTCGGCTTCCCGCTGATGCCGCCGCCCGGCATCTCGGAGGCGGACTACAACCTCAACCTGCGCGCGCTGCAGACGATGATTCGTCGCCTGCTCGACAGCAATGTCCTGCCGGTTGTGGCGGCAGGTAACAGTGGACCCGACACGGTTGGTTATCCAGCCGCCTTTCCAGAATCACTGGCTGTCGGCGCGGTCGACTTCGAGCGTAACGTGGCCACATTCTCCGCGAGTGGCACCGTGGGTAGGCGCGTCGTGCCGGACATCATGGGGTATGGGGTGAATGTCTATTCCAGCACGGAGCGTCGTTGTAACAACCAGGCGTTCTACGAGCGAATGAGTGGCACGAGCATGGCAGCGCCTTATGTAGCGGGTATCGCGGCGCTGTACCGTTGCCGTGCCCCTGACTTGACGGCGCTCGAGGTGAGGGATTTGATCCTGTCGAATGCGGTGAAGCTCCCTCGGTCGGGAACGCACAAGACAGGCAAGGGCCTGGCCGTATTCAGGTGACGGTGGTGGTTGAAGCCGGGGTCGGCGCCATGGGAGCGCCGGACCCGGGAGAGGATGAGGGCCATGGGCAGGAAAAATGGCGAGTGGGGGGACGTCCGGGTCGGCGGCGTCCCGGGTCTGTCCGCGCGCGTGCGCCCATTGCCGGGCGCCGCGAGTGCGGACACGCAGCCCGACTGGATTGACGTGACGGTGATGCCCCGCGAGGAACCCGCGGCGGCGTCGCGTAGACGCACGTCTCCACGGCCGCCCGTCCGCTCCCGCGCGGAAGTGCACCAGGCCGGCCTGGCCGAAAGCGCGCAGTTCCACCAGAGCCTCATGCGCTGGCTGGAGGCACACCACCTCCTGGGCGCGGTGCGCTCGGTGAGCGAGCCGGGCTCCATGCCCATGCTCCACCTGCGCTGCGCGCCGCGGGTGCTGGACCAGCTGCGCCGTGCCCCGGAGTTCGAAGCGGGCACGATGATGCCCCTCGACCTCATCTAGCGGTGGGTGCCCCTCGCCTCGCACCCCTGGTCTGGGACTCCCTCCCTGTCTGAAGAGGGCTGCCCGGGTGGCCCTGCCGCCACCTGGAAAGGCGCATGTTCCCGCCTTTCCCGAAGATGTGGCCGAGCCTTCGTTTCCGCTACTGAGAACCGACGGCTCCGCCGCTTCTTCCTGAATAGCTTGGAATCTCGTGATTAGCCCGTCATCCCGCCAGTCGTCCGCGAGTCGAAGGATGACGTCGGCTGGCGGACGGCGTGTCCGTGGCGCTCGCCAGGGGAGGCGGGAGGGCGCCCGGTCGTGAGCCGGGCACCCTGACCGCGCGAGCTTGCGTCAGCGGAAATGGGCGGGGCTGGCGGGCACGTCGCCTACCTCGCCCAGGTTGTAATAGAGCGTCTGGGTGGGTTGCTGGCTGGGCCGGATGGTGAACCAGCCGCCCCAGGGCGTGTTGTTGCCCAGCAGGACCTTGCGCTTGTACAGGGCCAGGTCGTCGGCGCCGTCTCCGTCGAAGTCACCCACCACGGGCTCGTCGTCGCACTCGCCGAGGCTGGCGGTGATGAACTGCCCATCGGTGCTTCGCACGTACTTGAAGGTGCTGGGCGCACCACAGGTGCCCGTCTTGTAGGTGCCCATGTCGGCGACGCGGTCCCCGTCGTAGTCGGCGACGACGGGCAGGGCGCCCACCGGGCCCTGCGGGTCCGTCCAGTATTTCTGGAGGGTGCTGGAGGAGAACCACGTGTACCAGCCGCCCCAGGAGGTGCCGCCGCCCAGGTCGACGCGCTTCTTGAAGACGGCGAAGTCCGTGTGTCCGTCCCCGTCGAAGTCCCCGCTGACGGGCAGGTCATCGCACTCGGCGCCGAGGGAGAAGGTGGTGACGGCGCCGTTGTGGGACGCCCGGTAGATGAAGAGGTCATCCTGGGTCTGGCAGCTCGTCGGGGCCCGGTACACGCCGAAGTCGGTGCGGCCGTCGCCGTCGTAGTCGCCGACCACGGGCACGTCGCCCACTTCGCCCAGCGTGTCCCAGTAGTCCTTGTTGTCCCGGCTGGAGTGCCAGGCGTACCAACCTCCCCAGGTCGTGGCGTTGGGGAGCAGGACCTTCTTCGTGTAGACGGCGAAGTCCGTGTGTCCGTCCCCGTCGAAGTCCCCGCTCAGGGGGAGGTCGTCGGTGAGGTCTCCCAGGTCGAAGCCCACCTTGCGGTCCACGGCGCTGCGCAGGACGGTGAAGTGGCTGGGCACGTTGGCGGTGCTGGATTGCGTGTAGACGGCGGGGTCCGACTTCCCATCCGCGTCGAGGTCGCTGGGGGGCCTCCGGTCCGGCGCGTCGGTGTAGACATGGACGCCCCAGGGCCCGAAGTCATCCGTCCAGGAGGCGCCGGGTGAAGGGACGCTGGCGGTGTATGCGCCCGTCCGGCTTTCGAAGAGGACCCGTGGGCCGCCTGGCGCATGGGCCTTGTTCCAGCTCGACACCTGGAACGACACGCCCTGGAGCGGCTGGTTCGTCTTGTTGGCGACGATGAGGTAGCGCCGGCCGTTCACCTCCCGAAGGGTGCCTTCGACCTGCGCGCTGAACGCGGCGGAGACGCTCCAGGTTCCCGGCCCCGCGGCGATGGTGTTCGCGACGAGCGCGGGTTCGAGGTCTCGAAGCTGGCTGGCGAGCCGCTTGATGTGGTCCCAGAGCAGGGAGGAGCTGCCGATGGAGTCGGTTCCCCACCACCAGATGCCGCGGCTGCCGTGGATGATGGCGCTGTACGCCTGGAAGCGGAGCTCTTCGTATTCGGGCCGCCGGCCGCGGCCGGGCATGCCGTTCCAATCCCAGCAGCACTCATTGAAGCCCTGGGCTTCCAGCACGAAGAACATGGGGGCGGCCGGGACGAACGGCGCGACGCCATCCGCGTCGTACGTCGCCTTCATCCGGTCCAGCGCCCCGCCGATGGCGTTCTGGTCGATGAGGGGGAACGGAATCCCCGGCTCCTGGGGGTAGTTCGTGTTCGCGTTGGTGCTCCAGTTGTGGTTGTAGACGGGGTAGGTGTCCTGGGACCACATGTCCGCGATGAGCCGCCACTTGCGTGCGAGCCCGACGTTTCGTGGATGGTTCTCCGGGATGACCGCTTCATTCGCCCACATCAGGTGGTGGGGGTCTCGCGCCCGGACGAAGTCCTTGTAGTTCAGCGCTGCTTCGTAGGAGGGCCACAGCAGGAGCCCTTGCGTGTGGATGACGCAGCCATCCGGGTCCAGTGGCCGTGGGTCGTTGACCCCCGGAAGGATGCAGGCCTCGCGGCTCCAGGCGGCCTCGTCCTGGTGCTCGTAGAAGAGCAGTGAATCGGCGTGACGAATCTCGGCGATCTTCTGGTCCAGCGGAGAGCCGATGACGTGGAACTCCGTGAAGTGTGACCAGTCTATCTTGCCCGGGCCGTAGGGCTCCGGCTCGTAGTTGTACGCGAACGGAACGTAGTAGACGCCATAGTCCTCGGCCCGCGTCAGGTCGGTGAGCCCCAGGTGCTGCATGCGTGTGCGGACCGTATTGATGCCGGCGCTGGCCAGCTCACTGAGCGCGAAGGCGTCTTTCTCGCGCGCAATCCCGGGGTGGTACGTGGGCGTCGTGCCGTAGTTGGGGTAGCTGTCCGCGTCGTAGTCCGGGTAGTCATAGACGCCAATGACAAAGAATGGCTTTCCATTCTTTTGGAAGACGGGAGTGTCATTGGCCAGGGCCGCGGTGGCACCAAGGGCGGCGAGGAGGAAAAGCTGTCTGTTCATGTGAAGGAACATTCTGGGGGAGCGCTGGAATTGCGGCGAAAGAATTTCACTTCCAGTCGAGGCACCGCGTCAGTCGTTGCGCGGTGAGGGCTTTCCCTATCCCAAGGGACTGACGCCGGCCCGATGAGAGGCGCAGCCAGGATGGCCCCGCCTTGCTGGGAGTTCTGGTCGCGCTTGATTTACGGGGAGTGCATGCGGGGGAGCCTGGCGAGGGCGTGGGCGGCTGTGCGGGATGTGGCGGGAGTGGGCGCGCCTGTCTCCCTGTTCCGCAGTGTCTCGCTGACACCCGCGTCACGCGGTGTGACGACCATTGCACACGCGCACAGTCGGTTCGCCCCCATCTCGTCCCAGCGTCGCCAGGAAAACCAGGGACCTGCGTTTGTTCGTTGAAAGGCACGAAGGTTGCCTTTCGCGATGACTGGACGCGAGCCCCCGGAGTCCATCCATGCCACTGGCGATGAAACCCTCACGAGGTGCGTGCAACCCTTCTCACCTGGAGGTGGCGCGATGACGGCCTGGAATCCAGGAAGCTCGTGCCGCTGCTGCCGACGCAGGCGCTCCCCCCGGGTGTCCCGCCCGCCCACCACCTCCAGCGCGCCGAAGGCGGGCCCGCCTGCCAGCGCCGCGGCGCGGTGCGTGGCCGGCAGGCGGTGCGGGTGCCTGGCCTCGGGCCACCGCAGCGTCCGGCACCGCGTGGAGCGGATTCGCCGCCAGACGCATTCGTGGTGGTGACTGGTGATGCCAGTCACTTGGGGATGAGCGGTATCACCGGCGTTCTCGCCCGGAGGCATCTCCGGGCCTCACGTAAGTCGCTGAAATCAGGTAGGTTTTTCGGTGGGCTGTGCCGCGGTGCGGCAGGCACGGGAGATGCCCTGGTGTCAGGAAATCGCCTACCTCCCGCTCCCAAGGCCCCCATCGCCCCGCGAGCTGCAGACGCGTAAGGACAACCTCAACCGCGCGGACTCCGGCGTGGTCCACCCGGACCTGCGGGGCATCCGCACGCGCCGTGACAATGGCCAGTCCGGCGCGGACTTCGCGGACTTCACCCTGGACGCGCGCAATTCCACGCACCAACTGATGAGCAGCCCAACGGCCGCCGGATGATGACGGAGCTCGACGGCTGCACCCAGGCGGTAAACCCTGGCGTGACGGGCACCCTGCGCAACCCGGTGACGGTAGCGGACATCTATTATTCGGGCCGCAATGCCTCGCTGCCCAACGCGCAGGCGCCCCGGAACGACGGCACGTTCGAGTCGACGCGCCCGGCGTCCCGCATTGGCGGCCAGCCCGGCGCGGGCCGGCCCAGCGACATCAAGTCCAACGAGCAGGGCTCGGGCTCGCACGTCGCCAGCCTGGGCCACGAGTCGGTCCACGCCTGGCGCGGGCCCACGGGCTCCAGGTCAGACCGCTGGCGGCCAGCAAGCACGCCGACGCGCCCGTCTTCCACCAGCAGCCGCAGTTCACGGGGGCCATGAAGCAGACGGTCGATGACCGCCTGCGCCTCACGGAGGAGTTCGAGACGGTGGGCCTGCGTCCCACGCCGCACACGCGCACGGGCTGGGCGCCCAGCGACAACATGATTCGCGCCGAGCACGGGCTGCCGCTGCGCCAGGACTGCTCGGGCATGCGGCCGGGCAACAACAGCAACACCACCCACCTGAGCATGTTCGACGTGGGCTCGGACAACCGGAGCTTCTTCCAGCGCCTGCGGGGCGAGCCGTCGCCCGTCGGCGGGATTGTCTCCGCCCTGGAGCGGTGAGCCCGGGGGGATGCCCTCGGGCCCACGCGGCGCGGGGGCTACTGCCGGACCAGCTTGTAGGCGGTGATGGTGCCGTTGAAGCGGCCGATGCCCGTGATGTCTCCGCGGGCATTGATGTCCTCGGCGCTCAGCAGCGTCCACCCGCTGTCGGCGGGCAGCACGCTGTTGAGGTCGTGAACCTGCCCGCCCACCCAGGCGACGGCGGCCGCGGTCCCCAGCGTGGTGTTGCCGTAGTACTGACCGACGTAGCCCACGACCCAGCCCTCCGCGTTGATGCCCTTGGCCTCGCTGTGGACGGCGGCCGGCAGGCTGGGCAGCGTCCCCAGGCTCCGGATGGTGCCATCGCTCCAGACGAAGGCGTTGTAGATGGGCGAGCCATCGGCGGCGGCGCCCACGACCGAGGAGCCCACGACGGTGCTCGAGTCGTTCACGTCATACGCCTGGCTGGCGCGCGAGACGTCCAGCGAGCCCAGGTTCACGCGGGTGCCGTCGTGCGTCCAGAGCGTGGCGCGCGTCACGCCCTGGGCGTTCTTGGAGTACCCCGCCACGTCGCCCTGGGCATTGATGGCCCAGGCGCGCGCCAGGGTGGTGCCCAGCCCGTCCAGTGAGCCGAGGTCCGTCATCGTCCCCGCCTCCCAGCGGAAGGCGCGGCTCGCGGTCCCCGTGGACGAGCTGCCCACGATGACGCCGCTGTCGTTGATGTCCGTGGCGACGGCGGTGGCGCCGCCCAGCGTACCCAGGTCGGTCAGCACGCCAGCTTCCCAGCGGAAGGCCCGGGGCGCGTCGTTGTCGCTCTCGCCCACCACGACGCCGCTGGCGTTGATGCCGTAGGCGCGGCTGAAGGCGTTGCTGCCCGGCAGGGTGCCCAGCTCCGTGAGGGTGTCGCTCCCCCAGTGATAGGCGATGAGCGGCGACGGCGTGCCGCCGACGATGGCGGAGCGCACGTTCCCGACGACCTGCCCCGCGTCGTTCAGGGCCTGGGCGTAGCTGCCCGTGCCCCCGGGATGGCCAATGGGCACCAGGGCGTAGTCAGGCAGTTCCACCTGCCCGGGCTGCTCCTCCGGGACGCAGGTGCCGTCCTGCTCGACGTAGCCCGCGTCACAGTGGCAGTGGTCGCCGTGGGCGTGGCCATGCTCACCGCAGTCGGGCGTGGGCTCCTCGGCAGGGACGCAGGTGCCGCCCTGCTCGACGTAGCCCGCGTCGCAGTGGCAGTGGTCGCCGTGGGCGTGGCCATGCTCGCCGCAGTCCAGCGTGGGCGTCTCGGGAACGCAGGTGCCGTCCTGCTCGACGTAGCCGGCGTCGCAGTGGCAGTGGTCGCCATGGGCGTGGCCGTGCTCGCCGCAGTCGGGCGTGGGCTCCTCGGCGGGGACGCAGGTGCCGTCCTGCTCGGTGTAGCCCTCGTCGCAGTGGCAGTGGTCACCGTGCAGGTGGCCGTGGCCACCACATTCGTCGACGGGCTCCTCGGTGGGGACGCAGGTGTCGTCCTGCTCGGTGTAGCCCGCGTCGCAGTGGCAGTGGTCACCGTGCAGGTGGCCGTGGCCACCACATTCCTCGGTGGGGTCGGGCGGATTGGAGTCGTCGGACCCGCAGGCTCCAAGGAAGAGGGCCGTCGCGGTCAAGAGGGCGAGTTGGAGGGGTCGTAGTTGCATCGCGAGTTCCGGCTCAAGGGGGGATGCCGCGGACGAGCGGCGCACGTCACGCGGTCGGCGACATATGTCACGGCCGTTCCGTTTGAGCAACCATGTTACAATAGTTCCGGTGTGGTGGGAGTCGGGAGGTGCCGGGCGCGGCCGTTGGATTTCCCGCACGGGCCCGGCCGCGCACATCAGCGCTGTATTCGCTGGATGACAGGGCACGCGGGAAAACGCGGCGCCCCCCATCCCAAACGCACGGCGAGTGACGATGGATTGCCGCCCCTGGTTCGACAAAGAGGGCGGTCATGGACGGACTTCGAGCAGGCGCCGTGGTGCTCCTCACGTGCGCGGGCATGCTGGGCGCATCCCCTTCCTGGGCGCAGGCGCCCCTGGAGGAAGAGCCCGGCGAGGTGCTCTCCGAGGACCAGTTGGAAGCGCTGCTCGACTCACCCGTGGCGCAGCCGTCCGACGGTGAGCTGTCCACCGCGGCCTTCGGGCCGGAGCAACTGGCGCCGTACTTCGCGGAAGGCACCCTGGCGAAGGCCCACGCGGAGTTCCGGCGCGGGCGCTACGCGCGGGCGCGGAGCCTGCTAGCCCAGGAGGAGGCCACGCCGCAGGTCCGCTTCCTCATGGCGCAGAGCGCGCTGCTGGCGCGCAACCACGCGGTGGCGGCCGAGGAGTTCGCCGCGCTGGCGGACGGCTACGGCGCGCTGCGCGACCACAGCCTGCTGCGGGCCGCCCAGGCCAACGAGCGGCGGCGCAAGCTGGACACGGCCGCCGGGCAGTACCGCGGCGTGAGCCCGGGCTCGCCGCTGTACCCGGAGGCCCGCTTCAGCCTGTCGCGGGTGCTCCAGCGGCGGGGGGACATTCCGGGCGCGTTGACGGCGCTCCAGGAGCTCATCGACAGCCGCCAGTCGCGAGGGCCGGACGCGCTCCGGATGAAGGCACTGCTGGCCATCTGTGACCTGGCGCGCGCGCAAGGGCAGTACAACGCCGAGCACCGCGCGCTGCTGGAGGTGTGGGCCACCAGCCCGCTGTCGAACGAGGCGCGCCGCGCCGAGAAGCGGCTGAAGGGGTTGCCGCTGCCCCTCAAGTGGCGGGTGCGCCGCGCGGAGGCGCTGGTGGAGCTGCACCGCAACCATGCCGGCATGGCGCTGCTGGACAAGGTGCTGCCGCACCTGGAGCTGCCGGACGAGCTGGCCTGCCGCGCGCACCTCACCTACGGCCGGGCGCTGCGCAAGGAGCGCAAGCACCGCCGTGCCATCGAGGTGCTGGAGCCCATGGTGGCGGGCTGCACCGCGTCCGAGCAGCGGCCGCAGGCGCTCTACATCCTGGGCTACTCCCAGTCAGTGGTGGAGCCAAAGGCGGCCGTCACCACCTACGCCACGCTCGCCCGGGACTACCCGGAGCATGGCTACGCGGATGACGCGCTCTTCTTCGAGGCGTGGTTGCTCCAGCGCACGGGCGACGTGGAGACGGCCCTGGCGCGCTACGAAGAGGCCGCGCGGCGCTATCCGGCGGGGAACTTCGCGTCGGAGTCGCTCTTCCGTGCCTTCTGGCTGCACTCCCGCAAGGCCAACGCCCCAGCGGCCCTGGCCGCGCTGAAGGCGGTGGAGGACCTGCCCGAAGCGGCGCGCACGGACGAGGCGCTGTGGCGCTCGCGGTACTGGCGTGCGCGCATGCAGGAGTCCGGCGCCTCGGCGCAGGCGGCGCTCGATGCATACGCGCACATCGCCGCCGAGCGCCCCGCGGCCTGGTACGGGATGCTGGCCCGCTCACGGCTCGCGCTGCTCTCACCGGAGCGCGTGGCGCGGCTGTACCCCAAGCCCGTGCCTGCCGCGGCCATGGAGGGCACTGGCGGCTCCGGCCGCGACGCCGCCCCGGCGGACGAAGCGGTGGAGGAGGTGGGCGAGTCCGAGGAGATCTGGCCGCTGCCGCCCGGCGCGCTGGCGAAGGACGCGCGCTTCAACGCGGGCGTGGAGCTGATGCGCCTGGGGCTGCCCGGCGCGGTGGAGGAGTTCCTCGCCGTGGATGCGCGCGCGCTGCCCGAGGCGCCGGCGCGGCTGCTGTATCAGACGCTGAAGCGCACCGGCCGCAATCGGGCCGCGCGGCAGGTGGCGCGCACCTCGCTGAAGCAGGAGGTGCACGGTCCGCTGAGCGCCGCGTCCCGTCCCATCTGGGAGGCCACCTGGCCGCTGGCGTACCGCTCGTCCATTGCCCGTTACGCGCGGGCCCACCGCGTGGACCCCGACCTGCTCCAGGGCCTCATCCGCGAGGAGAGCCGCTTCAATGCCCGCGCGCGTTCGGCCACGGGCGCGCTGGGCCTGGCGCAGCTGATGCCGGCCACGGCGCGACAGGTGGCGGACTCACTGGACATGCCGATGCCGGGTGAGTCCGCGTTGCTCCAGCCTCACACCAACATCCGCCTGGGCGCGGCGTACCTGGGACAACTGGTCAAACACTTCGGCGGCAACGTGGCCTACGCGGTGGCGGCCTACAACGCCGGGCCGCGCGCGGTGGAACGCTGGCGGCATGCGCTGCCTGAAGCGGAGCTCGACGAGTGGGTGGAGCACATCGGCTTCGAGGAGACGCGCGAGTACGTGAAGAAGGTGCTCGGCAGCTACAGCGCCTACAAGCTGCTCTACGCGGACGAGCCCGCGCTGCTGAGGGACATGCGCCTCAGTGACGCCAGCCGGCGATGAAGCGCGGCATCCCAGCGGACCCTCCAGGCGGCACGCTGCCGTGCCGCCCGGAGGAGGAGGCTCAGAAGTTGAGGCCGCCGTCCACGTCGATGGTGCGGCCGTTGAAGTAGTCGCACTCCAGGATGAACTTCACGGCGAGCCAGATGTCCTCGGGCACGCCGATGCGGCCCACGGGGATGTTGGAGACCAGCGCGTCGCGGGCCTTCTGGTTCATGCCCTGCGTCATCGGCGTCTCGATCATGCCCGGGGCCACCGCGCCCACGCGCACGCCGAAGGGGCTGAACTCGCGCGACCAGGTGACGGTGTTGGCCGCCAGCGCCGCCTTCGCGGACACGTAGTTGGACTGGCCGCGGTTGCCGTGGCGGGCAATGGACGACATGTTGACGACCACGCCACCCTTCTGGCCGGACTCGGCGACCTTCGCCACCACCTCGCGCACCATCAGCGTGGCGCCCGTGAGGTTGACGCCGATGACGGCGTTCCAGTCGGCGGTGGACAGCTTCTTCACCTCGCCGGTGGTCCGGTCCTTCTTCACCAGCAGCGCGTCACGGAGGATGCCCGCGTTGTTGATGAGGCCGTTGAGGCCGCCCATGGCGCCCTGCGCCCAGTTCACGAAGGAGACGATGTCCTCCTCGGAGGACACGTCCAGCTTGCGGCGGTGGATGCCGGCGGGCAGCGCGGCGAGGCGCTCCTCGGCCACGTCACCCACGGCCACCTGGGCGCCCGCCTCGTGCAGGCGCTGCGCGAAGTGAGCGCCCATGCCCTGGGCGCCGCCCGTGACGATGATCTTCAGGTCCTTGAGCTGCATGTGTCTCTCCGGCAGGTGGGGTGATACGAAATGCCGCGCAGGGTACGAAACCCCGACCGCGCTGGCCAGCGGTGAGCGATGTGAAACCTGAATCAATCTTCAACTTCGCTGGAACGAAAAGCGCCGCGTCGTTTCCGACGCGGCGCGGCAAAGGTGCCCCGTCAGCGGCTCAACCCAGCTCGGCGGCAATCACGGCGCCCAGGCGGCGCATGCCCTCGGTAATCAGCTCCGGCGGGCGGTTGGAGTAGTTGAGGCGCATGAACTCCGGGCGCGGGTTGTTGGCGAAGAAGGGCGCGCCCGGTACGAAGGCCACCTTCTGCTCCACCGCCTTGGGCAGCAGCGCCTGGGCGTCCAGACCGCCGGGCAGCTCCACCCACAGGAACATGCCGCCTTCGGGGTGCGTCCACTGGGTGCCCGCGGGCATGTGCGCCTGGAGGGCATCCAGCATGGCCTGGGCGCGCTCGCCGTAGACGGGGCGCAGCGACTCCAGGTGGGCCGCGTAGTCGAAGCGCGCCAGCAGCTTCACCACCGCGCGCTGAGCCAGCGTGGCCGTGTGCAGGTCGGTGGACTGCTTGGCGATGGCCAGGCTGCGCACGAAGTCGCGCGGGCCCACCACCCAGCCCAGGCGCATGCCCGGGGCCAGCGTCTTGGAGAAGGTGCCCAGCGACACGACGACGCCCTCGTCGTCGAAGGCGGACAGGGACGGCAGGTGCTCGCCGCGGAAGCGCAGCTCGCCGTACGGGTCGTCCTCCAGGATGAGGAAGCGGTACTGCTGGGCCAGGCGGACCAGTTCGCGCCGCCGCTCCAGCGACAGGGTGGTGCCCTTGGGGTTCTGGAAGTTGGCGACCACGTACACCAGCTTGGGCTTGTGCGTGGCCAGCAGGCGCTCCAGGTCGTCGGTGCGCATGCCCTGGTCGTCGCTGCCCACCGTGGCGAAGCGCGCCTCATAGGCGCCGAACGTCTGCAGCGCCGCCAGGTAGCTGGGGTTCTCCACGATGATGAGGTCACCGGGGTCCAGCAGGACCTTGGCCACCAGGTCGATGCCCTGCTGCGAGCCGTTGGTGATGAGCACCTGGTCCGCGTTGGACTGGCGGCCGCGATTCTGGAGGTGGCCGCAAATCCACTCACGCAGCGGGCCGAAGCCCTCAGTGGTGCTGTACTGGAGCGCGGCGCGTCCCTCGGTGGCCAGGGCCTCGGCGTGCGCCTCGGCGATGGCTTCCAGCGGGAAGAGCTCCGGGGCCGGCAGGCCTCCCGCGAAGGAGAGGATGTCGGGCCGCTCGGCGACCTTCAGGATTTCGCGCACCGCGGACGTCTTGATGCGGGACATCCGCTGGGCCAACCGCCATACGGGCGGCGGGGGAAGGGGGGCGCTCATCGCGTCGGCGCTCATACGTCACGCTCCTTTCGGGGGCTGCGGAGGCACGTGGACATGCGTGTCCTCCTTCATGGACGTCAGGACGATGGTCGTCTGCGTGCGGGTGACTCCCGCGATGGTGCGCAGCGTTCCCACCAGAAGGGAGTCGAGCGAACGGGTGTTCGCCGTCTTCACCTTGAGAAGGTATGAGTCCTGGCCCGCCACGCGGTGGCACTCCAGGACGTCCGGCAGCGACAACACCTTCGTCAGGAACTCGTCGAAGTATTTCGGGTGCTCGATGCTCACGCCGATGAAGGCCGTGATGTCCTTGCCGAGCTTCGCCGCGTCCACACGAGCCGAGTAGCCCGTGATGACGCCGCGCTCCTCCAATTTGCGGATCCGCTCCGCCACCGCCGGCTGGGACAGCTTCACCGCACGCGCCAGCTCCAGCTGCGTGGCGCGGCCATCGCGCTGCAACATGTCGATGATGCGGTGGTCTAGTTCGTCCAGGAACATGGGGGCGTTTGCCTTGAATTTATAGGCACTTTAGCGGGATGGCAGATAATTTATATTTGATGCTCCAAGGGTGCAACCTCGAATGTGACGTCCATTCGCACCGTGAACTGTGTCGATGCTGACAGTGGAAAGGTGTGTCCGTCCGCCGGGGGACGCCTCGGCTGGACGGTGGCGCGAAGCTGGGGCGAGCCAGGTGCGGTGGCACCTGCCCGGGGCTCGTTGACGCCGCGCATTGTGTCCGGATGAACGGAGGGCTGGCGCCTGACTGTTCACGGCGCAGCGTGCCCACCGATTTCCGGAAAGCGCTCATCGGTTCCAAGCCGCCCGCCCGCGTGGGCTGGGTTGTTGCGAACGAGCGGCGCATGCGTGAGGCGCACGAACCAGCCCCCCGTCGCCGTGCGCCGTGCTCGCGACAACAGGTCCGCGTCACGGGCCGGGAGCCCGATCACTTTGGGTCAGGGCGGCAGAACATGGGCCGCGGGCTCGCTGCGTGCATCCAGGAGATCCTGTCGGGTCTGCCGTCTCTCTTTGAAGGGGATATCTACGCCGACCTCAATGGCGAGCAGTGGCAGTCCCATGAGTGGGGTTGCGTGCGCGTCCGCCTTGGTGCGTGACTCGGGGCGCCTCGGCTGCACCTGTCCGGCACCGATGTGGGGGACGTGGGGCTGTCAGTGGCGCGCTGGGAGTCTGCCTGGCGGCGCACGACCTCTCGCGAGGCCATGGCCGACAGTTCTATGTGTTTGTGATTTCCAGCTCCGAGCGCGGTGCGGTGGGCTGCATGTCGCTTCGGAGGAGCCACGCATGAGCGGCCGTGTATCTGCCCGTCGACTCCGTGTCACCGGCAGTCACTCAGGCCGAGGATGATGGGGCATGTCGTGCCCGCGCCGCCTCCTGCGCGGCACGTCCCGACGCGCAACGGCTCCCGTCGCGTGAGCACGTGTACTGAACATTCAGAGTAGGCTTTGCACACGTCGGCGCCGCACGAGCGCTGACGCCGTGCGTCGAACGTGCGGTTTGACGCGCGAAGCCATCGACCGTGCTTTGACACCCTCCCTGCCGGGTGCTACCGCTAGGTGAAACATGAATCGGGCTTCATCTTCTCAAGACCGCTCCGGACCCGTCACGCCGCGAGGCCAGAAGACGCGTGCGAAGCTGTTGAAGGCCGCGGAGTCGGTCTTCGGTGAGAAGGGCTACGAGCGCGCCTCCATCGCGGACATCACGCGCAAGGGTGGCGTGGCGCTCGGGACGTTCTACGTCTACTTCCCCGACAAGCAGTCCATCTTCGTCGAAGTGGTGGACGAGCTGGGCACGCGCCTGCGCCGGCTCATCGCCGAGTCCGTGGCCGGCTGCGAGGACCGCGTCGACGTGGAGCGCCAGGGCCTGCGCACCTTCTTCCAGTTCGTGCGGCAGCACCCCAATCTCTATCGCGTGGTGCGCCAGGCGGAGTTCGTGGATGAGGCCTGCTACCGCCGCTACTACGACCGCTTCGCTCGCGGCTACGTGAGCGGGCTCACCCGCGCCATGGAGGCGGGCCAGGTGCGGCGCATGGACCCGGAGGCGCTGGCCTACTGCCTCATGGGCATCAGTGATTTCCTCGGCATGCGCTGGGTCCTCTGGGAGGAGGACCCGGGGCTCGAGCGCGTCCTCGACACCGCGATGGCGCTCATCTCCCACGGCCTGGACCCGCGCGCGTCCACGGGCCGCAACACCGTGAAGTCCTCCGCCGCTTCGAAGCCGAAGCCGAAGCCCAAACCGAAGCCCCTGAAGAAGAACACCCTGCGTCCCGCCCGCCGACCGGCGCGCGCCGCCCGGAGCTGACGAACACCCATGCGATACGCCCAGATTCTCTCCACTGGCCGCTACGTCCCCGAGAAGGTCCTCACCAACGCTGACGTCGAGAAGATTCTCGGTGAGAAGGTGGATGAGTGGCTCCA
Source organism: Myxococcus virescens (assembly GCF_900101905.1). NCBI lineage: Bacteria > Pseudomonadati > Myxococcota > Myxococcia > Myxococcales > Myxococcaceae > Myxococcus > Myxococcus virescens. Next base: position 87,694 of record NZ_FNAJ01000006.1, on the reverse strand, counting down.
GCAGAACGTGGGCATTCGCGAACGCCACATGATGGCGGATGACCAGGCCACCTCCGACCTCTGCGTGGGCGCCGCCCGCCAGGCGCTGGAGCGCGCGGGCACGAAGCCGGAGGAGCTGGACCTCATCATCATCGCCACCGACACCCCGGACTATCTCAGCCCCGCCACGGCCTCGGTGGTGCAGGCGAAGCTGGGCGCGGTGAACGCCGGCACCTACGACCTCAACTGCGCGTGCGCGGGCTGGGTGACGGCGCTGGACGTGGGCTCCAAGACGATTGCCGCGGATGACAGCTACCGGCGCATCCTCGTCGTGGGCGCCTACGGCATGTCGCGCTACATCAACTGGAAGGACAAGAAGACCGCCACCCTGTTCGCGGACGGCGCGGGCGCGGTGGTGCTGGGCGCGGGTGACACGCCCGGCTTCATGGGCGCGAAGCTGCTGGCCAACGGCGAGTACCACGACGCGCTGGGTGTCTACACCGGCGGCACCAACCGCCCGGCCACCGCGGAGTCGCTGGAACTCACGGGCGGCAAGCCCGCGGTGCAGTTCGTCCGCAAGTTCCCGGCGACGTTCAACACCGAGCGCTGGCCCATGCTGCTGGACCAGCTCCTCAAGCGGCAGAACCTGAAGCTGGACGACGTGAAGCAGTTCGTCTTCACGCAGCTCAACCTGCGCACCATCGAAGCGACCATGAAGATCCTGGGCCAGCCGATGGAGAAGGCCCACTACACCATGGACAAGTGGGGCTACACCGGTTCGGCCTGCATCCCGATGACGCTGGATGACGCGGTGGTGCAGGGCAAGGTGAAGCGCGGCGACCTGGTGGCCCTGTGTGCCAGCGGCGGCGGGCTCGCCATGGCCTCCGCCCTCTACCGCTGGACGGCCTGAGTCACGCCATGACGGAGGGCGCGCACATGTTCATCGGTGACTGGATGGGCCGTGGCGCCCTCTACTGGCCCGACAGTGTCGCGGTGGTGGACCCGTCCCGGGGTGACGCGGGCCGCTTCACCTACCGCGCGATGAACATGCGCGCCACAGCGCTGGGCGGCTGGCTGCGTGACGTGGCCGGCGTGAAGAAGGGCGACCGGGTGGGCATCGTGGCCCACAACGGCGTGGAGTACCTGGACGCGCTGTTCGCCTGCGCGAAGATTGGCGCCGTCTTCGTCCCCTTCAACTGGCGCCTGCACGCCGCCGAGCTGGCGGACCTGGTGCGCTCCATCCGTCCCTGCGTGCTCCTCTTCGGCGACGACTTCCGCGACACCGTGGCGGACGTCCGCGAGCGCCTGGGCGGCGGCCCCCGGCTGGTGTCCCTGGAGTCGCAGGGCCTGCCGGGCGCGGACGCCTACGCGGCGACGCTGGCCCACGTGCCGGGCTCGCCGGTGACGCAGGACGCGGTGTCCGAGGAGGACATCCTCTGCCTCATCTTCACCGGCGGAACGACGGGGCGCTCGAAGGGGGCGCGCGTCAGCTACCGCATGGTGGCGTGGAACACCCTCAACACGTTGGTCCACGAGGTGCGGCCCGGCGACGTCACGGTGACGCACACGCCCATGTTCCACACGGGTGGATTGCTCGTGTACACGCTGCCGCTGCTCACCGTGGGCGGCACCGTCGTCCTCATGCGCCGGTGGGAGCCGGAGGCGCTGCTGGACCTCATCCCCCGGGAGAAGGTGACGCTCTTCTTCGCGGTGCCCACGCAGTACCAGCAGCTCCTGGAGTCGCCGCGCTTCAAGACGACGGACTTCTCCTCCGTGCGCTTCATGACCAGCGGCGGCGCGGCGCTGCCGGTGCCGCTCATCCAGGCGTGGCAGGCGGTGCACCCGGTGCCCTTCAAGCAGGGCTTCGGCATGACGGAGTTCGGCCCGGGCCTCTTCAGCATGGGGCCGGAGTACGCGGTGTCGAAGGCGGGCTCCATTGGCCGGCCCAACTACTTCATCGCCGCGAAGCTGGTGGATGACGACGGCCGGGAGGTCCCCACGGGCGAGGTGGGTGAGCTGCTCCTCAAGGGCCCCTCCATGTGCTCCGGCTACTTCGAGGACGAGGCCGCCACGCGCGAGGCGATTGACGCGGAAGGGTGGCTGCACACCGGCGACCTGGCGCGCGTGGACGCGGACGGCTTCTTCACCATCGCCGGGCGCAAGAAGGACATGTTCATCTCCGGCGGAGAGAACATCTACCCGCTGGAGCTGGAGTCCGCGCTGTACGAGCACCCCGCGGTGGCGCAGTGCGCCGTGGTGGGTGTGCCCGACGAGAAGTGGGGCGAGGTTGGCCGCGCCTTCGTGGTGTTGAAGCCGGATGGGAAGGTTTCGGCGGAGGCGCTGTTGGAGCACCTGCGGGGACGCGTGGCGCGTTTCAAGGTGCCCAAGCGCGTGGAGCTGATGGAGCGCCTGCCCATCTCCGCGGCCGGAAAGATTCTCAAGCGTGAGCTTCGCGACGCGGCCGTGGCCGCGGACCGGGACCGCTCGCGTCATTGAGCGTGAACGCACCTTGAAGGACGGGCCACGCCAACGGTGGCTCGCTGCCTGTCGACTGTCGCGTCAGCCCGGCGATGCCCGCCGGAGGAAGAGGAGCAACCCATGAAGAAGATGCTGCTGTCCGCGGTGATGACGTCTGCGCTGTCCCTGGTGGGCTGTGGTGAGAGCGACCCGGTGGACAACACGCCCAACCTGAGCACGCCGCAGGGCATCCTGGCGTTCGTGGAAGGCAAGACGCTGACGATGACTGGGGCCAACATTCCCAGCCATCCGAACGGTTTCAGTGAAGACATCAACTTCGGTGCCAGCTCGCAGTGTTATCAGAGCGTCACCATGACGGTGCAGGGCGGCAACTTCCGGGTCGACAGCATCCCGGGCACCATCGAGGGCGCGCCGAACGCGGGCATGTCCGGCACCTGCAACCCCGAGCTCCCGCAGAACGCGCTGACCTTCACCTCGACCGTGGTGAGCATCGAGAACGTGCAGGGGGACGGCGAGTGCTTCGACGTCGCGTTCACCTTCCCGGGCTTCCGCCAGGTGGGCCGCGGCGCGTTCTCCGCGGACCGGCGGACGCTGGACCTGGAGCTCTTCTTCGAGGGCGGCGCCACGGGCGCCAACTGCGCGGCGGGCTCGGTGGGCTCGGCCACGGTGAACCAGGTCATCGGGGGCGAGAGCCGGCCGTTCGAGGGCAAGGCGGTGCAGCGCTACACCATCGGCGGCTAGCGTGAGTCCCGCCGGAAGGGAGGCGTGCTCCTCCTCCCTTCCGCGTGGGGCCCGTGCCCGGCGGGTGCCGTGTGGCGCGGGCGCGGCAGGGGTGGAGCACGGCCTCGCGAGGCGGGCAGTCCGCGGGCCACGGGAAAAGTCGAGCACGCAGACGTTCGCAGTCCCGCCGGAAGGCTGGGAGCGCCCCCGCGCACGGGGCCGAGGTGTTTATGGCACGGTGGTGGTTGTCCGAGGCACGCAGGGCGGCGCGGCGGTCCGCGGGAGCCCTGGCGTTGGCGCTGGCGGGTGTGTCGCTTCCGGCGGCGGCGCAGAGCACGCCCGTTCCCGGCCTTTACTACGGTGAGTGGAACGACGAGGCGAACCGCGACGAGGACGCGAAGCCGAGTCAGTTCAGCCTCATCAACTACTTCTTCACGCGTGTGTCGGTGCAGAACCAGGTGGGCGACCCGGCCGGCCTTCGCGGCGTGTCGCTGGGCCCCATTGGCATGCCCGCGGGAAGCGCGGTGCGCGCCGAGCCGGGCCTGTCCGCGTACTTCATCGAGCAGCGGTGGATTCCCGTCATGGAGTACAGCCCCCACTTCGTGGATGGGCTGGCCTCCTTCCGGGCCCAGTTCGAAATCGACTACATGTGGGGCCGGTCGGCCAACGCGCTCCAGCAGAACGAGGGCGGCGGCTTCAACGCCGACCAGGTCAACATCCAGACGAAGAACGTCAACGTCGCGCTGTATCCCACGCGCAAGCCGCGTGAGCTGACGTTGCTGGTGGGCACGCAGCCCGTCTACGACAACGTCTACGACCCCACGCGCACGCCGCTGTCGGACATCACCCGCACCGGCTACAAGATGAGCTTCCTGGGCAGCGATGCCACGGGCATCTCCCTCTTCAGTGGCTACAAGGGTCTGGCCAAGCTGAGCCTGATGCCGCTGGGCACCGCGCAGGCGGACAAGGGCACGCGCAACGACCCGCGCCTGAAGTACATCTGGCTCATCACCGGTGACTACGTCTACCCGGTGCGGCCCAACACCAACGTGGGCCTGTCGCTGTGGTTCCTCAACGACCAGACGAAGGGTGACGCCTACGCCTTCGAAGGCCTGGTGAAGAGCGGTCCGTCCTCCACGGGGCTCAACACCTTCACGGGCACGGCGCGCTTCGACATCGCGCGGCCCACGGGCAACGTCTTCTGGGCGGGCGCCAACTTCAACCACAACATCGACTTCCGCACGGGCCGGTTCGGCGCGTCCGGCTTCGTCATGTACAACGGCGGCAAGTACGTCAGCGACGACCCGGAGCGCTCCGCCCTAGCCGAGCTCAACATCTCCGGCCTCTCCGCCAACCTGGAGCTGATGTACCAGTGGGGCCGCGGGCCCGCGGACATGCTCACGCTGGAGGGCATGTACACCACCGGTGACGACGACCTCTCTGACAGCCGTTACACCGGTGCCTTCACGCTCAACCAGTACGGCCTGCCGGGCGCGGTGTGGTTCAACCACAAGATGCTCATCCTGTTCCCGTTCACCAGCACGGTGAACAACTACACGGGCGCGGTGACGGACATCTCCAACCAGGGCTACGGCATGCGCGCCGCCATCGCCACCGCGGCGTGGGACATGGTGCCCAACAAGCTGAACCTCAAGCTGGGCGTGGGCACCGCCACCTCCGACGCGACGCCCGTGCGGTGGACGCCCGAGGTCGAGCGCGGCCGGTACATCGGCACCGAGGTCAACGCGGAGCTGCGCTACCACATCCGCTACCTCATGACGGCCGGCCTGCACGCGGGCTACCTGTTCCGGGGCAGCTTCTACGACGGCTCGCCCACCATCCGGACCAATCCCTTCTCCGTCTTCACCACCTTCACCTGGTACGCGTTCTGACCATGAGCACCTCCCGCGCATTCACGGCCCTGCTCCTCGCGGCGGGGCTCTCCTCCGCCGGTTGCGTGCGCTCGTACGCGCACCAGCCCGCGCTCTCCTTCCAGGATTTGGACTACACCTCCGAGGGCTCGAAGCAGCCCTGGCCGGTGAAACGGATTCCGCTTCCGCGCACCGCGAATCAGTACGGCATGGCCGTGGTGCCCCAGATGGCCTACGTCGACATGCCCGGCAGCGGCCCGGACGCGAAGGCCGTCGTCTTCATCCACGGCCTGGGTTCGTACCTGAAGTTCTGGCGGGCGCAGCTGGACGCCTTCCAGCAACAGGGCTACCGCGTCATCGCGGTGGACCTGCCCGGCTACGGCAAGTCCGACAAGCCCGGCACCTTCCCGTACACCATGGAGGCCATGGCGGACGCGGTGCTGGAGCTGGTGGACGGCCTGGGCCTGGACAAGCCCGTGCTCGCCGGTCACTCCATGGGCGGGCAGACGTCGCTCTCCTTCGCCATCCGCTACCCGGAGTCGCTGAGCGCGCTGGTGCTGGCGTCGCCCGCCGGCTTCGAGAAGTTCAGCTGGCGGGAGAAGGAGTGGTTCGCGCGGGCGATGAGCTCCGAGTTCATCAAGTCCGCGCCGGAGGCCAGCATCTGGGGCAGCGTGCGCCAGGCCAACTTCATGCACTGGCGGCCGGAGCTGGAGTGGCTGATTGAGGAGCGCGTGCGGCTGGCGAAGTCGCCCGAGTTCGACGCCTACGCCTACGCCAACGTGCGCACGGTGCGAGGCCTGTCCCACAACGACTTCGTGCGCGACAACCTGCACCGCGTCACCGTGCCCACCGTCATCATCTACGGCACGGATGACCGGCTCATCCCCAGCCCCTTCCTCCACGGCGGCGAGGCGCGCGGCATCATGGAGTACGGCGCGTCCCACATCCCCGGCGCGAAGCTGGTGGCGCTGGAGGGCTGTGGGCACACCGTGCAGCTCGACTGTGCGGAGCGCTTCAACGAGGCGGCCTTCGCCTTCGTCCGCGACGCGGCGGCGGGGCGCATCGAGGTGCCGTCCGCTCCCGCGAAGGAGGAGGCGCCGCGGCCGGAGTCTCCGCCCGCGCCGGCGTCCGAGCCGCTCACGCCGGAGCGCCTGCCTCCGCCCACGCCGGGCCAGGAAGGCGAGCCGACGCCGGGCGTGCTGCCCCAGCCGTAATGGGGTGTTGAGCCGGTCCACCTCCACCCTTTCGCGAGGGTGGAGGCGCCGGGGGCGGATGACTACGGGATGGTGTGGTTGACCACCATGTCGTACTGAACCTCGGCCGTCAGGTCCTTCGAGTTGAAGTGGCCGTAGGGGTAGCCGGTGTAGCGCTTCTCACCCGTCTGCCCGGGGATGCGCGACGTGTACTCACCGTAGACGATGCCGTCGTAGCCGATGATTTCGTCCGCCGTGGAGTAGATGGTGTAGCGGAAGGCGCCCTCGTAACCGCTCGTCGAGCGCAAGTCATTGAGGTACGTCGAGCGGCCGGTGACGCTGCCCCAGAAGAGGTAGCCCGGGTACAGGCCGTTGGTGGAGCCGCAGGTGGGCGTCGACGGGCCGGACATGTAACAGGACGTCAGGCCCAGGTTGGCGCCGGCGATGCCGACGAAGGTGTCCACCGAGGACGTGAGCGGCGCGCCCACGTTGTATGTGCCGCCGTCCGCCGCGTCGTGGGCCGTGCCGCCGAGGATGGCCTTGCGCGCCAGCGTCACGCCCATGGAGTGGGCGATGATGTCCACCTTCGAGGCCCCGGTGTACGCCTTCACCGCTTCGATGAACTTGCGCACCTTCATCACGTGCTGCTTCGAGTGGTACTGGTTCGCCGACTGGAGCGCGTTGGCCGGGCCCCACGTCGTCGCGTACAGCTCGCTCGTCTTGTAACCCCGCGAGTGGAAGTACTCGAGGGAGTTCGTCCAGCCCGTCTGGCCGAAGACCGAGCCCACCGCCTTGTCCGAGTTGCCGTGGATGAAGATGACGGGCTGCTTCGTCACGGTGTCGGAGGCACTGGCCTTGCCGCCGTAGCTGCCGCCCGTGAGGTCCGTGCGAACGAAGTCGTAGCTGTTGTAGCCGTTGGACGACAGCCAGTTCCGGAAGTGCGTGGTGGCGCCGGCGGTGGAGACCGCCGCGGCTTCCACCTCACCGAGCGCCTCTTCGTGGGACGCGATGTCCTCGCCGCAGCCGGTGGTGATGCCAAGCAGCAGCGTGCTCGCGAGATACAGCGAAGGCCTCAATCGCATGGGCATACTCCTCTGTTTGTTTTTGGAAGACGCGTCCGGAACAGGACCTGTCCTCGAGCGCGATACAGAGTCTAGAGACATCTCACGCGAGCGTCTTCCGTCGATTGGACGTGCACTGACGTTGTCGCGCTGCGTCGCGTGGTACTCAACGGGGTATGCGCGCACGCAAGGTCGTCATCCGCAAAGCCGGTGGGTACGAACAGCTCCACCTTGAAGAGGTGAATCAGGTTTCACCTGGAATCGGAGAGGTCCGGGTGGCCACCGAAGCCATCGGGGTGAACTATGCGGACTGTGTCATCCGCATGGGGCTGTACGCCTCCGCGAAGGAGTACGTGGGGTGGCCCATCACCCCGGGCTTTGAGTTCGCCGGCCGCGTGGAGGCCGTGGGCGAAGGGGTGGAGGACCTGGCCCCCGGCGCGCGAGTGTTCGGCGTGACGCGCTTTGGTGGGTACGCCACCCACGTGACGGTGCCTCGTCACCAGGTGTTCACATTGCCCGCGCGGCTGAGCATGGAGCAGGCCGCGGGGTTCCCCACGGTGTTCCTCACCGCGTACTACGCGCTCTTTGAGCTGGCGCATCCGCGTCCGGGGGCCAACGTGCTGGTGCATTCCGCGGCGGGCGGCGTGGGTGGGGCGTTGCTCCAGTTGGGCCGCATCGCCGGGTGCCGGATGGTGGGCGTGGTGGGTGGGACGCACAAGGTGGAGACGGCTCGCGCGCAGGGGGCGGAGGTCGTCATCGACAAGAGCCGGGAGGACTTGTGGAGCGCGGCCAAGAAGGCGGCGCCCCGTGGGTATGACGTGGTGCTGGATGCGAACGGGCCGTCCACGCTGCGCGACAGCTACAAGCACCTGGCGTCGCCGGGGAAGCTCGTCATCTACGGCTTCCACTCCATGCTGCCGCGCACCGGTGGGCGGCCGAACTACGCGAAGCTGGCCTGGGATTGGCTGCGCACGCCCCGGTTCGATCCGCTCTCGCTGACGAACGACAACACCAGCGTGCTGGCGTTCAACCTGTCGTACCTGTTCGAGCAGCGCGCCGTGCTGGAGGAGTCCATGGCGCGGCTCTTGGGCTGGTTGGAGGAGGGGAAGCTGGTGCCGCCACCGGTGAAGTCGTTTCCGTTGGACGCGGTGGCGGATGCGCACCGGGCACTGGAGTCCGGCGGCACGGTGGGGAAGCTGGTGTTGGTGCCATGAGGGCGTGCTTCAGAGGGGGAGCTGCGCGCCTTGCAGGGTGAGGAGGCTCTGCGGGACGACCCATGCCGCCTCCGGGTCGGAGAGCACGCCGAGGTACGCGCCCGGAACCACATGGGGGCCGTGCGCCACCGGGACTTTCAACCGGAGGGGCACCTTTCGCGGCGCCGGGTGGGACGGGTGCCACGGGGTGACGTGGAGGTCGAGCAGGTAGTGGGTGCCACGGCCGTCGCTGTCCCGCACCTGCTCCACGATGGCCGAATCCGTGATGCGCGCCCACGTCAGGATGGCGCGGCTCACGTGCTCAAAGTGTTCGGCCTGGTTGTGCTGGCGGGCTTTGCTCTCCTGGCTGAACCGGAGCGCGGCGAAGATCCACGCCACCAGTCCACCGATGAAGCCCACCATGGCCACGGCGCGCTCGTTTTCGTAGAGGGCGTAGGCGCCCAGTAACGGAAGGCCGATGCCGATGACGAGGGTGTTCATGGTCCCTTGATAATGCGCGGGCGGCTTCGGCTGAACGCGCAGCGGTGGAGGCGGCCACGGTGGCGTGGCGCCCTCGGCGAGAGTCGACGGCGCAGGGCTCAATGCAACGAGTTGGGTTGTGTGGTGCGCGAGCATGTTCGTGACGACTTTCTGTGTGCCTGGGATGACGGACATTCAGGCCGTGCTGTGTGTGTCCCGGCACGTACTTTCAAGCACGCGACGGCACGTCCGAAAGCCCCATTCTATCGAGCGGGCCGAGGCGCCTGTTGGGGAGCGGCGTCCTCCGCGAGAGGAACCTGGGGGCGTGCGCGCTGGCGCTCCCGCATCATCGCGTCGATTCGGCGGCCCAGCGCAGGGATTCGCTGCGTGTCGCTGATGGACGTGCTGACGTAAGGGAAGCCGTCTTCGTCCTTCGCGAAGTCAGCCGCGTCGGCCACTTTCGCGTCGTAGTAGCGGTCGCCCAGGTTGGACAGGAACACGACGATGTATCGGCGCCAGGGCTTGCCGGGCAGGGAGCGGACGATGCCGCCGGGTTCAGCTAGCGTGGATACCATGCCCATCGTCCATGACTGGCTGGCCCGGCGTGCCGCGCTGGCCCCTGAGCGTACCGCCCTCATCGACGCCGACCATGGCGAGCGACGCATCTCCTTTCGTGAATGGAACGATTCGGCTTCGCGTACCGCCGCTTTCCTCCACCATGCGCTGGGCGTGGGGCGAGGGGACCGTGTGGCGGTGCTCGCCTACAACTGCGTCGAGTTCCTCGACCTCTTCTTCGCGTGCGCGAAGCTGGGCGCCGTCCTTCAGCCCCTCAACTGGCGGCTGAGTGCCACGGAGCTGGGTGGACTGCTCGCGGATGCCGAGCCAGCCGTGTTCGCCTTCGGGCCGGAGTTCCAAGCCCAGGTGGAGGCCGTGCGGTCTGGCGCGTCCTTCGTGCGCCACTGGCTCAGTCTCGCGGCTCCAGGGCCGAGCGAGCGGGCCTTCTCCGAGCGCGACACGCAGACGGACGTGGCCCTTCCTCCGCTGGAGCTGGAGGAGGATGCTCCATGGGTGCTCTGCTACACGGGCGGAAGCACCGGTCTGCCGAAGGCCGCTGTGCTCACGCACCGCTCCATCACCGCCAACGCGGTGAACACGGTGATGGGCTGGGGCCTGACCGCCGATGACGTGGCGATCCTCAACGCGCCGTTGTTCCATGCCGGAGGACTCAGCGTCTTCACCGCGCCGCTGGCCTACATTGGCGGCGCATCGGTGGTGTGCCGGAGCTTCGATGTGGCGGGCGTGTTCGACCTCGTGCAGCGGGGCGTGGTGAGTCTCTTCTTCGGCGTGCCCACCATGTTCATCGAGATGCAGCGCCACCCGCGCTTCGATGCCGTGGACCTGTCACGCCTCAAGCTGGTCATCAGCGGTGGCGCGCCCTGCCCGGCCCCCGTCTTCGAGCGCTTCTTCGCTCGGGGCGTGGACTTCAAGACGGGGTATGGCCTCACGGAAGCGGGCCCCAACAACTTCTGGCTTCCGCCAGAAGACGTGCGCCGCAAGCCGGGGGCGGTGGGCGTGCCCCTGTTCCACGTCGAGGCTCGCATCGACGGTGAGACGCAGCCGGGCGACGTGGGCGAGCTGCTCTTGCGAGGCCCTCACCTGTGCGCGGGCTACTGGCGCCGTCCGGAGGACACCGCCCGCACCTTCGCGGACGGCTGGCTGCACACCGGTGACCTGGCCACGCGGGACGCGGAGGGATGCTTCCGCATCGTGGGCCGCAGCAAGGACCTCATCATCTCCGGCGGAGAGAACATCTACCCGTCGGAAGTGGAGAGCGTCCTCGCGGGGCATTCCGATGTGGCCGAGGTCGCCGTCATCGGCGTGGCGGACCCCAAGTGGGGGGAGACGCCGCGCGCGCTCGTCGTCGCACGGCCGGGCACCGCGCCTTCGGCGGAGGCCCTGCTGCGCTTCTGCGACGGACGGCTTGCTCGCTACAAGGCGCCGAAGTCGATTCGTTTCGTGGATGCCCTGCCGAGGACCTCCGCGGGCAAGGTCGACCGGCGCGCGCTCGGTGCCGCGCACGGCGCGCCCTGAGTTGCCCACAAGTCCTCCCCAGGCCCGTGTCCCTGGCGGCTGCGCATTCGTTGTCGGCCATCAGGAGGAAGCGCGTTCGGGAACTTGAACCACGCGGCTTCTTCTGGTGCGGCGCGTGGAAGCGTCGCGGAGCGGGGGATACATCCCGACAGCAACACGCAGAATGAGAGGACCTTGAACTTCAATTGGGTGCCAGCGCGCGCGGCGAACCAGATGCTGGCGAAGAACTGGCACCGTTCGTGGCCCAGTTCTGGGAGGTTGGGGGCCATGTGGGCCGCGGCCAATTCACCCCCGCGCCGTGAAGCGTCCGGCCAGGTCCTTCAGCTTGGACGCCCGCGCCCGGAGGTCTTCCACGGAGCGGGCAATCTGCTGCACGCCAGCCACCGACTCCGTCGAGCGCACCGAGAGCGCCTGGATGCTCCCGGCGATGCTCTCCCCCGACGCGGACTGGCGCGTGTTCTCGTCCGCCATCCGCTCCACCTTGCCGCCAATCTCATTCACGCCGGCGAGCAACCGCGACAGCGCGTCTCCCGCCGTCGTGGACAAGCCCAGCCCTTCTTGCGCCGCCGTGGTGCCCTGGCGCATCAGGTCCGCCGCCGCCCGCGTGTCCGCCTCGCTCCGGCTCAGCAGCGTCTGCACCTGCCCCGCCGCATCCCGCGTCCGGTTCGCCAGCTTGCGCACCTCGCCGGCCACCACCGCGAAGCCCTTGCCGTGCTGGCCCGCGCGCGCCGCTTCAATCGCGGTGTTCACCGCCAACAACTGCGTCTCCTCCGCCACCTGCTGGATGAGCCGCAACATCTCCGCCGTCACCCGGCCAGAGGCCTGCAACCGCTCCACCGTCCGCGCCGAGCCCTCCACCACCTCCACGATTTCCGCCATCTTCCGCAGCGCCTGTCCCACCGCCGCGCCACCTTCGCGCGCCACCTGACCGTTGTCCGCCGCTGTCTTCGCCGCCGTGCGCGCCGCCTCCGCTCCCTGCGACACCCGCGCGCTCATGCCCTGCACCGTCTGCGCGGCGCGCTGGAGTGAGTCCGACTGCTCCCGCGTCGTCACGGACAACGCCTCCGCGGAGGCTCGGATGCGCTCCGCGTCCGCCGCCGTGGCGCCCGCCGCATCCACCAGCGCCGCCACCACCTCGCGCAGCCCCGTCACCATGGTGTTGAAGGCCGCCGCCAACTGGCCCACCTCGTCCGAGGAGCGCACCTCCACCCGGGTCTCCAAATCACCGCGCGCCACCCGGTGCGCCGCCTGCGCCAGCTCCCGCACCGGCCGCACCACCCGGCGCGACAGAGATGCGCCGGCCATCAGCGCGAGCGCCAGCGCGCCGCCCACCGCCAGGAGGATGCGCTGGCGCACCGCCGCCACCTCGCGCTCGATGTCCTCCACGTACACGCCCGTGCCCAGCACCCAACCCCAGGGCGCGAAGAGCTTCACGTAGCTCTCCTTCGGAATGGCCTCCGGCGAGCCCGGCCGCGTGGCTTCGTAGGACACCGCGCCCTGGCCCTGGGCCCGCGCCAGCGTGACGATGTCCACGAACACCGGCTTGCCGCGCACGTCGCGGTAGCCCTTCAAGTCCTTGCCCAGCATGTCCGGCAGGTACGGATGCATGACGAGCCGCGTGTCCAGGTCGTTGACCCAGAAGTACTCCACCTGTGAGTAGCGCAGCTGCTCCAGCAGTGCCGCGGCCTGCGCCTGGGCCTCCTGTCGCGTCAGCGCGCCCGACCGCTCACGGGCCTCGTAGACCTCCAACACGCCGTAGGCCGTCTCCACCGCCTGCTTCAGTCCCAGGATGCGGTCCGCGCGAAGCTGCTCCCGCAGCTGCGGCAAGACGACCCCCAGGATGACGACGAGCAGCGGCAGCGCCACCACGCCCATCGCCACGCACAGCTTCACCAGCAAATTCCGGCCGACCGCCATCGGCCCTCAGCGTATCCGCCGCATCGTCACCACGCTCGTTCACCTGAGTCTGGAAATACCCCCGGTGTCAGTCCTGCCGGGGGTTCGCACACCCGGTGAGGTCTCCTGCGATTCATCAAGTCCTGTATTTCCAGATAGATATGAAGCGTGGTGAACCGCTTCTGCGCACGTTGAAAACATGAACCAACCCTAGAGGGCGGGACGGCGTGCAGGACTCGACGGAACCGTAGGAAAGTCGCCGCACAACGTGTCAGGTTCTCCTGCCACCCAGGTGACTGCATGGGTCCGGAAGGCATGCGGAGGCCTCTCACTCGACGTTTTCCGTCGAGAAAAGGCATCGGCCGCGCGTCGTGGATGGACTCGCGAAGTCCACCGCGTGCACAGCAACCCTATGGGTGAACAATTGGAGACTGACCCGGCAAGTTCTGTCTGTCTGCCCCCATACGTCCTATGCCAGCGGCCAAACGTTCCGGGTCGGTAAGGCATGGACAAGAAACTCGCAACCACAATCGGAGCTGCCGCGCGCGTTGCTCGCACCCGCCTGGAGCTCACCCAGGCGGACGTGGCTGAGCGTATCGATGTGGCCACCGAGGTCTACGGGCGCTTGGAGCGCGGCGGGATGCTGCCCAGCGTGCAGACGCTGCTGAAGCTGTGCCACGAGCTCCACGTCTCAGCGGATGAGCTCCTGGGGCTCTCCGCGAACGCCGTCAACGGGGGCGCGCGTCCCGGTGAGCCGCCCACCTCGCCGCAGGAGCGCCCCGAGGTCCGGCGCCTGCTGCGCACCGTGCGTCCGCTGGAGCCCGCGAAGGTGAAGCTGTTGGGGCTGGTGGCCAACGCGCTGAACCGCCGCTGAGCCTCCGCCGCTTCAATCCCTCACAGCTCGGAGAGGAGTCGGTTCAGCTCGTCAGGCTTCACGGGCTTGACCAGATGCCGGTCGAACCCGGCGCGCAGTGCCTGGTCCCGTCCCTCGGGGCTGCCGTAGCCCGTCATGGCCACCAGCCGGATGTGATTGCCCACCTGGGCGCGCAGCGTCTGCGCCACCCGGTAGCCGTCCAGCCCTGGCAGGCCGATGTCCACCAGCGCCAGCTCGGGCGGCTGCGCCACCGCGAGCGCCACGCCCTGGAGGCCGTCCGGCGCCACCGCCACCTGGTGGCCCCACAGCTCCAGCAGGTCGCGCATGGCCTGACGCGCGTCCGAGTTGTCCTCCACCACCAGGACGCGCCGGCCGCGGCGGAGGTCCACCGCGTCGCGCGCGGGCGCGGACTCGCCCATCGTGGGGTCCAGGGGCAGCTTCACCACGAACTCGCTGCCGTGGCCGGGGCCGTTGCTTCGCGCCGTCACCTCGCCGCCGTGGAGCTGGATCAGCTTGCGCACCAGCGTCAGGCCAATACCCAGGCCGCCGCGCGAGCGCTCCAGCGAGGTGTCCGCCTGCGCGAACAGCTCGAAGATGTGCGGCAGCACCTCCGGCGGGATGCCGATGCCAGAGTCCTTCACCCGCACCACCGCCTGGGCCGAGCCGCCCACGCCTTCCAGTTCCACGTGCAGGTGGACGCCCCCCGCGTCGGTGTACTTGATGGCGTTGTCGAGCAGGTTGGTGAAGACCTGCTCCAACCGCGTGGCATCCGCCCGCAGCCAGAGTGGACCGGAAGGCAGCGAGACGTCCAGGCCCAGCCCACGCGAATCCGCCATGGGCTGCGCGATTTGGAGCACCTGCCGCAGCAGGGGCACCAGGTCCACGTTGCCGGGGCGCAGCTCCACCTTGTCGCGGGTGATGCGGCTGACGTCGAGCAGGTCATCCACCAGCCGCGCCAGGTGGTTCGTCTGGCGCTGGATGATGCCGCGCATCCGCGCTTCCTTGTCATCGCTGGTGGGCCTGCGCTCCAGGATGCCAATGGCTGTCATGATGGCGGCCAGCGGGTTGCGCAGCTCGTGCCCCAGCATGGCCAGGAACTCGTCCTTGCGGCGGTCCATCTCCGCCAGCTCGTTGGCGCGGTTGCGCGCCACCTGCTCCGCGTGGCGCAGGCGCAACAGCGACTTCACCGTGGCGATGAGCTCCGCGCCCTCGAAGGGCTGGGTGAGGTAGGCGTCCGCGCCGCCGTCCAGGCCGCGCACCTTCTTGTCGGAGGTGACGAAGGTGGCGGAGGTGTGCAGCACCGCCATGGCCGCGGTCTGGGGATTGGCGCGCAGCCGCTCGCAGACCTCGTAGCCGCTGATGTCCGGCAGCTTCACGTCGAGGATGACGACGTCCGGGCGGTGTTGCTGCGCCATCAGCAACGCGCCCATGCCGGTGGCCGCCTCCAGCACGTTGTAGCCCGCCAGCGAGAGCAGCCGGCTGACGAGGTAGCGGCTGGCGTCGTCGTCGTTGACGTTGAGGACGGTGGCCAGACGGGGCTCAACCACGGCGGCTTGCCTCCTGCGGCAGCGCTTGGGAGCCCAGGCCGGCCTTGGACAGTGCGTCCCGGATGCGGGTGATGGCCACCTCGCGGCTCAGCGTGTGCTTGGCGAGGATGGCGGCCGTCTCCTTCGCCAGCCGCGAGCGCTCGGCCTCCTTCAGCTCGTGCGAGGTGTGGAGGATGACGGGGACCTCACGCGTGCGCGGGTCCGCCTTCAGCTCGTCCAGCACGTCGAAGGCGGTGATGTCCGGCAGCACGAAGTCCAGGAAGATGAGGTGCGGGGACTTCTCCCGCGCCAGCTGGACGCCTTCCTTGCCGCCAGACGCCTCCAGCAGGACGTAGGGCATGTCCTTGAGGAGCTGCTTGAGCAGGTAGCGGTGCACATCATCGTCGTCGATGATGAGGATGCGCTCCACCGGACCGGTGCGGGCCATGGCTTGCAGCTTGCGTTGCAGCCGCACCTCGTCCACCGGCTTGAGCCAGAACTCGTCGGCGCCCAGCGCGCGGGCCTTCTGCTCGCGGTCCGTCACCGTCACCACCAGGATGGGGATGTCGCGGGTGGCCTCGTTGTTCTTCATGTCCGCCAGGAAGCCCCAGCTCGTCTCGCCCTCCAGCATGACGTCCAGCACCATGGCGGCGGGGCGCACGCGCTCCAGCACGCGCCGGGCCTCATCCGTGCTGCGCACCGGCAGCACCTGGAAGCCGGAGCGCGCCAGGTACTTCTCGTAGAGGAAGAGCGTCTGCCGGTCGTCCTCCAGCACCAGCACCGGGGCCCGGCTGGGGTCCAGGTGCTCGCTGCGCTCCGTCAGGCCGGTCATCTCCGTGACCTCCAGGTGGACGCGCGGGAGGGTGACGGTGAACGTGGCGCCCTGTCCCAGCGCGCTCTTCACGGTGAGCGTGCCGCCCAGGAGCTCCGTCAGCCGGCGCGCCAGCGGCAGGCCCAGGCCGGTGCCCTTCGCCTTGCGTTGCAGGTGGCTCTCCACCTGCGAGAACTCCTCGAAGATGCGCTCGTGGTGCTCCGGCGCGATGCCAATGCCCGTGTCCTGCACGGTGAAGACCACCGTGTCCCGGGGGCCGGGCGCCGCTGACACCGTGACGTGGCCGGACTCGGTGAACTTCAGCGCGTTGGACACCAGGTTGCGCAGCACCTGGCTCAGCCGGGATTCGTCCGTCTCCAGCTCCAGCGGCGCGTCTGGCTCCACCAACCGCAGCTCCACGGGCACGCCAGGTGGCAAGAGCGGTTTCATCATGCCGCGCAGCGCGCTGAGCGCGTCGTGCACCACGAAGCGGCTGTGGCGCAGCGCCGCCTTGCCGGCCTCCATCTTGGAGAGGTCCAGCAGGTCATTCACCAGCTCGAAGAGGGCCTCCGCCGAGTTGCGGATGAACTGGACCTGCTTCTCCTGCTCGCCGCTCAAGGGGCCGTTGATGGGGTTGAGCAGCACCTTCGACAGGCCGAGGATGGAGTGCAGCGGAGTGCGGAACTCGTGGCTGACGTTGGCCACCACGCGGCTCTTGATTTCCGCGGCCAGCTGGAGGCTTTCGGCCTTCTCATCCAGCGCGGCGTGGAGGCTGCGCACGCCGCGGTTGGACTCCTCCAGCTCGTTGTTGAGGCGGGCCAGTTCGTCCGCGCGGCGCTTGAGCTCGCGCTGCTGGCGCTCCGTCTCGCGGTGGAGCGCGGACAGCTCGCTCAGGGTGGTGCTCACCCGCTCGAGCGCGCTGCCGTAGTCCTCCGGCACCAGGCTGCCCACCAGCAGCACGCCTCCGTCATGGGGCCGGGCGCGGAAGGCGAACGTCGCGGGCACCTGGTCCCGGCAGAGGATGAGCTCCCAGCCCTCCACCTTCTCTTCGCGCGCCTGGGCCAGCAGCCGGTCCACCTTCTCTTCGGTGCCCTGGGCCGCCAGCCCACGCAGCGGTTGTCCGGGTTCGGCGGCGAGGGCGTTCCGGGCGCGGGCGTCCACCCAGGTGAGGGTGCCGCCCGCGTCGCAGGCCAGGGCGACCTCGCGGCTGAGGTCGTCGAAGAACGGCGGCTCGGCGGAGGCGGGAAGCCTCATGAACGAGTCTCCTCCCAGGACACCCCCGCTTCGGAGAGGAGTGTCCGTGCTTCGGGGTGACGTGAGCCCAGCACGGACTTCAACATGCCCAGCACACTGGGAAATGCCAGGAGGCCAAATCCGCGCCGTGGCCAGAAGCCGGCGTACCAGCGCACATGGTCGCCCAGCAGGTCGGGCTTCCCGGCGGCGAGCGCGTCAGCCACGTAGGACAGCTGCAACTGGAGCTCTTCCTCCAGGCGGGGCTGGTCCTCGGGGATGATGTAGAGCGTGAGGCGCGCCGTGGCGGCGCGCGCGAGCTCGGGCGCCTCCTCCTCCAGCAGGCGGGCTGGGCCCTCCTGGTAGCGAAGGGCCTGTCGCGCGGCGCCCACGTAGTCGTGGGGTTCGCTCCCGGGGCCCCAGCCTTCCGCTTCCAGCGCGGCGGCCAGCCCGGCGAAGTGCCGGTCCAGATGACGCGAGCACATGCCGCGCGACACCAGCAGGGTGCGCAGCCAGCGGGCGTAGCCCTCCAGGACAGAGGGGAGGTGCTCGTCCAGGGCCTGCACCAGGTAGCGGATGTGGAAGCGCGCGTCCTCGTCACCGAAGCGCTGCGCGCGCTCCAGCCCGTAGCGGGCGGCCCAGAAGGGGTCCTGATAGAGCGCCTCCTGAGAGGCGGTGGCCAGCCGGTCCGCCCGTGCTTCCACGCTCTTGCTCACGCTCTCCATGGTGCTTTCAGACTCCCAGGGCCCGACAGGCGGACGCGACGAACTGCCGCGCGTCCTTGCCGAAGAAGTTCACGCCCAGCTCCTCCTCCAGTCCGGGGGCCCAGTTGAAGGCCAGGCCGCCCACGGCGATGTGGACATCCGGGAGTGTCTTGCGCACGTGCGCCACGGCTTCGCGGAGCGCGGGCAGGTGGTACGTCATCGTCACGGAGAGGGCGACCAGGTCCGGACGAAGCTCGTTCGTCATGCGGGCCAGGTGCTCCGGTGGAACGTTGGCGCCCAGGAAGCGCACGTCGAAGCCGGCCATCTCCAGGAAGTCACTGGACATGCGCGCGCCCACTTCATGCAGCTCGCCCTGGACGCAGGAGACGAGGACGACCTTGCCGTTGAATGGGTCCCTGGGCAGGTGCCGGTACAGGTGCGCGAGCGCGAGCTGGGAGACGGCGGTCGCCAGGTGCTCCTGCGCCACGGAGATGACGTTCTCCTGCCACAGCCGGCCGATTTCATACTGGGCGGGCTGGATGACCTCCAGGTGCAGCGTCTGGAGGGGGATGCCCCGGAGCAGTCCCTCGTCCACGAGCAGCCGCAACGCCTCGCGCCGGTTCCCGGCGAGCTGCGCTGCGAGATACGCGTTCAGCAGGCCCGACAGGGCGGAGTCGTTGGAGGTGAGCACGGGCGCCGTGGAGGGGAGGGCGAGGGGGCAACGTACCGGGGTTGTGTTTCTCAGTTACAGCGAACTGGCCCCGATTTCATCGCCAACCTGACAGTGCCCGGCCCTTCTTTCACGCGCTCGCGTGCCTGCTTGCTTGTAGCTTTTACCGGATCGAAGGGCGGCATTGTACCTGGGTACAAGGACGCCGCGCAGATTCCCGAAGCGTCCCCAGGAAACACGGGACTGAAAAGTCCGAGTGACAGTTCTCCGAGGCCGCGGTGTTTCCCTGTCCGCGGCAACCGAGGGAGGCGAGCGAGCGGTGTCAATCGATGTGGAGGCCTACTACCGGCGCTATGGCCCCCAGGTGCTCCGGCGCTGCCGCTTCCTCTTGCGTGACGAGGAGAAGGCCGTGGACGCCATGCACGACGTGTTCGTGCAGTTGCTGCGCTACCAGGGCGCGCTGAAGGACGCGGCGCCGTCGAGCCTGTTGCACCGGATTGCCACCACGGTGTGCCTCAACAGGCTGCGCGGCGCGAAGCGGCGTCCGGAGGACCGGGAGGACGAACTGGTGCTGCAGATTGCCTCCGCCGACGACACCGAGTCCCGCACCGCCGCGCGCGGCCTGCTGGACCGCCTCTTCGGCCGGGTGCCCGCGTCCAGTCAGGACATCGCGGTGCTGCACCTGGTGGATGGGATGACGCTGGAGCAGACGGCCCGCGAAGTGGGGCTGTCCGTGTCCGGCGTGCGCAAGCGCCTGCGGGCGCTGACGGCAGTGCTGCAAGAGCTGGAGCTGGAGGCCGCATGACATCCGCCCACCACCGCACCCCGGATTGGTTGCTGGAACGAATCGCCCTGGGCGAGCTGCCGCCCGCGGAGCTGGCCGCCGCCCGCGCCCGGCTGGCCGAGGAGCCCGACGGCCCGGCCCGGCTCGCGGCGCTGGAGTCCGACACGCGCGCCACGCTGGAGGCGCTGCCGCCCGCCCGGGTGGTCCGCGAAGTGGAAGCGCGCGCGGCCCGGCAGGACGCGCCCCGCCCGGCCTTCCGCCTGTCGCCCGCGTGGGGCCTGGTGCCGGCGCTCGCCGCGGTGGCGCTGGTCATGGTGGTCCTGCCTTCCTCGGAAACCGGGCACGGCACGGCCCCGGGGGACACCCGGGAGGTCACGCGCATCAAGGGGCTGGCGCCGCAGCTCGTCATCCACCGGCAGTCCGCCGCCCGCCCGGAGCGGCTCGCCGACGGGGCCGCCGCCGCCGCGGGTGACGTGGTGCAGGTGGCGTACATCGCCTCGGGCCGCTCGCATGGCGTCATCGTCTCCCTGGATGGCAACGGCGCAGTCACCCTCCACGCGCCGGACGAGGGCTCCCGGTCCATGGCCCTGGTGCCGTCGGGAACGCAGGTGTTGCCGCGCGCCTACGAGCTGGACGATGCCCCGGGGTTCGAGCGTTTCTTCTTCGTTTCGTCCGATGCGCCCTTCGACGTGGCGGTGGTGCTGGCCGCCGCGGAGGCACTGGCTGGAAATCCCGACGCCTCCTCGGCACCTCTGTCATTGCCCGAGAACTTGACGCAGGCCTCCCTCACGCTGGAAAAGCATGAGTGATGAAATCCTTTGCGCTCCTCGCATTCGGGCTGTGGGCGGGGACAGCCACCGCTGAGTCCCGGTACGCACCCCGCCTTTCGCTGATGAGCGAGCGGGGGGCCTTCGCCCTGCAGCCGGGGGACGAGGTCTCCGAGTCCTCCTCGCGAGGGCTGCGCCGGGGCTCCACCCACATGGAGTTCTGGTTGAGCGACATCCAGGTCGCCAACATGGGGGTGAAGCTGGGCGGCGGGGCCGTCTACTTCACGCTGATGGCGGGCCTGGAGCCGGGCCGCGACGCGCGCTTCAGCTTCGCGGCGGGCGTGGGCGGGCACATGACGCTGTCCCAGCGGCTCTGGGTGGACCTGGACGTGACGGGCGGCGCCGTCCAGCCGGTGCGCAACCCGCTGGAGGGTGACGGCGGCAATGTGCTGGGGCAGGCCCGCTTGATGCTGGGCTTCCAGCTCATGCCCCGCCTGGCCGTGTTCGCCGGGCCCACCTACAACGCGTGGTTCTCCTGGGGCGAGTCGGACTTCGACTCCATCACCCGGCTGTCCGTCCGGGAGACCCATCCCGAGCCGGATCAACGCCTCCAGCACTGGCCCGGCATCCAGGTGGGCCTCCACATCTGAGGCCCGCCCGGACGGGTGGTTTCAGTTTTCGACCTTGCTGGCGCGCAGGACGGTGGCCGCGCCCGCGGGGCCCGCGTTGGGCCGCGTCTCCAAGGTGCCCTGAATCTTGAGCCCGGTGCCGTCCAGCGTCTTTCGGATCAACGCCTCCGTCTGCTCGTCCGAGCCCTTCGTCACCGCCGACAGCTCCAGCTCGTGCACGGGGATGGGCTCCGCGTCCGGCTTGTCCACCGGGAAGGCGTTGTAGGTGGGGCAGGGCGGGGCGAAGCAGCGCACGCCACTGTCCTTGACGATGTAGACGGCGCTCTCACCCGGCTTGGGCTGGGAGTCATGGCTGGGCGGTGGGGTCATGGTGGGCGTTCCGTTCTCGCTGGAGGGGAGGCCATTCTCGCTCGCCGGTGGCGAGGACGTCGCGGCGGGCGGCTTGCTACATCCGGAGACGAAGCCTAGGACAAGGGCGGCGAGCACCAGCGAGCGGCTGTTCATGAGGGGCTCCAGGGGAGGAAAGAGGCGCCAGTGTGCTCCGGCTCGCTGCCGGGGGCCAGTCTGTCTCGCGAATTGGTGACTGGCGGTCAGTTGCAGGTGGACATTGATGCTCCCGCGTCGCTCAGGGTTCGTTGACGGAGGGGAGTGCAGGGGCTACATCCGGCCTCGTAGATCGGCCTTCGCGGCCGAGACCCGTAAGGACGCCCTCCGATGGAATTCCGCATCGCCGCCGACGAGCTGAAGAAGGCCCTCTACCGCGCCCAGGGCATCGTGGAGCGCAAGACGACGATGCCCATCCTGGCGAACGTGCTCGTCACCGCGAACAAGGGCGGCATCACCGTCACCGCGTTCGACCTGGACATCGGCGTCGTGTCCGAGCACCCGGCCGAGGTCATCAAGACGGGCGCCGTCACGCTGAGCGCCAAGTACGTCTTCGACATCGTCCAGAACCTCCCGGACGCGCAGGTCACGCTGAAGAAGCTGGCCAACAACTACGTGGACATCTCCAGCGGCTCGGCCCACTTCAAGATCGTGGGCATGGCGGCCGAGGAGTACCCCAAGCTGCCGAAGGAAGAGAACGCGCCCCTGGTGCAGGTGGGGGGCAACACGCTGCTGGAGATGATCAAGAAGACGCAGTTCGCCATCTCCAGCGACGAGACGCGCTACATCCTCAACGGCGTCTTCTTCGAGCCCCAGTCCACCGGCAAGGTCCGCATGGTGGCGACCGACGGCCACCGGCTGGCGCTGGTGGAGCGCGAGCTGCCGGGCGACTTCAAGCTCAAGAGCGGCGTCATCATCCCCCGCAAGGGCCTGATGGAGCTCAAGCGCCTGCTGGACGAGGCGCCGGACGCGGAGTGCTACCTGGGCTTCGCGGAGAACTCGGCGCTCTTCAAGAAGCCGGGCCTCACCATGGTGATGCGGCTCATCGACGGCCAGTTCCCGGAGTACCAGCGCGTCATCCCCAAGGAAGGGGAGAAGGTCGTCCTGGTGCCCAAGGTGCGCCTGCTGGAGAGCCTCAAGCGCATCGCCCTGCTGTCGGCGGACAAGAGCAACGCGGTCCGCATCGGCCTGGAGGAGAACCAGCTCATCATCACCGCGAGCAACCCGGACCTGGGCGAGGCCAAGGACGTGCTGGAGCTGGCCTACCGCGGCAACGGCATCACCATCGGCTTCAACGCGCGCTACCTGATGGATGTGCTCTCCGTGACGGAGACGGACGAGGTCTCCTTCGAGCTGGGTGACGAGCACAGCCCGGGCGTGCTCCACGCCCCCGGTGACCGGAGCTTCACCGCCGTCGTCATGCCCATGCGCGTGTGAGTCGGGTGGGCCCCCTCGAGAGGGCCCGCACCGTTCACTCGCGACGCGTCGGCCCCCTGGGGGGCCTGACACCCGGCCGGTGCCTTCCTATGGTGAGGGCATGGCCACGCACCCGGACAACCTGCGCGCCCGGCTGGAGGACCGCGCGGACCTCCTGGAGGCCACGCGTCTTCGCTATCGCGCCCTGCGCGGCATGCTGGCGTCCTTCTTCTGGAAGCAGCGGGTGCGCGCGCAGTTCGAGCTGCTGCTGGAGGTGGCGCGCGCGCAGCCGGAGGTGGACGCCACCCTGGCCGCGCTGAAGCGCCGCGCCGCCGCGGAAGGGTGGCCGGCGAACGCCGCGCCCATGAAGCTGATGCGTGAGGTGGAGCGCCTGCGGGAGGACGTGCGGCGCGTGGCCTTCAAGCGGCTGCCCGCGGAGGGCCGGCCCGCCACGCTGGGCGAGGCGCTGCTGAAGTTGGAAGAGACGGTGTTGGAGGCGGGGCCGCTCCTGGGGCGGCACATCTGGGCTCGGGCGGTGGAGCTGTTGCCGCGCAACCTGCCGGAGCTGCGCGCCGCGTGCGCCGCCGCGGAGGTGTTCGAGCACGTCTTCAAGCGGCCCGCGCCGGAAGGGGTGCTGCCCTTCACGGTGGAGGAGGCGGAGGCGCTTCAGCGGGCCTTGCCGCTGGCGGAGACCGCGCTGGCGGCGCTGTGGCAGCGGCTGGAGCACTTCGATACGCGGGGGCAGGTGAAGGGCTTCCTGCAGGCCCGCGTCTCGCGCGCGCCGCGGCGGGTGCCTCGCAGCGGGCCGGAGCTGCTGCTGCACGCGGCCTTCTGGCGGGGCGTGGCTTGGGCGCGGC
This sequence comes from Myxococcus virescens, assembly GCF_900101905.1. Classification (NCBI taxonomy): domain Bacteria; kingdom Pseudomonadati; phylum Myxococcota; class Myxococcia; order Myxococcales; family Myxococcaceae; genus Myxococcus; species Myxococcus virescens. The sequence goes on along the minus strand of NZ_FNAJ01000006.1, from coordinate 64,080 downwards.
TGCGCGCCTCGTTGGAGGAGCGGTTGGCCCCGGTGGTGCCCGCGGACGCCGAGGTGCCGGCGCTGTTGGTGTGGCTGGCGGCGCGCGAGGGGCGTTTCGAGCGGGGCGCGGGGCCTCGGATGGGCGGGCCGGGGCTGTTCGCGCCCGAGGCGCCTGGCCCGCAGCCTCGGACGGGCGGGGCCGTAGGGCCGCGCGGCGTGGGCGTGGAGGGGGCTGGGGAGGTGCGGCTTCCGGCCTGCGAGGTTTTTGGAGAAGGGCGCGCCGGGCTCTTCGAGCTGGCCGCGCAGCTGGCGGCGCTGTCTCGCGAGCGCCCCGTGGGCACGTGGGATGAGGAGACCGCGTGGGCGCGGCTGTGGAACGCGGCGCAGCGGGCTCGAGGCGAGCAGGGCGAGGACGTGGAGCGGCTGCGGGACGCGCTGCGGCTGTTCATCCTCCTTCGCGGCCAGGGACAGACGCCCGCGCGCCTGTTCTCTCCCGAGCGGGCGCGGGTTCCCACGGTGGAAATCGGGGCCGACGCGGGGGCGGCCGTGAAGGACCTTCCCGCGCTGGTGCATGCGGCCCGCGCGGCGGCGTGGCGCGGGCGCTAAGGCCGCCGCGCGGGGGCCAGCGGCGGAGGCCGGCATTGGCCGTGTGGGGCTTGCTTTCAGGGGTGTCTGTGGCCGCGCGGCGGCGTGGCGGAGATGCCCGCCACCGCGTGAGGGGCCAAGACAGTCACGCGGGCGACAGCGTGGCCTGTCCGGCCTGATGCTCGCTGACAGGCAGCAGCCGCGAGGCCAGGCCCGCGAGGAGCGCGTCCTCTGTCAGGGCCACGGCCACGTCCGGAACGCCCAGCTTCTTCGTGGCGGTGCGCCGCAGCGAATAGAAGGCCCAGCTCGATGCCAGCGCCGCCAGGGCGCCCAGGGCCGCCGCCGCGAGCCGCACACCGCGTTGGCGCTCCGTCGTCACCGAGGCCGCGGCCAGGGCGCCCGACAACATCCGGCCCGTCAACGGCACGGCGGCGACACGCGGGGGCGCCATCGGCAGCTTGTCCGCGACAAGCTCACCCACGGCGAGCAGGCCCAGCACGCGCGGCGTCCACGGATGCGCCAGGGTTCTGGCGAGCCGGTCCTCGCTGTCGGGCTGTGTCTTCGTCAGCCAGCGGCTCGCCAGCGCCGGCGCGCTCATGCTCCGCATTCCCGCCAGCACGCCCAATCCCAGGGCCCTCAACCCGTGTGCTCGATTCATGGCCTCTATCTCCTCCTCCAACTGCGTTTCTCGCCGCCCTGGCGCCCGCTGCGCGAAGAACTGCACCGGGGCCGTCCCCAGCGCATGGCCGGCGTGCGCCAGCCGGCCGTGGCTCGCGAGCTGACCGATGAGCTCCGGGTGCTTCAACGCCAGCTCGCGCACCCGCACGTGTGTCAGCCGGTGCCACGCGCGCTGATAGCGCGGAGCCACCATCGCGAAGCCCAGCCGGCTCCACCAGTTGGGGAACTGGCCGGGACGCCAGGCCGCCTCGATGTGGAAGCGCACCTCGCCGCTTTCGTGCTCCTTCTTGAGCAGGAACCACTCGCGCCCGGCCTCGATGTGTCCATGGAGCGTCTCGAAGCTGAAGCCGAAGACGCTGCACCCCTCGTCGTGCTCCTCGCGCGTGCCTCCCACCCGCACGCCGCACAGGTAGCGCAGCTGCTGCCCCAGCGCGCGCAGCTCCAGCAGCACCGTGCGGCCCTGCATCGGCTCCTCGTCGGAGAAGTGCCAGGCGACGATGCGCGGGTCGGAGAAGTCGAAGGTCTCCAGCACCTGCTGGGCGCGCTCGAAGAGCCCGCCCGGGACAGGGCGCCCTGGCGGCTCGCGGCCGAGCACGCTCTCCGAGCGGACCTGGCTCCACCCGCCCTGCAGCGTCATCTCTCCGGAGACCTCCGGGAAGTTGCGCGCCAGCGTGCGAGCCCGCGCCAGCCGGGGCACCATTTCCTCTTCCGTCCAGCCGGAGAACCAGCGCCACTCAATCATTGTCTTCCGTCTCCCCGCGCCAGGAAGGTGGGCCCGTGGGCGGTGTCGCCGCCGGGCGGTTCGTCCTCCAGCTCGGTGGTGTCCGCGTGGATGACGCCATGCACCCCGTCACCGGCCGTCAGCGCGGCGCGCAGGACGAACTCGGTCCAGGTGTTGGTCTGCATGGCGTCTCCGGCGGTGACGAAGCCGAGGTAGTGGAACGTCGAGCCGGAGCGCGCCCGGCTGCGGATGTGGAAGATGACATCGTCGCGCGCGTTCCGGTAAGCGCCGAAGGTGATGCGCCCCGCCTCCGGGTGCCCGTGGAGCGTGCCGAGCGTGAAGCTCTGGGCGTCCTGGTGGATGACGCGCACGGCGAAGGTGCCCGCGCCCTGAATCTTCACCGTCAGCTCGTCGCCCAGTTCCAGCGGCTGGCCCCCGCGTTCCGGGTGTCCGCGCTCGAAGACGCAGAATTCGGACGGGGCGAACTCGGCGAAGCGCACGGCCACCCAGCGCATGAGCTCCTTGGGGGAGACCCGGCAGTCGCGGATGACCGCCCAGTAGTCGCGCTGGAGCAGGGGGCCTGCCCCTTCTTCAGGGAGCTGCAGTTCGCCTGACGGGTTGGCATCTGTGTGCATGGACTCGCTCGCCATCTCGCCGTTTGCCTCCATCGGTCACACCATGATGGGGACCTCTCCGCCGGGCTGCATGGCGTGGCTCGGCGGAAGAGCAGTGCATGCGGCGGGCCTGTCTGCCCGCCCTGGGAGGGAGCATGGAGATGGACGTCAACCCGGCGAGCCGGGCTTCGGAGCATGAGTACATGGACGTGCCCCCGGTGGTGCGAGCGGAGCACGCCGAGGCGTCACTGACGCGCTTGATTGAACAGCAGACGGCGAAGGTGCCCTCGCACGTGTTCCTGGTGGCGAGCCTCGCCTCGATGGGCGCTTCCTTCGTCTTGGAGGTGACGGGCCGCTCGCGCCCCAGCCGTTTCATTGGCCAGTGGGTGTCGCCCCTGCTGGTGATGGGCGTCTACAACAAGCTGGTGAAGATTTTCGGGCAGCGGTGAGGCCGTGTGCCCATGCGGCCCATCGCGTCGTGGTGAAGAATGAGGTGGAGGGGGCACGGAAGGTGAGAAGCCGAGGGCCTCGTGGCGTAACGTGTCGTTCCAAACAGGATAGGGTCCGCTTGAGATGCGCATCCATCCTGGCTTGGGTCTTTCACTGCTTGTTGCGTTTGGGTTGGGGTGCTCCACCACCGCAAAGACTCCCATTCAGCGAGCAGCGCACGCGGCGACGGAGGCGTGTTCCGCTTCGCATGAGGACCGTTGCGTCAGCCTCCTTTGCGAGGGGGACTCATGTGGCTTCTACCGCTGCGAGGACCTGCACGGTGAAGTGGAGTTGGCGCGCTTTCCTCCCGCACGTCCGCCTGTGGCCGCGGCAGCGCCGGGCAGTGGACCTCGGCGAAATTGGGGAGGTGGGCAGCAGCTTCCACGCGGGGCTGTCATGGTCTTCCCCAACTGGAATGGTGGTTCCTCGCGGGTCATTCCTCCGTCGCACCGTCTAACGCCCGGTCGCTGGGAAAAGCACCACATCTTCCCGCAGGCAGAAGACCTGGCTCGATGGTTCGAAGGGCAGGGCGTGAAAATCCACAGCTACACCATGCCCATTCCTCGTGACGTGCACCGGCGGATTCATGGGCCCCTTGGCAATGGTGGCGCGTGGAACAAAGCATGGCGTGAGTTCCGGGACCGGAACCGGAACGCGAGCGCAGAGGAGATTTTCAAGCATGCGGGGGAGTTGATTCATCGCTTCGAGCTCATCGGTGGTCCGATTCAGCCCTATTATTCCCGTCCTGGCGCGTAGGGACCCATGACCCGATTCTTCTGGCTGCGCGAAGACGAAGCGGCAACGGCCGCCTTCAGTGGAAGCTTCAACGCCGCGCACAAGTGGAGTCTGCCCGGCGTGAAGTGCTCTGCCTGTGGCACGACCTGGAGTTCCTGGGGGAACCACTATCCCCTCGTGGACCTGTCGCAGCTGCCGGAGCGTGCCGCGTTCGAGAAGGCCCGGCCGGAGCCGTTCACGGAGTTCTCCCGTCTTCGGGAACTGGTACGCCCCTTGGCTCCTCCGGATGCGGAGCTGCCCCCTGGCGCGGCCTTCGGGCCATTGGTTGGCACTGCGTCCGGCGAATTCGGTCCATTCACATGGCAGGGGACTTCGCTATTGCTCGTACGCCGCGATGCGCTGGAGCGCCTGCAAGCTGAAGGCGTACGCGGTCTGCTGGGCGGACAAACGGAACTGCGATTCCGCAAGAAGGAGTCACCGGAGTTACTGGACCTCCAACTGGAGCCACGCGGTCTGCTGCATCCGGATTGCATCCCATCCGACGCATCGCCGCCGTGTCCAACCTGCGGGCGGAATGCCTTTGCTCGGCCCGATGCCCCCATCCTCGCTGCAGCTTCGCTCCCGGCGGACGTGGACGCGTTCCGGCTCGTGAACTTCGCGACGATGATTATCGGGACCGACCGGTTCGTGGATGCGGTGAGGCGCCTCGGGCTGGAGGGGATCGCTTGCCGGGAACTTCCTACCCGCTGACCTCGACGACACCCAGCGGCAATCCCTGTCCGTTCACCAGGGCCTCGAAGCGGTGTGGCCCGGCGTAGTGCTTGCGTGTGGAGAGCTGCGCGAAGGAGACGCGCTTGCTCACCGTCTCCGCTTGTCCGGGGCCAAGCAGCAGCTCGCGCACCTTGAACACCTTGGGCCGCGCCTCGCCGTTCGCCTTCTGGAAATGCACCGCGAGGTCCACCACCAGCGTCTGCTGCTGCTTCGAGCGGTTGGTCACCTCGAAGTGGACCTCCACCGTGTCGCCCAGGGCCGCGCGGCGGGGCAGCTGCGTCACGCGGGCCTCGATGCCTGACGGCGGCCGAGCGCCCACCACCGCCAGCGCCGCGGGCTCTCCGCGCTTGATGGACGAGCGCAGCGCATGGCGCACCAGCCACTCCCGCTCCGGCGTGGCGTCCTTCATCCACGCCGTCGCCACCTGCACCAGCAGCGCGGGGTGGTCCTTGCCGATGTCGTTCAGGTTGTTGGCCACCGAGCGGCGCACGTACAGCGCCGGGTCGTCCTTCAGTCGCTCCAGCAGCGCGAGCACGGGTGTGGGGTCCTTCTGGAACTCGCGCAGCCGTGAGGCCCACGGCAGGCGCGTGCGCGTGCCCTCTGACACGAGCCGCCGGACATGCTCGCTCGGGTCCTCTGTCCACTCGCGCAGGCGGGCCAGCGTTCTCGTGGTGTGCCGCTCCAGGTAGGGCCGGATGGAGTACTCCGCGGTGAAGCGCTGGGTGAGCGCATGCTGGGCGCGCATGGACGGCTCGAAGTGCTCCAGGCCATGCTCCGCCACGAAAATCGTGTGCGGCAGATAGTAGAAGGTCGCCATGGCCCCTCCCTCCGTGGCCTCCGTCCGGGGGCCGAGCGAGCGCAGCAGCACCTCCACCGCCTCCGGATAGTCTTGGGGCAGCGCACGGTGCATCGCGCCAGCGATATGACGCGCCCGGTCCATCAACTCATGGCCATCCAGGCCCTTCGCGGCCTCTCGGATGAACGCAGCGCGAGGGAAGGTAGGCGCCGCGGCGTGGAGTGACGCGCCGAGGCGCTCGACGAGCCGCGCGTCGAAGAAGGTCTTGAGGTGGTCCGCCATGGGGCGCGCATCCTGGCATGGGCTCGCCGGTGCACCAGCACCATGTGCGTGCCAGGGGACCGCGGTGGGCAGGCGGCTGGTCAACGGTGGACTGGGCAGCCCGGGGTGGCTCTGCTAGGCCCTGGCCCCGTGGCGACGCGAACGGGCCAGCACTGGAGTCAGGACACGCGCAGCAGGCCCGTGGTGACGGAGCCCCGCTCCTTGCGCGAACAGCTCTCCGAGGTGCCGGATTCGCTCGCGCTGCTCGAAGGGCTGTTCACCCATTCGCCGGTGCCCTACGCCGTCTTCACCTCGGACGGCCACTGCCTGCTCACCAACCCCGCCTTCCTGGCGATGTTCGGCGCGGCGCCGCCACCCGAGTACAGCCTCTTCAAGGACGAGCTGCTCGCGCAGCTGGGCTACGCGAAGTTGCTCCAGCGGGTCGTGTCGGGCGAGCGCGTCCAGACGCCGGTGTTCTGGTACGACGTGAAGGAGTTGGCGCACGTCCGCGCGCCCGCCGAGGCGCGGCGCATCGCCATCTCCTGCACCGGCTTCCCCCTGGTCTCCTCCAGCGGCGGCGTCACGCACCTCGCCGTGGCCTACAAGGACATGACGGCGGAGCTGGCTGCCCGTGAGGCGGCGCAGGTGGAGCGGCGCAACCTGCTCCAGGTCTTCACGCAGGCGCCGGTGGCCATCAGCGTGCTGCGTGGCTACGAGCTGCGCTACGAGTTCGCCAACCCGCTGCTCCAGAAGCTCATGGGCGGACGCGAGCTGAACGGGCGCACCCAGGAGGAGGCCATTCCGGATTTGTCCCCGGAGCTGCTGAGCCTCCACCGGGGCGTGCTGGAGACGGGCGAGCGCGCCACCGCGCGGGAGTACCCCGTCACCATCGACTACGAGGGCGCCGGCCGCGTCGAGACCCGGTTCTGGAACATCATCTTCGAGCCCCTGCGCGACGAGCGCGGCCTCGTGGACGGCCTGGTGACGTTGGCCTTCGACGTCACCGAACAGGTGTTCGCGCGCCAGGCCGTGGAGAGCCAGCAGAAGTGGCTGGAGGCCGTGCTCGACCTGATGCCCATGCCGGTGGTGATGGCGGACCCGGCCAGTGGCGACCTCACCTTCTCCAACGCCGCGGCGGACCGGCTCTACGGCCTGCACATCCCCAAGGACGTGCCCGCCACCGCGTTTGGCGACCACTTCCACGTCACGGACCTGGAGGGCCGCCGGCTGAGCGTGGATGAAATCCCCTCCAACCGCGCGGCCCGGGGCGAGCGGCTGGACGGGCTGGAGGTCCACTGGCACACGCCCGCGGGCCAGTACGCCCTCAGCATCTCGTCGGAGACGCTGCCCGCCATGCATGGCCACCCGTCCGTGGTGGTGATTCCCTTCCTGGACATCACCCGCCTGAAGACGGTGGAGCAGCACCTCCAGGAGGCCGTGCGTGCCCGTGACGAGTTCCTGTCCGTGGCCAGCCACGAGCTCAAGACGCCGCTGACGTCACTGGGGCTGCGGCTCCAGTCCTTCGTGCGCGCCATCCACGCGGACCCGGAGTCCGCGTTGGCCCAGCGTCACGGGCGCGAGGTGGAGGCCATGCGCCGGCAGGTGACGCGTCTGGCCGAGCTCGTGGACGGGCTGCTCGACGTGTCGCGCATCAGCACCGGCCGGTTGAAGCTCCAGTTCGAGCCGGTGGACCTGCCCTCGCTCGTGCGTGAGGTGGCCGCGCGTTTCGAGCTGGAGGCCGCGCGCGCCGGCTGCGAGCTGCACGTCACGCGGGCGGAAGGGCTCGAAGGGGTGTGGGACCGGCTGCGGCTGGAGCAGGTGGTCTCCAACCTGCTGTCCAACGCGCTCAAGTACGGTGCGGGCGCACCCGTGCACATCGACGTGGCGCCAGGGGGCATGGGCGCCCGGCTGTGGGTGAAGGACCGGGGCATTGGCATCGACTCGGAAGCCCACGCGCGCATCTTCCAGAAGTTCGAGCGCGCCGTGTCCGAGCGGAACTACGGCGGCATGGGCCTGGGGCTCTACGTGACGCGCACGCTGGTGGAGGCCCTGGGCGGCACCATCCAGGTGGACAGCCAGCCCGGCGAGGGCGCCACCTTCGTGGTGGAGCTGCCGCTCCAGCCCGCGAGATAGGTCCCCCGCCGGAAGGCGGAGAGGTTATACGGAGGGGGCCGTGCGCCTCCTCGCGCTTCACGTCCACGACTTCCGGAACCTCCCCCAGGTCCAGCTCACGCCCAGTGCCCACGCCACCATCGCGGTGGGGCAGAACGGGCAGGGCAAGACGAACCTGCTGGAGGCCCTCTACTTCCTGGCCACGCTCAAGCCGCTGCGCGCGGGGCGCCTGTCGGAGCTGGTGCGCTGGGGCTCGCAGGGCGCGCGGGTGACGGGGCGCTTCCTGCTCAAGGGCGCCGAGCGTGAAATCGCCGTGGAGGTGGGCGGCGGCACGCGGCAGGCCTTCGTGGACGGGAAGAAGGCCTCCAGCCTGGAGGACTACTTCGGCGGCGTGTCCGTAATGGCCTTCACGCCGGATGACCTGGAGGTGGTGAAGGGCGGTCCGGACTCACGGCGCGGCTTCCTGGACCGGGCGGTGTTCAACCGCTTCCCCGCCTTCCTGCGCGAGAGCCGCGAGTACGCGCGGGCCTTGAAGAACCGCAACCGCCTGCTGCGCGAAGGGCACACCGTGGACGCGGTGTATCTGGAGGCCTACGACGAGACGCTGGCGAAGGCGGGCGCGCGCATCTATTCGCGGCGGCGCGCGCTGATGGCGGAGCTGGCGCCCAGGGCGCAGGCGACCTTCGCCTCCATTGGCCGCACGGTGGACCCGGCCGTGTACAACTACCGCCCCGCGCATCTGGAGGGCGACTTCGCCGCCGCGGACGAAGCGGCGCTGGCGGCCATGCTGCGGGAGAGCCTCTCCGCGCGCCTGCGGCGGGACATGGAGCGGGGCTTCACCTCGGTGGGGCCGCACTCGGACGACGTCTCGGTGACGCTGGGAGGCCGCAGCGCGCGGGCCTACGCGAGCCAGGGACAGCAGCGGGCGCTGGTGCTCGGCTGGAAGATCGCCGAAATCGAGAACCTGGAGGCCGCGATGGGCTTCCTGCCGCTGCTGCTGCTGGACGACGTGTCGAGCGAGCTGGACCCCGAGCGCAACGCCTACCTCATGGGCTACCTGGCCCAGAGCGGCGCGCAGGTGGTGCTCACCACCACGGACGGCTCGCTGGTGCGGGGCGCGGCGGCGGACGACACGCTCTGGCTCGACGTGCACGGCGGGCAGGTGGCGGTGCGCGCGGACGCCGAGCCGCCCCCCGCCAGCTGAAGTCACGGCGTCACGCGCCGACGGTGCCAGGGCCAGTGGACGTGGAAGCGCCGCTCCGTGTGGTGCGGCACGTCGCCCGGCGCCACGTGCTTGAAGAAGGGGAAGCGGTACTCCGCCCAGAGCACGCCGTACGCCACGGCGAAGAGGAAGGTGGCCAGTGGCAGCCACCACGACGTGCCCACGGCGAGCGCGACGATGGTGAGCAGCAGCAGCACGACGCCGATACCCAGCGACACGTCGCGCAGCCGCTTCGACTCGCTGAAGGCCATCCCCATGGACACCACCGACAGGAGCAGCACGGAGACAGCCAGCCAGTAGCTGTGCCGTGTGTACAGGTTGGCGATTCCCAGCAGGAAGAGGCCGAGGCCGAATATCGCGAGTCCGCCGTCCATGAGGGTCCTCCTTGTCCGTGTGTCGAGCGTGGGGCACTGCTGTCCGAGCCGGACGGCTTGCGTGCGTCGGGACAAAGCTGGGGCCGCGCGGCGTGGCCGGGGACTGCCCGCGGAGGGACGCTCGCACAGACTGGTTGGTGCCATGGCGGACGGCCGGCGCACCTCGGGTGGCGGGAATGTGACGTGCCAGGATGGATTCAGAGGTGTGACAGTGGACGTTTGGCCCCCACCGCACGACATGGAATTCCTTGCAGGTGCGCGACTTGTGACGCATGACTTGGTCGCAGGGCCGGAAGAGAGCCACGAAGAACGGTGCCATGCCGCGGATGACGTTGCTGTGCCTGCTGGTGGTCATGCCCCTGGCGGGCTGCCACAGGACGACGTTCGAGGATTCCGTCCTCACCAAGCCCGCCGTGCGCTACCGCATTGGCAAGCTCCCCGCGTATTGGGAGCAGGTGCGGCTGGAGGACAACGACCTCGCGTTCGCCGAGGAGGGCACCGGTCGCGCGCTCTCCGTCAACGCCACGTGCCAGGGGCATGATGACCCGTCGCTCCAGGTGCTCACCCGGCACCTGCTGGCGGGCTTCACGGACCGACAGGAAATCGCTGAACGGCGCATCCCCATGGATGGGCGCGAGGCCCTGCGCAGCCGCCACCTGGCGAAGTTGGACGGCGTGCCCGTGCAACTGGAGCTGGTGGTGCTGAAGAAGGACAACTGCGTGTTCGACTTCACCTACGTGTCGCCGCCGGGGCTCGCGGACGGGCGCATGGCGGACTTCGACGCGCTGCTCGCCGGCTTCGAATCGGAGCGCAAGGGATGACGACCCGGCAGCCCGAGGTGGACGCGGCGGCGGCGTCCGGGCCCCCGAGCCTCATGGACCGGGCGAAGGAGCGCCTGGAGTCACTGGGCGCCCTGTCGCGGATGACGGGGCAGGTGTTCAGCCGCGCGGTGCGTCCGCCCTATGACTGGCGCGGGCTCGTGTACCACACCGAGTCGCTGGGCGTGCGCTCGCTGCCCATCGCCCTGCTCACCGCGATGTTCGCGGGGCTCGTCATCTCGTTGCAGTTCGGCTACTTCCTGTCGCGCTTCGGCGTGCAGTACACCGTGGGCCGCGTGGTCATCCTCACGCTGTTCCGCGAGCTGGCGCCGGTGCTCACCGCGCTCACCGTGGGCGCGCGCATCGGCAGCGGCATCGCCGCGGAGCTGGGCGCCATGACGGTGACGGAGCAGGTGGACGCCATCCGCGCGCTGGGCGCGGACCCGCTGCGCAAGCTGGTGGTGCCCCGCGTGCTGGCGTGCCTGATTGTGCTGCCGGTGCTCACCGTGTTCGCGGACGTCGTGGGCCTGGTGGCGGGCGCGCTGGTGGTGAACTTCCAGTACGCGATTACGCTCAACCTCTTCTTCCAGGGCGCGCTGGACGCGGTGCTGATGCCGGACTTCGCCTCGGGCGTGTTCAAGGGCGCGGTGTTCGGACTCATCATCGGCCTGGTGGGTTGCTTCCGCGGGCTCACCGTGGAGGGCGGCACGGAGGGCGTGGGCCGCGCCACCACCCAGACGGTGGCGACCACGTCCGTCTCCGTGTGTCTGGCGGACTTCTTCATCACCCAGCTCACGCTGAGCCTGTGACGTGCCATGCGCTCCTCGTCCCAGACCCCTTCCGAGTTCGCGTTCCAGCCGCCCCGGCCGGGTGAGCAGCTCATCTATTTCGAGCACCTGACGAAGGCGTTCGGCGCCAAGCGCGTCTATGACGACATGGACCTGGACGTGCGCGCCGGTGAGACGCTGGTGGTGATGGGCGGCTCGGGCACGGGCAAGAGCGTGCTGCTCAAGTGCCTCATCGGACTGCTGTCGCCAGACACCGGACGCATCCTCTTCCAGGGGCACGACCTGACGCGCTTCACGGAGGAGCAGTTCATGCCGGTGCGCCGGCACGTGGCCATGGTGTTCCAGGGCGCGGCGCTCTTCGACTCGCTGAACGTCGGGGAGAACGTGGCGTACCCGTTGCGCGAGCACTTCCCGGACATGCCGGCGGACGAGGTCCGTGCCCGCGTGGCGGAGAAGCTGGCGCTGGTGGACCTGCCCAACACGGAGCGGCTGATGCCCTCCGACTTGTCGGGCGGCATGCGCAAGCGCGTGGGGTTGGCGCGGGCCATCGCCACGGAGCCGGAGGTCATCCTCTGGGATGAGCCCACCACGGGCCTGGACCCCGTCACCACGCAGTCCATCAACGTGTTGATCAACTCGATGAAGACTCGGCTCGGTTGCACTTCCATCGTCGTGACCCACGACATGGTGAGCGCGTTCACCGTGGGAGACCGCATCGCCATGCTGGCCAATCGGAGAATCGTGCAGGTGGGCAATCCGCGGGAGATGCTCCACTCCACCGTCCCGGAGGTGCGTGCCTTCCTCGACGCGCGCCGCGTGGAACTGTTCCCCGGAGGCGCGCCATGAGCCTGTTCTCTCCCGCTGGAACCGAGCGCCGCCTGGCGCTGCGCACGGGCCTGTTCGTCGCCGTCGGTCTGGCGGTCGCCAGCGTGGTGGTGATGGTCATCGGTCAGCAGTCGCGCCTGTTCGAGCGCAAGACGATGTATCGCGCCTACTTCGCCAACGTGCAGGGCCTCAGTGATGAGTCGCCCGTCTGGCTCGGTGGTCTCAACGTGGGGCGGGTGACGGGCATCGTCTTCTCGCCCGACCCGAATGACCCGCGGCTGGAGGTCCAGTTCCATGTGTCATCGCGCTACACGGACCGCGTGCGTCAGGACTCGGTGGCGCAGTTGTCCAGCATGGGCGTGCTGGGCGACAAGGCGGTGGACATCTCCCTGGGCAGCCCCACGTCACCGCCGGTGGAGGCGGGTGGGGTGCTCAAGTCGTCCACGGGCGGTGACTTGTCCTCGCTGCTCAGCGGGGCGTCGCAGGTGATGGAGAACTCGGTGGCCATCAGCAAGTCGCTGCGGGCGGCGGTGGAGACGTACGCCAACCCGGAGATGACCAACGACGTGACGCGCGGCGTGGCGGCGCTGCGGGCGCTGCTGGAAGAGGTGGAGAAGGGCGAGGGCGTGCTGCACGCGCTCATCTACGACAAGCAGGCCGGGCGCGAGGTGCGGGGGCTGCTGGCCAACGCGTCCAGCGCGGCGGCGCGGGTGGATGGCGCGGTGGGCGAACTGGAAGGGATTCTGCGCGAGGTGCGCACGGGAGACGGCACGGCCCACGCGCTCGTCTACGGCCAGGATGGCGCCAAGGCGCTGACGGAGCTGGGGGCGGCGGCCGGGCAGCTGGCGGGGCTCATCGAGGATGCGAAGAAGAGTCCCAACGGGGCGGTGCACCAACTGGTGTACGGCGACGCGAGCGGCATGTTCGCGGACCTGGGCAGCGCGGCGGCGGACCTGAAGAAGATTACGGCGACCGTGGCGAAGGGAGACGGCACCGTGGGCGGGCTCATCAGCGACCCGACGGTGTACGAGGACCTGCGCGAGGTGATTGGCAACGTGAAGCGCAACCGCATCCTCCGCGCGCTGGTGCGCTTCTCCCTGAACAACCGGCAGGACTTGGAGCAGGTGGGCAAGGTGAAGGGCGTGGAGCCACGCTCCGAAGCGCCCGCCGCGGCTCCGGCGGAGACGGCTCCCTCGGCGCCTGGGGCGCCTGGGGCCCAGCCCTAGCCTGGGTGGACGGAGAGCTCGCGGAACGCGATGTCGCTGAGTCGAAATGGATGCGCAGATGCGTGTCTCGCGCGATCCTGGCTTTCCTGCTTCCGAGCCACTAAGACGGCGGCCCTCCAACGCGCCGCTGCCGGAGCGCGCGAGGAGGCCCTGTCGCGATGAGCTCATCCGCTGTTTCCTCCCCTGTGGCTTCCGTGCCCGCGCGCCCCACCTCTCGCATCTGGGCGGGGCGGGTGCTGCTCTTCGTGGGCTTCTTCGCGGCGCTGGCGGCGTTCCCCGTCTACACGCCCTTCGACTCCAAGCTGACGCTCCCCACCACGCTGTCTCTGTTGCGTGAAGGGAACCTCGACCTGGACGAATACGCCCCCGCCTTCGAGTCGTACCGTCACGGCCTCTACGAGCGTGACGGCCATCTCTACAACTACTTCCCCCTGGGCCCTTCCCTGGTCGCCGTGCCCATGGTGTTGCTGGTGGATGGCTTCGTGCGCCTCGCCACGCCCGTGGGCCAGCTGCACCCGGCCCTGGCGAAGCCCCTGGCGCATTGGCGCCACATCTACGACGCCACCGGCGGCGTGGACCTGGATGCGTGGAACGGCCCGCAGCGCCTCTTCGCCTCCGCGCTGACCGCGCTCGCTGGCGTCGTCATGTTCATGCTGGGCACCGCGCTGCACCTGTCCCGCCGGCGCGCGCTCCTGCTCGCCGCCGTCTTCGTCTTCTGCACGCCGCTGCTCTCCACCGCCAGCCGCGCCCTGTGGCAGCACGGCCCTTCGCTGCTGTGCCTCACCCTGGTGCTCCTCGGCCTCGTCCGCGCGCGCGAGGCTCCGCGTCACGTGGCCTGGGCGGGCATTCCCCTGGCGCTCGCCTACGTCATGCGGCCCACCAACAGCCTCTCCGTGCTGGTGCTGTCGCTCTACGTGCTGTGGACCTATCCTCGGCACGCCTGGAAGTTCTTCGCTGGCGCGCTCGCAGTGGCCATCCCGTGGGTGACGGTGAACCTCATCCACTACGGCTCCGTGCTGGCGCCTTATTACGAACCGCAGCGCCTGGAGCTGTCCGCCTCTCGCGTGGCCGAGGCCCTGGCCGGCAACCTCGTGTCCCCCGCGCGCGGGCTGCTCGTGTTCACCCCTGTGCTCCTCATGAGCGCCTGGGGCCTGTGGATGGACCTGCGCGCCCGGACCTTCACCCGGCTGCATGCCGTGCTGGTCGCGGTGGTCGCGCTGCACTGGGCCGCCATCTCCACCTTCCCGCACTGGTGGGCAGGGCACTCGTATGGTCCGCGCTTCTTCACGGACATGGTGCCCTATCTCGTCTTCTTCCTCGTCCCCGTGGTGCGCGCGCTCCAGTGGAAAGGCCCCGAGGCCCGGCGCGGCCTGACGGCCACCTTCGCGGTGCTGGCCGTGCTGAGCCTGGTCCTCCATGTCCACGGTGCCAGCTCGCGCGCGGTGTACCGGTGGAACAGCTTGCCGCTCGACGTGGATGAACACCCCGAGCGGCTCTGGGATTGGTCCGACCCGCAGTTCCTCGGCCGCCGCTGAGCGCTATCCACCGCGTGCGTGCCGCGCCAGCGCGCGCGTCAGGTGCCCCGCCACGTCCGTGCCGCCGCGCGCGTCGAAGCCCAGGTGGAGCGCCGCGTCACCCGGGCTGTACGGGCCGCTTCGTCCGCTGCTCCACGATGGCCCCGCCAGTGCCCGCCGTATTGGCAGCGGCGCCTGTTCGTTTCCGGTGACTTCCACCGCGCGCCTGGGCTCCAATCCGTTTCATGAAAGCTCTTGCCCTGCGTGAGGACCGTTTCCTCGATGTGCTCCGGCGGCTCATCGCCCTGACTCCGAAGCTGCAGAACAACCCTGGCGCGGGGCTGGTGCCCGAGGAGCGGCTCGCCGCGCAGGTGGTGCTGGACACCCTGGCGCCGCACATCGAGAGCGGCTTCATCCAGGCGGAGTCCGTGGCGGGCCCGGGCCAGGCGTCGCGCCCCTGTCTGGTGCTCACCGTGCCGGGCGAGGGAGAAGGCGCCATCGGCTTTGTCGGCGCGCACTTCGACGTGGTCCCCGCGGACCAGAAGGCGGAGGGCTGGGAGCGCAGCCCCTTCGAGCTGTGGGAGGGCCCCGGCGGCGTGCTCTACGGGCGCGGCGTCACCGACTGCCTGGGGCACGTCGCCGTGCTCACGGACCTGCTGGCCCAGCTGGCCGAGCGCAAGGTGCGCCCCAGCCGCACGCTGAAGGTGGTGCTCATCTCCAACGAGGAGTCCTCGGAGCTGCCGGGCCTGGGCCTCAACTACGTGGCCGAGCAGGGCATGCTCAAGCCGCTCGACGGCCAGCCGGTGTACTGGCTGGACAGCGCCAACTTCGGCCCCACGCTGGGCACGGCGGGCGTGTCGCTGTGGGAGCTGAAGGTGACGGGCGTGGGCGGCCACTCCGGCATGCCGCAGAACTGCGTCAACGCGCTGGAGCTGGGCATGGCCGCGTCGTTGGAGCTGGCGCGCTTCTTCCACGAGCGCTTCCCGCCCACGGAGGACGAGAAGCGCTGGGGCTTCCTGTCGTCCTCCAGCCTCAAGGCCACCGTGGTGGAGGCGCCCAACACCAAGGAGACGAAGGTGCCCGCCGACGTCGTCCTGCGCGGCGACATCCGCCTCACGCCCTTCTACGACCTGGCGGAGGTGCAGAAGGCGGTGACGGACTTCATGGCGGAGCTCGACGCCCGGCTGGCGCGCGACGACGCCCCCGCGCACTTCCCGCGCACGCGCACGGCCAGTGGCAAGCGCGGTGAGCTGGCGTTCCGCTTCCAGGGCGGCGGCACCGAGGGCATCGCCTGCCGGCTGGACTCGGAGGGCTTGCGCGCGCTGAAGGAGGCCATGCAGGTGGTGCGCGGCGTGGCGGCCACGCCCTTCTCGCTCACCGGCTCGCTGCCGCTCGTGAGGGACCTGCAACGCCAGGGCTGCGACGTGCAGATTACCGGCTTCGGGGACATGCAGTACTACCACGCCCCCAACGAGCAGGCCCGGCTGGAGGACTTCCGGCAGGGCTTCGCCATCCTCCGCGAGCTGCTCGTCCGCCTCTGAGGCGGAGCGGGTCCGGAGGGTTGCTGTTCGGAAATGTCGGGAGTTTTGCGCCGCGAAATGTCCCGACATTTCCGAACAGCGCGCACCGGACACTCGCCCGGACGGAGCACATGTGCGTGGACAGCGCGGCCGGGGACCGCCACAGTCGGCCCGGGCCGCGGGCACCTCTGCTCGCGCCGGCTGTGCGAGAGGCGAGGTGACGCCGTGAGAGACTTGCTGATGATTCCGGGGCCGGTGGAGTTCGAGCCCGAGGTGCTCCAGGCGCTGGGCGCTCCCACCCTCAGCCACACGGACCCCGCCTTCATCGCCGTCTTCGGCCGGGCCCTGAAGCGGCTCCGGGAGGTGTGCCTGGCGCCCTCCGCACAGCCCTTCGTGGTGTCCGGCTCCGGGACGCTGGCCATGGAGCTGGCGGTGGCCAACCTGGTGGAGCCCGGGGACGCGGCCCTGGTGGTGAACACCGGCTATTTCAGCGACCGGATGGCGAAGATTCTGGAGCGCCACGGCGCCCAGGTGACGCACGTGCGCGCCCCGCCGGGGGACGTGCCCTCCCTGGACGCGGTGGAGACGCACCTGTCGAAGGGGGGCTTCAAGGTGCTGTCCATCACCCACGTGGACACCTCCACCGGCGTGCTCGTCCCCGCGGAGGCGCTGGTGCGGGCCGCGCGCAAGCACGGCGTGCTGTCGGTGGTGGACGGCGTGTGTGCCACCGCGGCGGAGACCTTCCGCCAGGACGCGTGGGAAGCGGACGTGTACCTCACGGCCAGCCAGAAGGCGGTGGGCGTGCCGCCGGGGCTGGCGCTCCTCACGGTGGGGCCCCGGGCCATGGAGGCCTGGCGCAAGCGCAAGACGCCGGTGGCCAGCGTCTACGCGGACTTCGCGGAGTGGCTGCCCATCATGGAGGCGTACGAAGCGGGCAAGCCGGCCTACTTCGCCACCCCGCCAGTGAACCTGGTGGCCGCGCTGGACGTGAGCCTGGGGCAGATTCTGGCCGAGGGCATGGACGCGCGCTTCGCCCGGCACCAGCGGATGGCGCGGGCCTTCCGCGCGGCGTGGAAGGCCATGGGCCTGCGCCTGTTGCCCACCTCCGACGCCGTGGCCGCCAACACGCTGAGCGCCGTGTACTACCCGGACGGCGTGGACGCGGCGCTGGTGAGCGGGGTGAAGGGGCAGGGCGTCGTCGTCGCCGGCGGCCTCCACCCGGACCTCAAGACGCGCTACTTCCGCGTGGGCCACATGAACCGCGTGGGGCCCGCGGACGTCCTATCCACGGTGGGCGCCCTGGAGCGCGCGCTCATCGGCGCCGGTCATCGCTCGGAGCCCGGCGCCGCCGTGGCCGCCGCCCAGGCGTCCCTCATCGCGGGCTGAGCCTGGCCTGGGGCATCCGCCCCGTTCGTTGGCTGGCGGATGCTCCTCTCGGCCCGCGGGGCGAACCGGGTTTGATTCGACAGTACCGGAAAAATATGCGACTGTTGGCTTCCCGGAAGTGGGGGGAATCTTGTGAGCCCGGAAGCATCCGCGAAGTGAGGTGGCGGTGTGTTCCCCGGGCGCCTTGGAAGGGCCCCTCGGGGAGATGACCATGTACGCGGGTTACGAATCGAGCGCGGGTGGTGGCGCGGCCTGGGAGCTGGAGCTGCGGCGTCTGGCGGCCTCCGACGACGACATGGCGCGTGGGATGTTCTTCCAGGGCACGCTGGACGTCGTGGGTTTCCTGGGAGGCGAAGGCGCCGTGGCCCGCTGCAAGGGGGTGGCTGGCATCTGGGAAATCAACCTCCTCCACATGTACCCCATCACCCGGTTCCTCCGGATGTCATCCACGGCGGCGCGGCTGTTGGCCCCGCAGTTGGACGGCTTCGAGGGCGTGCTGCGGCGCATGGGAACGCAGGCCACGGTGGACTTCGTGGCGTCCGTCTTCGGACGGGAGTTGATGCGAACGGCCAGCGGCAAGCCGCGGCTGCTGTTGCAGTCGCTGGGAGAGGCCTACCTCGCCGCGGTGACCTACGGCGAGCGCTACCCGCTGTGGACGGGGGAGACGAGCGCCCGGTTCATCATGCGGCGTGACTTCATGCCCGCCGCCTACCACGAGGGCGTGCTGCACGGCGTGCTGGAGGCGGTGGGCGCGCGTGAGGTCCGGGTCCAAGGTCGCCAGGTGGGGCTGCTCGACAGCGAGTACGAGCTGTCCTGGAAGTAGGCGTGGCGGTGCGCCCCGGCGTGCTGGTGGAGGGCGACCTGCCCCGGCCGGACGGCCATGAAGTGCCGCGCAGCATCCGCGCGGACGCGCACACCCGGATGCTGCCGGTGGCCATCCGCTCCGCGCCGGCGGAGGTGGCTGTCCTGGCGCGTGGCCCACCTGGGCCGTGTTCAGGTGGCTGACAGAGGGAACGGAAATTCAGAGGACCCGGTGAAGCATGGCTTCGAACGCTTCGGACGGGCGGTAAGCTCGCGCTCCCATGGGGGCCGGGCCTGGGCCGGGCCGCGCGAAGGAGGGGCGCGCGCTTCGCCCTGGATTTGCCGTTGGAGAAGGAGAGGCGTGAGTGAGCCGGCCGTTGCTGGTGGTGGATGACGACGCGGACCTGCGCGAAGCCCTGGAGGAAGTGCTTCGTGACGCGGGCTACACGGTGCTGGGGGCCAGCAATGGCAAGCAGGCCCTGGAGGTGCTGGGCGCGGCCACGGAGCTGCCGGGGCTCGTCCTGCTGGACATGATGATGCCCGTCATGGACGGAGGCGGGTTCGCGCGGGCCATGCGCCAGGTGTCCGCCTGGCGGGACATCCCGGTGCTCGTCTTCTCCGCTTCAGCGAAT
Source organism: Myxococcus virescens (assembly GCF_900101905.1). Taxonomy (NCBI): domain Bacteria; kingdom Pseudomonadati; phylum Myxococcota; class Myxococcia; order Myxococcales; family Myxococcaceae; genus Myxococcus; species Myxococcus virescens. Next base: position 45,231 of record NZ_FNAJ01000006.1, on the reverse strand, counting down.
GCTCGCCAGGTCGCGGATGAGATTGGCGCTTGCGGCCACCTGCGCAAACCCGTGGACGTGGACACACTGCTGGACGCCGTCAGCCGCCATCTGTCGGCGTGAAGCAGGCAGGCGGGTCCTGTTTGACGCTCCGCGTTCCCCCCGGTTGACGCCTCGGAATCAGGTTGGTAAGTGCCAGCTTAACACTTTACGTGGAGGGCCGGATGCACACCAACGCGCTCGCGCTGCTGATCTTGCAGCTCATCGTCATCATCGGCTTGTCGCGGCTCATCGGCCGCGGCGCGCGGTGGTTGGGACAGCCGTTGGTCATCGCGGAGGTGGTGGCCGGTATCGTCCTGGGGCCCTCGTTGCTGGGCTGGCTGGCGCCGGACATCATGAACGGGCTGTTCCCGGCCTCGTCCATGCCGGTGCTGACGATGCTCAGCCAGGTGGGCCTGGTGCTGTTCATGTTCCTCATCGGCCTGGAGCTGGACCCCCAGCTGCTCAAGGGCCGGGGGCATGCGTCGGTGGCCATCAGCCACTCCAGCATCGTCGTCCCCTTCGCGCTGGGCGCGGGCGCGGGCGCGCTGTGGCTCTACAAGAGCCTGTCGTCGCCAGAGGTGCCGTTCTCCTCGTTCGTGCTCTTCATGGGCGTGGCGATGAGCATCACGGCCTTCCCGGTGCTGGCGCGCATCCTCACCGAGCGAGGCCTGCTCCAGTCGAAGGTGGGCACGGTGGCCATTGCCTGCGCGGCGGTGGATGACGTCACCGCGTGGTGCCTGCTGGCCTTCGTCGTCTCCATCGTCCGTGCGGCCAGCCTGGCGCAGGCGGCGCTCACCACGGTGATGGCGCTGGGCTACATCGCCTTCATGCTGATGGTGGTGCGGCCCTTCCTCGCGCGCCTGGGCGCGCGGGTGGCCAGCCGTGAGGGACTCACCCAGAACGTGGTGGCGAGCACGCTGGTGCTGCTGCTGGCGTCCGCGGGCGTGACGGAGCTCATCGGCATCCACGCGCTCTTCGGTGCCTTCCTCTTCGGCGCGGTGATTCCGAAGGAAGGCCGGCTGGCGGAGACGCTGGCGGAGCGGTTGGAGGACGTGGCGGTGGTGTTGCTGCTGCCCGTCTTCTTCGCCTTCAGCGGCCTGCGCACGCAGATTGGCCTGCTGAACACCGCGGAGGACTGGCTGACGTGCGGCGTCATCATCGTGCTGGCCTGCCTGGGCAAGTTCGGCGGCAGCGCGGTGGCGGCGCGGATGACGGGCCTGCGGTGGCGCGAGGCGAGCGCCATCGGCATCCTGATGAACACGCGCGGGTTGATGGAGCTCATCGTCCTCAACATCGGCCTGGATTTGGGCGTCATCTCACCCCAGCTGTTCACGATGATGGTGCTGATGGCGCTGGTGACGACGTTCATCACCACGCCGCTGCTGAAGTGGATCTACCCGCTGGAGGAGATTGCCCGCGAGCGCGTGGTGGTGCCGCTGCCGGTGGAGCCGGGCCCTCCGCCCTACAGCGTGCTGATGTGCGTGTCGCACGGGCAGGCGGGGCCGGGCATGGCCACCCTGGCGCGCTCGCTGACGGGGCGTGAGGAGGGCGCGCAGCTTCACGCGCTGCACTTGGTGTCCCCGGAGCGCGCGTCCCTGCGCCCGGCGCAGCAGCGGGCCCCCGAGGAGGACAGCGCGCTGATGCCGCTCTTGTGGCGGGCCGTAAGCCTGGGGCTCTCCGTGCGGCCGTTGTCGTTCGTCTCCGCCGAGCCGGCCCAGGACATCTGCCGCACGGCGAAGGCCCGGCGCGCGGACCTGGTCCTGCTGGGGTGGCACAAGCCGCTCTTCAGCCAGACGATGCTGGGCGGCACGGTGCGGGGGGTGATGCAGGAGGCCAGTGGCCCGGTGGCGGTGCTGGTGGACCGGGGCCTGTCGGACATCAAGCGCGTGCTGGTGCCCTTCGCTGGAAGCCGGCATGACCGTGCGGCCCTGGCCCTGGCCCAGCGGCTCAGGAAGCAGGCGGGCGCAGAGGTGACGGTGCTGCATGTGACGCCGGACCTCGGCGGCAACGGCGGAGCCCGGGCGCAGGTGGAGGCGCTGTTCCCCGCGAACGAGGGCGGCGTGACGTTGAAGGAGGTGCGCAGCGACGCGCCGGACGAGGCCGCCCTGGGTGAGGCGCGCCACGGCTATGACCTGGTGATTGTCGGCATCGGCGCGCAGTGGGGGCTGGAGGACAAGGTCTTCGGCCTGCAGCGCGAGCGCATCATCCGGGACGCGCCGGGCTCGCTGCTGGTGGTGTCTGACGCGTCTCCCGCCACGGCGGCGGAGCCCACCTCCGAAGCCGCCAACGACGGGGCCACTGCGGTCCGGGTGCTGCCCGCGAGGAGCTGATGCACCTGGGAGCCACCCTCCGACTGTTGCGCACGGATGCGGGCCTGTCGCTGCGGGACCTGGCGCGCCGTATCGGCGTGTCCAGCGCGTACCTCAGCCGGGTGGAGAACGGCGTGGACGCGCCCCCCACGCCCGAGCGTCTGTCGGCCATTGCCCGCGAGCTGCGAGTCCCGTCCTCGGTGCTGATGGACGTGGCCAACCGGATGAGCCCGTCCGTGGCCGCCTACATGGAAGAGGTGCCGGGCGCGGGGGCCCTCTTCCTGGACATCGCCCAGCGGCGCCTGTCCGGGTTGCAACTGGCGCGCGTGCGCGACTTCCTGGACGCGGAGTTCCCCGTGGCCCAAGGGCGGCGCGACGCGCCCGTGCCGCCGCTGGCGCCGCTGCTGGCGCCAGAGCGCATGGTGTTGCAGCTGTCCTGCGCGGGCTGGGACGACGTGCTGGACGTGGTGGCGGAGCGGCTGGCCTCCTCGCAGCCCGGCATGGACGTCGCGCGGGTGGTGGGGGGCCTGAAGCGGCACCGGGAAGAGTCCTCGTGCGCGGTGGGCGGCGGGGTGGCGGTGCCACATTCCTTCCTGCCAGGCGCGGTGCCCACCGCGGCCCTGGTGACGCTGGCCACGCCGCTCGCGGGCGATACCCCCGACGGCAAGCCGCTCCGCGTCGTGGTGGCCATCCTGGACGCCGAGCGGGGCAACCCCCAGTTGGTGCGGCTGGCACATCTGGCGCGGCTGGCGGCCCATGGGCTGGCGGACCGGTTGTTGGGGCTCAGCCAGCCGGCCCAGGTGCTCTCCAGTCTGGAGGAGCTGGAGGCGCTGCGCTGACTCAGGGGCTCGTGCGGCCCCAGGTCTCCCACGCGCCCAGATCCCGGTAGCCCAGGCGCTGATACAAGGGCTTCGCCTCCGGCGTGGCCTGGAGCACCGCGGCCGTCATCCCGCGGATCCGCGCCTGGTGGTGCAGCCCGCGCATCACCTGCGCGGCCAGCCCCCGGCCCCGGGCCTCGGGCACCGTGGCCACCATGTAGATGCCCGCGGTGTCGCCTACGTCCTGGGCCATGCCACACGCCAGGGCAACGCCCGCCTCCTTCGCGACCAGCGTGTGCACCGGCAGCCGAGGCGGCTGCAGCCAGGCGTCGAGCTGGCTCCCGAGCTGGACCCACGTGCGCTTGTTGATGGCGACCATGTCATCCTGCGTCTCGGAGACCTCCAGGGGGAGGTCCGGCGGGGCGTCCGGCACGTCCCCCAGCACCATGCCCATGGCATCCATCCGGACCGCGTCAGGGGCGAAGCCGGCGTCCTCCAGCACCCGCCGGCCCTCGGTGTCTCCGGGCAGCAGCACCACGCGCCAGCCGGGCAGGTCCAGGCGCAGGTAGAAGTCCGTCAGGGTGGGCAGGGCGTCGCGCAGCGCTCCCGGGTCGTGGAAGAAGGCCTGCTGGGCCCGCGCGTGTTCCGGGTGCCCCGGCAGACAGAAGGCGTCCACGCCTGGCAGGCCCAGGTGCCGCAGCGTGCCGCGCTCCCGCTGAAGGTGCTTGAAGGCGATGACGTTCGACAGCAGGCGCGCGGACAGCTCGGCATTCGTCATGGGACTCTGGAGCGTAGGGCACGGTTCGCCCGGCGGAGAACAGACGCAGCGCTCAAAACCGCGCACCGGCGCGCCGGGAGGATTAGGGTGCAGGGGCACCCATGAGCAGCCCGCGCTTCTACGCCTTCGACCCTCGCGCCACCCGCATCGCCCTCTTCGTGGGGGCCTGCGTGCTGGCCGTCCTCACCGCCTGGGCCCTGGCGGATGCCCGCGACGCAGGTGGCGTCCAGGCCATGGCCCGCGCCGGCGTCTCCGCGGGGCTGATGTTGACCTTCCTGGTGTCCTTCCACCGCCTGCGGCCCCGCACGGGCTGGGGCGTCACGGTGGACGCGCGGGGCGTGCGCGTGGCCCGGCCCTTCAGCCAGAAGGAGCTGGATCTGCACTGGGGGCAGATTGACCACGTGCGCCGGATTGGCCGGAAGGGGAGCGTGCTCGCCCTGTTCCTCAAGGAGGAAGGCCGAGTGCTCGTCACCCGGCATCTCTTCGCCCGCAAGGCTGTTTTCGACGAGTTGATTTCGGCGCTGGAGGACCGCCTCCCGCCGCCCCGTTTCGACGCCTGAACACCCCGTTTCCCGGGGCGGCCTCCCAGGCAGGCGGCCAGGCGGATTTCACGAATGTTTACGCAGCCTTGCGAGTCCTCGTTAACCTTGTTCGACGTGCCTTGAAGTGGTACGCACGGACCTGTTGCAAGGCTCCTTTTCCCAAGGACAGCTTCACATGGAAAAGACCCCCGCTACCGGCTCGGCGGTTGCTCCGCCGCCCGTGGAGTATGGGACGGACAGCATTACCAAGCTCGAGGGCCGCGAGGCGGTCCGGAAGCGCCCCGGCATGTACATCGGCGACACGATGGCCTACGGGCTCCACAAGCTCGTGTACGAGGTCGTCGACAACGCGGTGGACGAGTCGCTGGCCGGGCACTGCACCGACATCGAGGTCGTCATCCACGTGGATGGCTCCCTGAGCGTGCAGGACAACGGGCGCGGCATCCCCGTGGGCCCGCACCCCAAGTTCCCCGGCAAGGACACCCTGGAGGTCGTCCTCACGGAGCTGCACGCCGGCAGCAAGTTCGGCAACGGCGCGTACAAGGTCTCCGGCGGCCTCCACGGCGTGGGCGTCACCTGCGTCAACTTCCTCTCGGAGTGGTTCAAGGTCCGCGTCCAGCGCAACGGCGTGGTCTACGAGCAGTCCTACGCGCAGGGCATCCCGGACACCCCGCCGCGCGAGGTGGGCACCACCGACAAGCGCGGCACGCACATCGCCTTCAAGCCGGACGCCACGGTGATGGAGCTGGTGGAGTTCAACTTCGAGACGCTCAGCCAGCGTCTGCGCGAGCTGGCCTTCCTCAACGCCGGCCTGCACATCGTCGTCCGCGACGAGCGCACGAACAAGGAGCACGACTTCAAGTTCGACGGCGGCATCTCCTCGTTCGTGGAGTACCTCAACAAGTCGAAGCAGACGCTCCACGACAAGCCCATCGCCTTCAGCACGGAGCGCGAGGGCGTCACGCTCGACATCGCGATGCAGTGGAATGACGGCTACGACGAGCGCATCTACACCTTCGCGAACAACATCAACACCCACGAGGGTGGCAGCCACCTGTCCGGCTTCAAGGCGGCGCTGACGCGCACGCTCAACAGCTACGCGGAGAAGGCCAGCCTCTGGAAGGACCTCAAGGAGACGCCCACCGGCGAGGACGCGCGTGAGGGCCTGTCCGCCGTCATCTCCGTCAAGCTGACCAACCCCCAGTTCGAGGGGCAGACGAAGACGAAGCTGGGCAACAGCGAGGTGAAGGGCCTGGTCGAGCAGATGGTGAACGACCAGCTCGGCTCCTTCCTGGAAGAGACGCCCGTCGTCGCCAAGAAGGTCGTGGCGAAGATTGGCGACGCCTGCCGGGCGCGTCTGGCCGCGCGCAAAGCGCGTGAGACGGTGCGCCGCAAGGGCGTGCTGGACGGCGGCGGGCTCCCCGGAAAGCTGGCGGACTGTCAGAGCCGCGACCCGAACGAGAGCGAGCTCTACATCGTGGAGGGCGACTCCGCAGGTGGCTCCGCGAAGCAGGGCCGGGACCGGCGCAACCAGGCCATCCTTCCGCTGCGCGGCAAGATTCTCAACGTGGAGAAGGCCCGCTTCGAGAAGATGCTCACCAGCGCCGAAATCGTGACGCTGATTACGGCATTGGGCACGGGCATCGGCGCGGAGGACTACGACCCGGAGAAGGCGCGCTACCACCGCATCATCCTGATGACGGACGCCGACGTGGACGGCAGCCACATCCGCACGCTGCTGCTCACCTTCTTCTTCCGGCAGATGCCGGAGCTCTTGCAGAAGGGCTACCTCTACATCGCGCAGCCGCCGCTCTACAAAGTCACGCGCAACAAGAAGGACCAGTACGTCAAGGACGAGCACGCGCTGAACGAGTACCTGCTCAAGATTGCCTCCGAGCACGCGCGGGTGCTGACGCCCGAGGGCGAGCTGGGCGGCGCGGAGCTGAAGGCGCTGCTGGAGAAGGTGATTACGTACGAGGAGCGCCTGGAGAAGCAGGCCAAGCGCCGGGACGCGCGCGTGGTGGACGCGCTGGTGCAGGGCGCGCGGCTGACGGCGGAGACGCTGACGGACGAGGCGGCCCTGGAGGCGGCGGTGAAGGCCGCCTACGACACCTTCGAGCGCCGCATGCCGGACGTGCTGGGCCGCGTGCGCCACGAACTGGTGCAGGACCCCGAGCACCACACCAAGAAGCTGGTGTTCCACACCGACGTGAATGGCGCCATGCGGGAGACGGTGCTCGACCACGCCTTCCTGTCGTCGCCGGAGTACCTGGAGCTGTCGTCGCTGCGCGACGCCTTCGTGGCGCTGGGCAAGGCGCCGTACAAGGTCCGCGTGGACGCGGGGGAAATCACCGTCTTCTCCGTGCAGGAGGTGCTCGCCGCCGTTCGCAAGGACGCGCAGCGCGGCCTGGGCCTGCAGCGCTACAAGGGGCTGGGGGAGATGAACCCGGAGCAGCTCTGGGACACCACGATGAACCCGGCCACGCGCACGCTGCTCCAGGTGCGGGTGGAGGACGCGGTGGAGAGCGACGAAATCTTCTCGCTGCTGATGGGCGAGGCGGTGGAGCCGCGGCGTGAGTTCATCGAGCGCAACGCCCTGGACGTGCAGAACCTGGACATCTGAGTCCGTCCCGAGGAAAGACGCGTGGGCCCGGTGCCCCTCGGCCCCGCGCCCACGTGCCTTTCCCGTCCTTGTCGAGCCGGGCCTCCGCGCTGCCGGGCCCTCGCTAGCCCTTACGTCAGGAAGCCGGCCCCCTTCGCTGAAGCCACGGGGCGCCGGTCCACCGTAAGGTAGTCACCGTTCCTCCGGCCCAGCCCGGCGTCCTCCGCGGCGCGGCGAGTGCTCGCCTCGCCTGTCGGCGCCACAGCGGGTGCGCGGCGGGCCGCCTGTGTGCCTGCTACCGCTCCGAGCGGCGTGAGCCCTTCAGGGCCTCCGCGCGCTCCTTCCCGGACATGGCCGTCACGTCGACGATGTCCACCTCGAAGGCGCCCCGGTTGTCGCCCACCTGCATGTCGGGGAAGGTGCAGTGCAGGTTCTCCGTGCCCGTCAGCTGGTAGCGCTTGCCGGTCTGGAGGATGCGGTGGGTGGCGCGCACGGATTCGGGCGCCGGGCCGCGCTCCATGCACAGCACCTGGCGGACGCGGCCGTTGGGGCCGGAGCGCAGCTCCGCGAAGTCGTCTCGCACGGTGAGCAGGTAGGTGGAATCCGGGTTGAGGCCGCGCAGCACCATCTGGTGCTCGGGCTTCAGGGGCACCGCGTTTTCCTTCGCGTCGAAGGTGAACGAGCGCGGCGGCACGTAGGCGGACTGGCGGACGTTGACGCGGATGGCGCCGCTGTTGTCGTCCAGTCCGCCGTCATCCAGCGCGAAGACGTGGAGCTTCCGAGCGCCCTTGATGGTGCGCGTTGACGTGCCGAGCAGGCCGAAGCTGCTGTCCACCGGCCCGTCGCCTTCGATGAAGTAGGCCAGCGTGCCGGAGGCGGTGCCCCGGCCCTCGGCCAGGGACGCGCTGCCCTGCGTCCACACCGAGTACGTCGTGCCGGGGTTCAGCTCGATGCTGGCGGTGTTGTATTCGGGCAGGGGGACGGCGTTGTACTGGGGGCGCAGCACCAGCACGCGGGTGGGGTAGTCCACCTCGTGCATCGTCCGCTGCGGCGTGTCCTCCTCCACGGGCCCGTCCTGTGCGACCGCCACCTCCGTGCGGGCGCCCGCGTCCTCCGGCGCGCTGGGGCCCCCGTCCTCCGGTGTGGCGGCGCCTTCCGCCACCACCGCGGCGCTCGCGTCCCCTGGCGCCGCCACGGCCACTTCGACGGGCGGCGGGGGCGCGGCGATGGGCTTCAGCTCCGCCGTCAGCGGCTCCACCAGGTTCGACGTGGGCGTGAAGCGCTTCGTCCAGGGCAGGTGGCCGGGCAGTGAGAGGGCCAGCGTGTTGGCCTCGCCAATCTTGACCTCCACCATCAGCGGCGTGACGCCCTTGAGCACCTGGTCGTTGAGCCGCACCGTGGCGCCCGCGGGCTTGGAGGCGAGCCACAGCGTGGTGGTGGATGCGTACACGTCGTCGAACGTGGACTCGCGCGCGATGACGAGCTTGTAGAACACACCGACGAGGAACAGCGCGGCGGTGGCGTAGATGACGGACATCGTCACGACGCGCGCCTTCTCCTTCCCCTTCGCCACGCGCGCGGCTTCTTCGCGCGCCAGCGTGTCCCGGGCGTCGTCCACGGAGGTGCGGTAGCCCTTGCCCGTCCAGGTGCCCACCGGATGCGCCTCGGTGGTGGGCTCCTTGCCCTTGGCGGCGGGCACTTCGATGGGCGTGTCGCGTAGCGCGGCCTGGGTGGGGGCGGGCGCATCACCCGCGTCAGTGCTGGGCTCTTCGTCCAGCGCCGGCACGGGGGGCCCGGGGCGCTCGGAGGTGTATGTCCTGCGGACGCCACCCTCGGAGCGGGGGAGCTGGGACTGGGTCACCCGCCGCACGCCACTGCTCGTGGGGCGGCGTGCTCCCGGGGTGCTCGCAGCGGGGCGACGGCCTCCTTCGCTGCCGGGCCGTCCGCTGTCGCTGCCAGGGCGGCCTCCGTCACTGCCCGGGCGGCTGCGCACGCCGGGGCTGGAGCCCCGCGAGGCGTTGCTGGACGGGGGCCGCGCGCGTCCCTGGGACGCCGTTTCGGTGACGCCCGTCTGCCAGGCGGCGAGCTGCTCCTGGAAGGCGGGGGACACCTCCACCCGGCGGCCCTCGGCGGCCAGCTCCTCCGGGAAGAGGTGCGCCATGAGCTGCGACAGCAGGGTGGGGGTGAAGCGCGGGTTGTCGCGGTAGAGCAGCTCCACCAGCGACTCGCTCAAGTCCTTCGCCGTTGGGTAGCGCGCCTCACGGTCCAGCGCCATGGCGTGGGAGATGACCGTCTCCACGTCCTCGCTGACGGTGGGGTTGAGCGCGGACGGCGGCAGGCGGTCGCCCACGAGGATGCGGGGCAGGACGGTGACGAACTCCCCTTCATAGGGACGCTTGCCGCACACCATCTCGTAGAGGACGACCCCCGCGGCGTACACGTCGGTGCGCGCGTCCAGGTCCTGCCGGCCCTGGGCCTGCTCCGGGGAGAAGTACGGGTACTTGCCCTTGAGGGTGCCGGGAGACGTCTTCGCCTCCACCGCGCTCGTCACCTTGGCGATGCCGAAGTCGATGACCTTGACCTCGCCCTCATAGGAGATGAGGACGTTGTCCGGGGACACGTCGCGGTGCACCAGGCCCAGCGCCTGCCCGTCCTCGCCCACGTGCCGGTGCGCGTAGTCCAGGCCGTCACACAGCTTGCTGGCCACATGGAGCGCCAGCGGCTCCGGGAAGGACGCCATGCCCATCCGCTGGGCGCGGCGCAGCACCTTGGACAAGGGCTGGCCCTGCACCAGCTCCATGGCGATGAAGTACTGCCCGTCCACCTCACCGAAGTCGAAAATCTGCGCGATGTTGCTGTGGCTCATGCTGGCCACCACGCGCGCCTCGCCGACGAACATCTCGACGAAGTCCGCATCGTCGACGAAGTGCGGGAGGATCTGCTTGATGACGCAGGGCTTGGTGACGCCCGCCGCCCCCGTCATCCGCGCGCGGTAGGTGACGGCCATCCCCCCCGCGGCGATCTTCGAGAGGAGGACGTATTTGCCGAATTGCTGAGGGCTGTTTTCCGCCACGGGGTAGGAGCATACCTTCCTTCCTGGGAAAGTCCCGGTTCCGGATTGCGCTCTGTGCGGAGTTTTTCAGGGTTACCAAGGTGTGAGGCTTCACATTTCTTCACGCGGGGCGCCTGCCGTGGGCCGCCCTGGCGCGGTTATCTAGCGGACCTGCCTGCGCTTGCCGGCGGGCGGGGGCGGCCGGCCCCTCGCTGAGAAAGAGGCGTCGCCGATGGTGTCCGAGCTCCCCCTTCGCTCGCGGTGGGGCGCCGTGTGTCTGAGTGGAGTGCTGCTGTTCTCGACGCCGGGCCTGGCCCGCGCTGGGGACGGGCGCCCGGAGGTCCCGGTGGATGCGCCCCTCAAGGCGCACGTGGGGCTTTCCCAGCAGTCGTTGGCGCAGGTGCCCCCGCCGCCCCTGGAGCGCCCCGATTTCAAGCCGCTCGCGGTGGCGGTGGCGGTGGTGCCGGGGTTGCTCTTCCATGGGCTGGGGCCCCTGGTGGCGGGGGACCGTCACACGGCGAAGCGGCTCTTCGCGTTGGAGGGCGCGGGCCTGGGGCTCATCGCGCTGGGCGGGGTGCCCATTGCCCTCACGGGCGCCTCGCGGCGCACCATTGCCCCGCTGTACGCGGTGACGCTGGCGGGCTTCAGCGTGCTGGGCATCTCCGCGCTGGCCAACCTGTATGCGGTGACGGCGCCGGCGTTCGACGCGGGCGTCGCGCCGCCCCTGCTTCCTCCGCTGGAGTTGGAGGTGGGCTACCAGTATGTGAATGACGCTGCGTTCGACTACCGCCACTTCCTCACGGTGGGGGCGCAGGCCCGCTTCGACTCGCTGCGCCTGCTGAGCTCCGTGCGGGTGGACCCTTCCGAGGGCAACACCCAGGTGCGCCTGGGCGGGGCGTGGCGGCTGTTGGGCGCGCCGGAGCGCGCGCTGTCGGGCACGGATGGCAGCGCGCTGGACGTGGAGGCTTTCGGCCAGTTCCACCGCTACCCCACCGAGGGTTTCGCGCTCATCAGCGGAGAGGTGGCGCTGCGGGGCCGGCTGGCCATGTCGCGCATCAGCCCGGCCATGGCGGGCTCCTTCGCGGAGGTCAGCGTGGGCACGTCGGCGGAGGCCTATACGTACCCCGGCGCGGTGAGCGACGGGAACCTGCACGAGCAGCTGCTCTTCACCTTCGGCTACGGCGTGTGGCTGGGCCGGGGTGGGCCGTTCCGGGGCGAGGCGATGCTCTATTACGACCACCGCAAGGACTCGTTCGCGGGCGGCATCCGCTCGCGCGGCGGCGGAATCGTGGGCGCCTTTGGCCTGAGGGGCCGGGCGCTGCTGACGGATGACTGGGGTGTCGCCGCCGAGGTGCAGGGGGGCGGCGCGCTCGTGGGCCGGCTGTCGTTGATTCGTGCCCTGGGAGGTGAGCGGTGATGCGCGTGGGAGTGATGGCGGCACTGGTGGTTGCGGGGTGCGGCATGCGGCCCGCGGAGAACCGCGCGATTGCGGATTCCAAGGTGGGCCAGGCGCAGCAGGGCGGGGTGACGCTGTCGGTGGCGGACGGGCTGGCGACGGTGCGCGAATTGGCGCCGGGCACGCTGGTGCTGTGGGGCAACGCGCCGGCCTTCACCGCGCGCATCGACGTGGGCGCCCAGGCGCCGTCCGACTGGCTGGTGACGGTGCGCAACGCGATGCCGGACGCGGTGCTGGTGGCCGAGGAGGAAGGGGGCGCGCCGCTGACGCAGGAGGCGCTCCCGCAGGCGCTGCCCACCGTGAAGGTGTGGCGCGTGGCGCTGCGCGCGGGGGCGACGGCGCGGCTGTCCGTGGCGCCGCCGGATTCCGAGTCGCACGAGCCCTTCCGCTTCCTCGCGCTGGCGGACGTGCAGGAGGCCCTGCCGCGCGTTGGGGATATCTACGCGCGCATGCGGCGGGACGACGCGGCGCGCTTCATCCTCTTCGCGGGCGACCTCACGGAGTCAGGCACGCGCGATGAGCTGACGGAGTTCCAGGAGCGGCTGGAGGCGGGCTCGCGCATCCCGCTGTACGCCACGCTGGGCAACCACGAGACGTTCACCCGCGACGCGGCCGAGTACCACGCGCTGGTGGGGCGCGGCAGCCAGAGCTTCGTCTTCAAGGGCGTGCGCTTCTCGGTGGTGGATTCCAGCAACGGCACGTTGGACCCCGGCGTGGAGGAGCAATTGGAAGGGTGGCTGGCGGCCTCGCGGGACGGCACGCACGTGGTGGCCATGCACGTGCCGCCGCAGGACCCGGTGGGCTTGCGCGGCGGCGGCTTCGCCAACCGGGGCGAGGCCGCGGGCCTGGTGGGGAAGATGGCGCGCGCGGGCGTGGACCTCACGCTCTACGGGCACATCCACTCCTACTATTCGTTCGCCAACGCGGGCATCCCCGCCTTCATCTCCGGCGGCGGCGGTGCCATTCCGGAGACGTTCGACGGGGTGGGCCGGCACTACCTGTCCGTGGATGTGAGCGCGGGCGACGGCTTGCAGCAGGCGGCGCTGGTGCGCGTGGATTGATCCGCAGGGGTGCTGTTTTAGCCTACCCTCTTGATCTGACACTGAACATCTGGGCAGATAGGGGCCACCTTCCCGCAAGGAGCCAGGAGGCCCGCGCATGTTCGACTCGAACGAGAACGACCCCATTTCCCCGGCGCTGCGTGCGCTGCTCGAGCTGTTCACCACGGAGCTGGCGGAGGTCCGCTTCCCGGACATGAACGGCGAGGTGCTGGACGCCGCGGCCGAACAGGTGCGGGCGCAGGCGGAGGCCGTGGCGCGGGCGCAGGCGGCGCTGGAGTCCGCGCGGCAGGCGCTGCACGAAAGCCAGGAGGCGTTGCTCCAGAAGGGCCAGCGGGCGCTGGCGTACGCGCGGGTCTTCTCCGAGGAGAACGTGGAGCTGAGCGCGCGGCTGGACGGCATCCATCTGCCGCGCGCGGCGCGCAAGGGCGCCCGGGCTGACGGCGGAGCGGTGGACTCCGCGAGCGCGGCGCAGGGCAACGATGAGAACGCGCCCCGCCGCCGGGGCCGTCCTCCCAAGGCCCGCGCCGCCGCGGGTGCGTCCCTGTTCGCGGATGGGTCCTCGCCGGAGGCGCTCGCCGCCGCGGCGCACCACACCGGCAATGGCATGTTGTCCGAGGCCTGAGCGGGCCGCGGATAAACGAAGCCGCCCGGTGTGTCGCGGCCACCGGACGGCCTCGCGAGGACTGGCGCGTCAGTTGGGCAGGAACACCGCCCGGACGCAGCCGTCCTGCTTCTTCTTGAAGAGCTCGTACCCCTTTGGCGCGTCCTCCAGGGAGAAGCGGTGCGTGGCGAGGAAGGAAGGGTCCAGCTCGCCCTTCACCACGTGCTCCAGCAGGCGCGGCAGGTACTTCTGTCCGTGCTGCTGGGCGGCGCGGACCGTGAGGCCCTTGTTCATGATGGCGCCCAGGGGGAACGCGTCCATGAAGCCGTAGACGCCCACCACGGACAGGATGCCGCCCTTGCGGCACGCGAGGATGGCCTGCCGCAGCGCCTGCCCCCGGTCCGTTTGGAGCCGCATCGCCTGTTTCGCGCGGTCATACGCGGCGCCCACGCCCGTGCCGTGGGCCTCCATGCCCACCGCGTCGATGCAGGCGTCGGGGCCTCGGCCGCCGGTGAGCTCCTTCAGCACGTCGAGGACGCTGTCCACCTCTTCGTAGCTGATGGTCTCCGCGCCCACCTTCTCCCGGGCCAGCTTCAGTCTTTCGGGGAAGCGGTCGATGCCAATCACCCGCTCGGCGCCGAGGAGGAACGCGGCTTTCTGCGCCATCAGCCCCACGCCGCCGCAGCCCCACACGGCCACCGTCTGGCCGGGTTGGATGTCGCAGAAGTCCGCGCCCATGTAGCCGGTGGGCACGGCGTCGGAGAGGAACAGCGCCTGTTCATCCGTCACGCCTTCGGGCACCCGGAAGCAGTCGTTGTCCGCGTGAGGGACGCGGACGAACTGCGCATGCGCGCCCGCGTAGCCGCCGAAGGCGTGGGTGTAGCCGTAGATGCCCGCCGTCTGATAGCCGAACAGCGGCTCCTGCAATTCGCCCTTGGGATTGGTGTTGTCGCAGAGGGACCAGAGGTCGTGCTGGCAGTACCAGCAGCTGCCGCAGCCGATGAAGGAGGGGACGACGACGCGGTCACCCACCTGGACCTTCTTTACCGCGGGGCCCTTCTCCACGACGGTGCCCATGAACTCGTGGCCGATGACGTCTCCCTTGCGCATCGTCGGGATGTAGCCGTCGATGAAGTGGAGGTCGGAGCCGCAGGTGGTGGACATCCTCACCTGGAGGATGACGTCGTGCGGGTTGACGATGCGAGGGTCCCCCACCGTCTCCACGCCCAGGTCGTTGATGCCGTTCCAGCAGAGTGCGCGCATGGACAGGTTCCTCAGAAGGAGTAGCCGCCCTCGCGAGCGGCGGGGTTGGGCCGGGTGGTGGGAATCTCGCCCGTCTCGACGAGGCTCTTGAATCGCTTGAGGGCCTTGAGCGCGAGCGCGGCGGGCACGGCGCCGAGCAACTGCACGGCCTTCTCGCCCACGACACCGCCCGGTGGGTCGAAGACGAAGCGGAGCGTTACTTCCGTGCCCCAGTCCCGCGGCGCGGGGCGGAAGCGCACCCAGCCTTCGTTGGGCAGGGCCGTGTCCCCCACGGATTGCCAGCGCAGCAGCTCACCCGGGTTCTCCTCCACCACCTCCGCGTCCCATTCGAGCTCCGCGCCGAGCACGCCCGGCACCTTCCAGTGCTGCAGGCCCTCGCCGGAGGACGTGACGTCGGCGAAGTGTCCCATCACCTGGTTGAGCGTCTCCGCGTCGCACCAGCGGCGATACAGCGCCTCCGGCGTGCCTTGGATGGTGATGGAGCGCTGGAGCACCGTCAGTTCGACGGTGGCGTCCCGGCCACGTTGCCGGCGGAGCTTCCGGACGATGACGCCGTGCTTGTGGACGTAGGGTTCCTGTTCGGTCCGGGTGCCGCGGAAGAGCAGGCCGCCACCGGCCAGGGCCATGGCCACGCCGCCCAGCTTGCCTCGCCGGAGGCCCAGCGTGAGCAGGGCGCCGCCCGCGAGCGCGGAGACGAGCTGCGGGAGGCGCTCCTCCGAGGTGCGGTGGATGCCGCGGCCAGGCCGTCCCCATCGCTGGCTTCCGAGGCGTCCGCCACGTGGAGACACAGCGGGAAAGCGGGCTCCTGGCTGCTGAATCGTGTCACGCATGGTGGTGGCTCCTCCGGGGCAGGCAGGAGTCGAGCCCGCCACCGGAAACGTTGGGGGAGCCACCGGGGATGACAACCCCGTGGGCGCGTGCCGCGCGGGGTGAGGGGCCCAGGGCCGCCAGCAGGCTCCGGGCCCTGCAAAGGCCACGGCCCGGCCGGGTGCCGTCGCCGGAGCCCCCCTCCGCGCGCTGCACTCGACCGGGCCATGGGACCGGGCTCCCCACCCGCGTTCGGTGGAGGGGCCCGGCTCAGCTCTGCGTGGGGACGTCAGTCCTGCGGGAAGGCCGTCCAGCCGGCCAGCCAGTTGGTGGTGCCCACCGCGCCGACGAAGCGCGCGGAGGTGTCGAAGCCCGCCGGCGGCGTGGCGGCGGAGTCCGGGTTGAGCGCGGGCGAGCCGGCCACCGGCATGAAGTTCGGCGCCGTCAGGTGGGTCGCGTCGGTGAGCTGCGGATCCACCACGCGGTTGTTCAGCGCGGAGGCGAGCACGCGCTCGGGCTCGTTGAAGTTGGACACGTCCGGGTTGGTGATGTTGCCGCCAGCGTCCACGGTCGGGTTCGGCGCCGCGGGGATGGAGACGGTGTCGCCGCGGTTGTTCCAGAAGAACGTGTTGCGCAGGTACAGCTCCGGCGTGGCCGCGTTCCACAGGGCCGCGGAGGCCGTGCCGCTCACGTCCACCGCCAGGTCGGCGAAGTGGGCCACGATGACGTTGTTCAGCTTCCCGCCCGCGCCGGTGTTGAACACCATGCCCGACTGCGCGGGGCTGGTGCCCGCCGGACGGCCGGAGCCGATGAAGGTCGCGTTCCAGATTTCCGGCGCGGACCGCGGCGTGGCCGCGTTGTCGTTCTTGTTGCCGGAGGCCTCGATGCCGAAGTTGCCCACCACCGCGTTCTGCTGCGCGATGAAGAACTGAATCTTCCCGTTGTAGCCCAGGTCGTAGTCCAGCGAGTCATCGTCCGCCTGGGTGACGACGGCGTGCTTCAGGTTGGCCGAGCCGCCGAAGAACTCCACGCCATCATCCGCGCCCATGTGGACCTGGATGTAGTCCAGGTCGGTGTCCGAGCCGCAGCCGGCCACGGTGAGGCCGTTGAGCTCGTTGTCCTCGGACAGCTCGAAGCCGGCGAACTCGATGCGCGCGTAGTTCAGCTTGCCGCAGTCGTGCGCGTCGTCCGGGTTGGCGCCGCCACCGTACTGGGTCAGCGGGTTGTTGCCGGAGGCGAAGAAGCCCTCCACCGTGTTCTCGCCGCCCGCCACGTTGATGCGGCCCTTGCCGAGCAGCACCACGCCGCCCCAGTTACCGGGCTCGCGGCTGCCCTCGGGCCGCGAGCTGGTGAAGACGATGGGGGCCTGCGCCGTGCCCACCGCGTGAATCTTCGCGTTGCGGGTGATGATGAGCGCGCTGCCCTGGTCGCCCAGGATGCGGGTGCCCGGCTCGATGGTGAGCGTACCGCTCTCCACGAAGATGTAGTTCTTCAGCGTATACGTGACGCCCGCCTTCCAGGTGGTGTCCTGGGTGATGTTGGCGGACACGTTCTCGGTGGTGTCCGTCGGCGGCGGGTTGGGGTTGTTGGGCGTGTTGTCGTCGTCGCCGCAGGCAGACGTCAGGGAGAGGGCGGAGAGCGTCAGGAGGGAGGCAAAGAGGCGCTTCATGGGTGTGCTTCCTTCTGCGGGTTAGAGGGACCAGCCCAGCGACGCGCTGAAGGCGACGCCGGGTTTGTACGTCTGCACGTCCACCGACTCCTGGCGGAGGGTGACGCTCGAGTTGAGGAGGTTGGCCGCGGTGAGCTTGAGCTGCGCGGAGCCGAGCTGCTGGGTCAGCGAGATGTCCACGCGGTGGAAGGGCACTTCGTAGATGTCCGGCAGGCCCTGGACGCCCACTTCGCTGATGCGGCGGCCATATACGTTGTAGAGGACGGTCAGCTCGGTGCCGCTTTCGGGGCGCGAGTAGCCGACGTTGAGGTTGATGACGTACGGGGACTGGCCCTGGAGGGGACGGTTCCGGTTCGTCTGCGCGCCCACCACGTTGGGGTCACCCAGGTCCACGTCGGACTGGATGAGCGTGAGGTTGGCGCCCACGCGCACGGCCTTCAGCGTCTCCGTGAGACGGGCCAGCGACGCGCGCGCCTCCAGCTCCAGGCCGTAGGTGTTGGCGCCCGCGGCGTTCTCGAAGCTGAGGTCCCCCGACTCGGGGTTGCGGATGACGCGCTCGATGGGGTCCTGGAAGCGCTTGTAGAAGGCGCTGGCGGCCAGGACCTCGTTCTCACCCGCGAACCACTCGACGCGCGCGTCGATGTTGTGGATGCGCGTCTGGAGCAGGTCCGGGTTGCCGGACACGTTCCGGCGGCGCACGAAGTCGAAGTAGATGAACGGCGCCAGCTCGCGGAAGGTGGGCCGCGCCAGCGTGTAGCTGTAGCCGGCGCGCACATTCACGGTGGGCGTCAGCGCGTAGATGGCGTTGAAGGCCGGCAGCAGGTTCATGTACTCGGAGCGGTTCTCCGCGCCGGAGGCGCCGGTGAACGGGTCCTTCAGCGTGAGCTGCTGGGTGGAGGACTCCACGCGCAGGCCGCCCACCAGGCGGAGGGCGTCCGTCGGCTGGACGTCCGCGGACGCATAGCCGGCGAAGATGCCCAGGTACGCGTCATAGGCATCATCCGGCCGGGTGTTCTCGCGCACGCGGATGCCGGTGCCCAGGTTCTCCGGGGCGAAGAGCTGCTCGGGGGGGAGCGTGCGGTCCACCGGCGTGGTGCCCAGCAGGTAGCGGAAGCGGCGCGCACCGAAGTCACGGAAGGACACCTGGGTGAGCCCGCCCACCTTCAGCCGGACGGCGGAGAGGGGAACGGTGACGTTGACGCTGCCGCCCGTGGACGTCTCGCCCAACTCGGCGAAGAAGCGCTCGCCGCTGTTGGGCTGGTTGGGGAAGGTGGGCGTGCCCGACGGCGCGGAGAGGTTGTCGCTGTAGAGGGTGTCGCGGGTGTCGGGCTCGTCGCGGTCCACGCGGGACAGGTTGGCCTGCCAATCCAGCTCCGCGTCTCCCAGCAGACCCAGGCGGTGGAAGCCTCGGAGCTGGTTGAAGAAGAGCTGCCGGCTGACGAACTGCAGGCGCGTGCTCTCGTAGCTCTCACCGCGGACGATGTTGCTGCCGCGCGCGGTGAACGTGCGGGTATCGGTGCCGCGGGTGTAGAGGCCGAACCAGGTCAGCTCGTTGTCGCGGTCCAACTGGAAGCCGACGCTGCCCAGGCCGCTGAGGCTGGCCGTCTCGAAGCCCTGCGTGCTGCGGGCCGCGTCGCGACCGTTGAGCGCGCCCGTCTCGTCGCGGTCGACTCGGGCGAAGGTGCCCTCCTGCACGCCGTCGCGGTGACCGTAGTTGGCGCTGGCCAGGTAGCCCAGCCGGCTGTTGCCGAAGCGCAGGGTGTCGCCCATGGACACGCCCAGGCCCATGTTGGGCAGCGCGGTGGTGCGGCGCGCCTGCCAGATGTTGGGGAAGCTGCGGTACTGCTGCTCCAGCACGTCGCTGGACTCGCCGGACATCCCCAGGCCGCTGTCGCGCGGAATCGCGTTGGGGAGCTGGCGGCTCCCGCTGGGGAAGCCCAGGTTCTCACCGAAGCCGCCCTGGGCCTGGCTGTTGCGCTCGCGGAACGTCGTCTCGGAGTCGCCGCCCAGGCTGATGCGCGGCTTGAGCTCGAACTCGCTCGGGTAGGAGTTGGTTTCGATGAGCAGCGTGCCGCCGGCGAAGGTGCCGGGGAGGTCCGGTGTGTAGCTCTTCACCACGTTGAGGTTGGCGAGCAGGCTGGTGGGGAAGATGTCCAGCGGGACGCTGGGCTCGTCCGGCTCGGTGCTGGGCAGCAGCGCGCCGTTGAGCAGCGTGGTGCTGTAGCGGCCACCCAGGCCGCGCAGCAGCACGTAGCGGCCGTCCACCACCGTGGCGCTCACCACGCGCTTCACCGCGTCGGAGGCGCTGGAGTCCGGCGTGCGCGCGATTTCCTGCGCGCTGATGGCGTCCGACACGGCGGCGGCCTTCTTGCGCTCCTGGAGCAGCGCGCCCTCGGCCCGGCGGTCCGCGCGGGCCTCGACGACGACTTCCTGCACCGCGCCTTCGTCCGCGCCGAGCGCGACGTCCAGCTTCGTCGCCTTGCCCTTCGTCACCACGACGCCGGTGATGCGGCGGCCCTGGTACACGTCATAGAAGACGCGCAGGTCGTACTTCCCGGGAGGCAGCGCGACCCGGTAGAAGCCATCCAGGTCGGTGAGCACCTGCTTCTGGGCGCCCGCCACGACCTTCACGGTGGCCTCGATGAGGCCCTCTCCGTTGGCTTCGTCCGTCACGCGGCCGTAGATGCCGGTGAAGCCCGGGGGCGGCACTGCGGACTCGGCCAGCATCGCCTCGTCGTCGCTCATGCCCTCCATGGACGCATCGGCCGGCGCCGTGGGCTGCTGCGCAGTGGGGTCGGCTTCGGTGCCGGGTTGCTGCGCGGTGGGCGAGGGCGTGACGCCCGGCTGCTGCACGGTGGGCGAGGGCGTGACGCCCAGCTGCTGCACGGTGGGGCCGGCTTCGGTGCCGGGCTGCTGCGCGGTGGGCAAGGGTGTGACGCCCGGCTGCTGCACGGTGGGCGAGGGCGTGGCGCCCAGCTGCTGCGCCGTGGGCGAGGGCGTGACGCCCGGCTGCTGCGCAGTAGGCGCGGCCTCGGTGCCGGGCTGCTGCGCCGTGGGCGAGGGCGTGACGCCCGGCTGCTGTGCAGTGGGCGCGGCCTCGGTGCCGGGCTGCGCGGCCGTCGGCGGCGTCACGGTGCCAGGCTGCTGCGCGGTGGGCGCAGGCTCCGTGCCTGGCTGCTGCGTGGAAGGATCATCCGCAGTGGGCGGAGCGGCAATTCCAGACGGCTGCGTCGCGGTGTCAGTCGGCTGCGACGGTTGGGTTTCCTCGGATGGGGGAAGAGGTTGCGTGACGGGGGCGACCGCGGGAGCGGGAGCCGAGCCCGGAACGCCGGGCGCCTGTGCGAACACGGGCGTAGCTGTCATGACAAGCGCAGCCAGAATGGCGCGCAAGGGGGCAGTGCGAGACAACACGACACTCCTTACCGAGGTGCGCGTAGAGAACGCGACACGCATGGCATCTGGATGAAGAGGCTGTGACGATTCAGGCGGCGGACCGCAAACTGGGTGTCACGGTCCGCCGCGGCACTGCATCAATCCGCGAGCTTGTCCGGCAGCACGCCGACCGTGATGTCCCCGCCTCGCGCGAGGTCCAGCACGTCCATGGCGGCGCCGTACGGCACATCATCACTGGCGTCGAAGAACACAATCTTGTCCGGGCGCGCGTTGAGCATGCGCTGGAGCCGGGCCACGACCTGGTCGCGGGGCACTTCTTCCCGGTTGATGCGCAGCACGCCGGACTTGTCCACCGTGAGGACCACCGGTGGCTTTGCATCGGGAGGAGGCGGAGGGGCCTCCTGGTCATCGCCCTTGGCGGGCACCGTCATCCACATCTGCTTCGTCATCAGCGGGGTGACGACCATGAAGATGATGAGGAGGACGAGCACCACGTCCACCAAGGGCGTCACGTTCATCGCCGGGCGGATGCTGCCCTTTCCGCCTCCGAGGTCGAATGCCATGGCGTGCGCTCCTAGTTCTTCTGTTTGTCGACGACCTGCAGGTTGATGCCGGGGAAGCCCAGCTCCTGCATCGCCTTGAAGAGGCCGCGCACCTCGGAGTAGCGCACGCCCCGGTCGGCCTTGAGCACCACGGGCGAGTCCGGGTCCTTCGCGCGCACGGCCTTCAGCTCGGCCATGAGCGCGTCGCGCTTGAGCTCCTTGCGGTCCAGGAAGAAGGCCCCGGTCGCGGACAGGCTCACCGTGGTGGGTGTCAGCTCCTTGTTCTCCTTGTCCGGGTTCGTCGCCGTGGGCAGCTCCACCGCGGCGCCCGACTCAATCTGGGGCGTGACGACCATGAAGATGATGAGGAGGACGAGCACGACGTCCACCAGGGGCGTCACGTTCATCTCCGGTGTCAGGCTCCTACGCGGGGTGGACATCGCGGGACTCCTTGCGAGCAGCCAGCTCCGGGCCCGTGGCCACCGCGGCGCCGTTGGTGGCCACGGGCTTTTGCGGCCCCAGGTCCTCCAGGTAGTCCATGAACTCGCTCCGCGCGGCGTCCAGGGAGAGCTGGAGCGAATCCGCGCGGGTGGAGAGGAAGTTGAACATCAGCACCGCGGGGATGGCGACGAGCAGACCCAGCGCCGTGACGACGAGCGCCTCGGCGATACCGGCGGACACCGCGCCCAGGCCGCCGGAGCCCTCCTTGGCGATGCCGGAGAAGGCCTCGATGATGCCCACCACCGTGCCGAGCAGACCGACGAAGGGCGCCACCGAGCCGACGGTGGCGAGCACGGACATGCCACGGCGCACGTCGGCGCTGACGCGCTCGTTGATGCGGACCAGCTCACGGCGCGTGAGCTCCACCGGACCCAGCTTGCCGGCCGGCACGCGGGACTTCGCGAGGAAGTGCTTCATGCCACCGCCCAGCAGCATGGCCAGGTGGCTGCCCTTGGTGGCCTCCGCCTCCTTCACCAGCGCCTCGTGCTGGTGCTGGGTGAGGAGCGGACCGGCGCGGGACGCGAATTGCTTGGAGATGGAGCGCGAGCGGAAGAAGACGAAGAGGCGTTCGAAGAACACCGCGAGGGACGCGACGGCGAAGAGGATGAGGGTCCACGCGATGCCCAGCGCGAACACACCCATGTGGTTGTAGATGTCCCTGAGATTGAAATTCATGACGGGTTGCTCCTGGGGGGCAGGTGCGGGTGAGGCCTTTTCGGCTTACGACTTGAGACGGAACGGAACCTTGAAGATGCGGAACACCGCGGTGGGCTGACCGCCGACGACCGCGGGCTTGAAGCGCCACGTCTTCGCGGCGGCCATGGCCGCGCTGGCGAAGGGCTCGTCGCCGCGCATCACCTTCAGTTGGCTGACGCGGCCATCCACGCCCACCACGCCCTTGAGGATGACCATGCCTTCCAGGCCCTTGGAGCGGGCCTCGGAGGGGTATTCCGGCGTGAGGTTGGAGGACAGGGGCTCCGGCGGCGTGCCGGACTCCGGGAGATTGATGGGCGCGACGCGACCGCCACCCCCGGCGAGCGTGTCACCGCCGGGGACGCCGCCCACCACACCGCCGGGAACGAGCGCGCCGGTGCCACCCACTGCGATGGGCGCGGCGGCCACCGTCTCCGTCGCGGCCTCGGGCGGCTTCTCCAGCGGCACTTCCTTGGGAACGACGATGGGCGCGGGCGCCACGGAGGGCGCGGCCGGCGGCGGCGCCTTCGCGGCGGCGGGCGGCGCGGGCCTGGGCGCCAGCTTCGGCTTGGGAGGAGGAGGGGGCGGAGGCGGCGGCTTCGCCTCGACCACGGGGGGGGGCGGAGGAGGGGGCGGCGGACGGAACACCACGTCCGTGCCCTTCTTCTCCTTGATGACTTCCGTCACCTTGCCGGCAGCGGTGACGGCGGCGATGCCCATCAGCGCGAACACGGCGACGGACGCCGTAGTGGAGAGCGCGAACCGCCGCGCTGATTGGACGTCCGGGCCGCTGTCGAAGGTCTCGAACATGACTGGACGCGCATATAGCGACGCCATGTGTCGGGCCTGTCCGGGGCCCGTGACACTTTGCTTCCATCAAATTGACGGGAGCGTCACGGCGCGAGCCCGCCACCAAAGCAACGTGGCAGGCGTGACACGGCGTCGGCGTCCGCCACCGCTCGCGGTGCGCCCATGCGGCGCATCTGCGACAGCAGGGCGATCAGCAACGCGGTGTAGACGAGCGCGAAGGGGCGCCACAGGAGGACGTGGCGGCTCCATTCCGCGCCCAGTCCCGAGTCAGAGACCAGGAGACCCGTGAGGGCGATGAGCGCCACCAGCACCAGGTTGGGCCGGTGGCGGCTCTCCACCGCGGCGCGGATCAACGGCCAGGCCAGCACGTAGTTCGCGCGCCACGCCAGCGGTGACAGCAGGGTGACACCCAGGCAACACACGGCGATGAGGTCCGCCGGCCCGGGTCTTGCCCACACCACGGCGGCGACGAAGAGGACCAGCGCCACGGCCTGCGCCAGCGACATGTCACCGGGGGGCACCACGGCGTCGGGCGGGTACACCAGCGCCAGCAGCGCGGTGGGCAGGCCCTGGGTGTTGGACTGGAGCGCCCAGGGCGGCGTGGTGCGCGCCAGGGTGTCGCTCCACAGTTGGAACTGGACCAGCGTGCCGTCCCAGCCGTAGCGGGCGAGCGTGGGCAGGGTGAGCACCCCGCCCACCACGGCGGTGGCGCCGATGACGCGCCAGTGCCGGCGCCACAGGAAGAAGAGGCCGACGAGGGCGGCGGGCGGCTTGAGCAGGAAGGCGACGGCGAAGGCGGCGCCAGGGCGCCACACCTGTCCGCGTTCGGCGCCGAGCGTGCACAGGAGGATGAGCAACAGGATGACGGCGTCCACCTGGCCGTAGAACAGCTCGAAGGTGAAGGCCGGCAGCAGGGCCAGCGTCGTCAGCGCGGGCGCCCAGGCCCAGGGCGTGGCTTCCCCCGACGAAGGCGTGGCGCGCATGGTGAGGCGGGCCACGGCGGCGAGCGCGGCGATGGAGCCCAGGTTCCACAGGGCCACGGCGGCGCGCGCGGGGAGCAGGGTGAAGGGAAGGAACAGCGGCGCGGTGATGGGCGCGTACTTGAACGGCATGTGGCCGTCGGACAGGCGGTAGATGTCCGTGGCTTCCCAGAAGCGCTCCGCCGCCATGAGGTAGACGCGGAAGTCCACGCCCCTGCGGGGATGCTGCCCCACGGCGATGGCGGCCACGGCCAGGACGGCCAGCACGAGCCACCAGGCCCAGCGCGCCCAGCGCGCGCTCACTCCAATGGATGTCCCCTCACCCGCGGCCGGTGGGGGGGATTCGGAGCCGGAGGGCCCCGGGGCGACGGCGGTCATCGGTAGGGAGGGGTGGGGTGGGCAGCGGCACCATTCCACGCCCACCCCCGCGCACGCAACGGAGGGGGCGGCGCGCTAGAGGCCGTACGCCTCCAACAGCTTCAACCACACCTCGCTCATGGTGGGGAACGACGGCACCGCGTGCCACAACGTGTCGAGCGGCACCTCCCCCGCCACGGCGATGGTGGCCGCATGGAGCATCTCTCCCACCTCCGGCCCGGTGAACGTGGCGCCCACGAGCACCCGGCGCTTCTCGTCCACCACCCACTTCACGGTGCCAGTGAGGCCCTTGCCCACCAGCGACGTGCCGGACACGTCCTGGAGCTGCTGCTCCACCGTGCGCACCGGCAGCCCGGCCTCGCGCGCCTTGGCCTCGGTGAGGCCCACGCTGGCCACCTGCGGGTGGGTGAAGACGACTTGTGGGGTGGCCTTCGCGTCCGCCCACGCTCTTGCCTGCTTGCCCGCGATGACGTCGCCCACCATGCGGGCCTGGTACTTGCCCATATGGGTGAGGAGGTTGCGGCCATTGGTGTCGCCGCACGCGTAGAGCCAGCCGCCGTCCACGCCCTTCGCGCGGAGCTGGTCATCCACCTCCACGGGCTTGCCGCCCTCGAGCCCCACCGTCTCCAGCCCGATTCCTTCCGTGCGGGGCACGCGGCCCATGGCCACCAGGATTTCGTCCGCGACGACCTGCTCGCCATTGGACAGCGTCACCGTCACCTCGCCCTTGCCGCCGGGCCGCTGGACGCGCGTCGCGTTCATTCCCAGCAGGACGCGCGCGCCGGCAGCTCGCAGCGCCTGGGCCACCTGCTCGCTGGCGAAGGGCTCCGCGCGGGACAGCAACCTCTTTCCGCGCTGCACCAGCGTCACCTCGGCGCCCAGCGAGCGCCACGCCTGGGCCAGCTCCACCCCGACCGCGCCGCCGCCCAGCACCACCAGCCGCTTGGGCACCTGCCTGGCGCCGGTGCCTTGGCGGTTGTCCCAGGGCTGGGCGTCCTTCAGCCCCGGGATGTCCGGGACGCGCGGATGGCTGCCGGTGGCCAGCACCACGGCTTTTCGGGCCTCCAGCTCCCGCACGGTGCCGTCCTTGTTCTCCACGCGCACCTTGCGCGGGCCCGTGAGCTTGCCGGTGCCCCGCACCACCTTCAGCTTCGCGCCCTCGGCCCACTTCACCTGGGAGTCGTCCTGGTAGTTGTTGACCATCGAATCCCGGCGGGCCAGCACCGCGCGCGCGTCGATGCCCTCCTGGAGCTTCTCGCGCACGCCGGCGGCATGCTCCGCCAGCCACCGCGCTTCGCTCGGGCGCAGCAAGGCCTTGCTGGGGATGCAGGCCCAGTACGAGCACTCGCCGCCGAGCAGCTCATGCTCCACCAATGCCACTGACAGCCCGGCCTCCGCGGCGCGCGCACCGGCGACCTCACCCGCGGGGCCTGCCCCAATCACCACCACGTCGAACGCTTCCGCCATGTGCCTTCACCTCGTGCCCGCTGCGTAGCGCGGCGGCAGGCCATGCCCACGGCCGCGTTGAGACGCACGTCCGCTGCTGGAAAGTGAGGGTGGTCACCCGCCGACACCGGACACAGGGCACGGGCCCGAGGGGTGGTTGGCTGTCAGGTCTGCCCGCGTCCTGCCGTCTGGGGCTGTCGCTTGACGCGGGCAGGGTGGCGGTCACATCTTGCGTGCGCAGCATCACGGTCCGCGCGGGAGTCACGCACGCGGCGGGAGGTGTGCCATGGGACGTGTCTTGAATGGAGTCTCGGGTCGCTCCGCGCTGAACGTGCTGAACCGGGTGGGCTGCCTCCCTCGCTGAGCGGGACGGAGCGCGCTTCCAGGGCCTTGGATTCGGCATGTGCGCGGAGCCTTTGCCTCCGTGCAATGGGCCGGCGTGTGTCTCGTGCGTCGCTGACGGCTTGAAGTCGGGCGCGCACGAGGGGCACGCGCGGCCTTCTGGGAACCGTTCGTCCTCTCATGTCCTCTTCCAGGAATCGCCGTACCTCGTCATCGCGCCATCTGCGCGTGCAGTCCCATCTGTCCCAAGAAGTCTCCCGCACCTTCCGGGGTGAGCTGTCCGACCCGAGGCTCGAAGGCGTCGCGCTGACGTCCTTCGAGCTGTCGCCGGACGGCCGCCTCGTTCGCATCGGCTACACCGTCACGCCCGAAGCCGCGGCTGCCGGCCTTCGTCCCCTGCAGGCGGCGCTCGAAGGCGCCAGCGGCTACCTGCGCTCGCAGCTCGCGGAGCACCTCGACCTCAAGCGCGTGCCGCAGCTTCGCTTCATCTACATCGGCGTCTCGGAGCACACGCCCGGAGCGGCGGAGGAGGGCGAGTCATGATGCCCCGTCTCCTTCCGCCCGCGCCGGGCTGCAGGCCCATCCTCGTCTGGGCCCGAGCGCTGCCTCCCGGCGCGGAGAAGCAACTGCGTCACATCGCCTCCCAGCCCTATGTCGTGGAGCACGTGGCCGCCATGCCGGACCTCCACGTCGCAACCGGCATCGCAGTGGGCACCGTCTTCGCCACCGAGCACCACGTCGTACCGGGGGCCCTGGGCGGAGACCTGGGCTGCGGCGTGAGCGCCTGGCGTTTCCCACTCACCTCGGGCCTTCCCGGACGGGACGTGCTGGAGCGTGTGCTGTCTCAGTGGGCCGAGCGCATCCCCGTGGGTGACGCCGCTCACCGGGGCCGGGGGCTGCCCTTGCCCCCCGCGCTGGAGTCACCACCCCTGTCCACCCAGAAGCTGCGCCATGCCTGGGAGCGGCTGGCGCCCAGACACCTGGCGACGCTCGGGGGCGGCAACCACTTCCTCGAACTGGACCGGGATGCGGACGGGGCCCTCTGGCTGCTGCTGCACACCGGCTCGCGGGGCGTCGGCGCGGCCATCGCGGACCACCACGGGCGGGTGGCCCGGGCGCTCGGGGAGGGCGGCTTGCCGGCCCTGGATCTCCACACCGCCGAGGGCGCCGCCTGCCTCGCCGACACGCAGTGGGCCTGCCGCTTCGCGCTCGCCAACCGGGAGGCCATCGCCGCTCGCGCGCTGGACGTCCTGGAAGAAGCCCTGGGCGTGGCCGCCGACCCCGCGTCGGCCGTGGACGTGCACCACAACCACGTCGCCCAGGAGGAGCACGGGGGCCGCATGCTGTGGGTCCACCGCAAGGGCGCGGTGGGGCTCCAGGCCGGCCAACGCGGGCTCATCCCGGGTTCCATGGGGACGGCGTCCTACGTCGTGGAGGGCCGGGGCGAGCCGCGTGCCTTCCGTTCCTGCTCACACGGGGCGGGCCGCGTCCTCACCCGTGCGGAGGCACGGGCGCGCATCCGCCCGGCGGCGCTGGAGCACGTGCTGCGCCGCGTGGTGTACGACAAGGGGCGCGCCGCCGCCCTGGTGGAGGAAGCGCCCGCCGCCTACCGCGACATCACCGAGGTGCTGGAGGACGAGGCCGACCTCGTCCGGCCGCTCCTGCGCCTGACACCGCTCGCCGTCCTCAAGGGCTGACCGGGAAGGGGGAAGGCCGCTCCTGGCGCGAATCCGGGGGCGGCTTTACTCCAGGTGTAATGGGAGAGCGACAATGCGCCCGGCTCCAGCCGTCACCGGGGCCCGGGCGAGGGGTCCAGTGGCTGACATTGCAGAGAACCGCGTCAGGGGAGTTCCCCGCACCCGTCGGGATGCCGTACACTCGGACACCAGAAGTACACGAGAGAACCTGCTGGGGCGTCGTCTAATGGCAGGACATCAGACTTTGACTCTGAGTATCAAGGTTCGAATCCTTGCGCCCCAGCCACTCCGCTCCGGGGGGACGCGGTAGCCATGCGTCCGTCCCGTGCATGAAGGACGGTGGGCCGATGCCGCAGAAGACACTCCTTCTGGTCTCCGTGGGTAGCCCGCCAGCCTCTCTCTTGAGGGACTTGCAGGACCCGCTGGCGGCGCAAATGGGTGTCGCGGCCGTGGTGTCGAAGACGGTATTGCCGACGCCCGCCTACGCCTTCAACAAGGACCGTGGCCAGTACCACTGCAACGCCATCATGCGGCGGCTGACGCCCATGCTGGAGCCCGGCCAGTTCGCCGTGTTGGGCATCTCCGACGTGGACCTCTTCGTCCCGGACTCGCCTTTCGTCTTCGGGGAAGCGGACCGCGAATCGAAGACGGCGGTGATGAGCCTCCATCGCCTGGCCCAGGGCGCCGCCAGCGACATGTTGCGGCGCCGCGCGCAGGTGGAGGTGGTGCACCAGGCGGGACACCTGCTCGGGTTGTCCTACTGCGAGGACCCTCGGTGCGTGATGTTCTTCGCGCAGACGCCGCAGGACTGCGACCGCAAGCAACTGTCGCTCTGCAACCTCTGCCGCAACGAGCTCCAGAAGCTCAACCGCTGACCTTGACCGTGCGTTGAATCACCCGTGGCGCGTTGACGTCAGTCCCGGTGCGCTCTGTAGTACGGGGCTCTCTATCGGCCGGGAAGCGGAGTGATGACGATGACGGGCAAGCGGAGGTTCCTCGGAGCGGTCTTGGCGGTGGGGATGTTGGGGGGCTGCGAGCCCCTGGACGACGGTGGCGGCGGCGGCATCGGGGACGTCCTCTTCACCCGTGGCTTCGCCTTCGTGCGCGAGGACGACCGCAACGTCTTCGTGGTGGACGACAACGGCGACGCCAACAGCCCGCAGCGGCTGACCAGCGTGGGCGGCGCCTACTGGCCTTCCGTGTCGCGCGACGGCCGCAGCGTGGTGTTCGTCCAGCGCAGCGGCGGCACCACCTCGCTGCTGACGGTGCCCACCTCGGGCGGCACGCCCTCCACGCTGTTCCGGGCGAATGATTCGACGTGCGCGCGCGGCTGCTCCAACTTCCGCACGCCCACCTTCAGTCCGGACGGACGCAGCGTCGTCTTCGTCTTCTCACCGGGCAACAGCTCCCAGACGGCGCTGGCGCGCATCAACACGGACGGCAGCGGCTTCCAGGAGCTCACGCCCAACAACGTCATCGCCTACGGCGCGCCGTCCTTCCTGCCCAACGGGAGCGCGGTGCTGGCGGGCGCGGGCAGCGGGTTGAACCAGCTCGACCAGCTTGCGCACGTGCCGCTCAACGGGGGCACCATCACCTACTCCTCCCTGAGCGCGGGCGTGCAGTTCGTGGAGAACCGCGTGGCGGTGTCTCCGAACGGCTCCCAGGTGGCGCTGGATGGGCGCCTGTCCTCCGGTGGCACGCGCATCTTCGTGGGGCAGGTGTCGGGCTCGAACGTGGGGGCGCTCCAGCGCGTCACCAGCGGGGGGGCGGGCGAGGAGTCGTGGCCGAGCTGGACGGGCGCCAGCCAGCTGGGCTTCCTCATCAGCGCTGGCGGGAGCGACACGGGCATCTACCGCGCGAACCTGAGCACGGGCTCGGTGTCGCTGGCGGTGCCCAGCGCCGCGGAACCGTCCTACGGGCCGATTTGACCTGGAGCCGCTGACCTCGGACCCGGTGGGGTGGCGCCAGCGCCGCCTGCCTGGCGTCCGAGGGAAGGTGGTTCGGGCCGGATTCGCGCCGTGGGGGGCGCCTGCGGTAGCCTGACGCATGGAGATGCCGGCATGAGCGAGTCACCCGACAGCAGGTCCCTTGCCTCTGGCGCGCAATCCCAGGAGCCCATCCTGGGGAGCCGGGCCGGCCATCTGGTGGGCGTCGATGCCAGTGGCGCGGTGCTCGTGGATTTTCCGGGGAACACCTCGGGCCCGGTGGCCGCGCGGCTCGCCGTCGTCGTGGAGCCGAAGGCGCTTCAGGCCGCCGTCGCCCAGCGGCAGAAGGCGGTGCTCCTCTTCGAGAACGGAGACGCCCGGCTGCCCTTCGTCATGGGGCTCATCCAGGAGCCCAGCACGACGCCGCTGTTGGACGCGTTGCTGGAGTCCCCCTCCCCAGAAGCCGCGCTGCGCCCGACAGAGGCCCATGTCGACGGCAAGCGCGTCGTCATCGAGGGCCAGGACGAAGTCGTCCTCAAGTGCGGTGAGGCGAGCATCACCTTGCGCCGCAACGGCAAGGTCATCGTGAAAGGCACCTACCTGGAGTCGCGCGCCTCCGGCACCCACCGTATCAAGGGCGGCACGGTCGAAATCAACTGACGCTCCGGACGTAAGGCGACCTGCGTGGACGCCACGTCCAACACGACGCGGCACGGGCCGCCGACGGCGGGGTGCGCAGCTTCCCTGCCGAGCGGCGTGCTGTGAGCCAGGGCGCCGAGCGCCCGGGGCAACTGGCGTCCCAGGGCGCGAGGCGCGATGCTGCCGCGCGGAGGTCTGACGATGTCCCTCTTCGATGCCGTGCTGGCGGGCGACCGTGACGCCGTGGAGTCCCACCTGTCCGCTGGAGCGGACCCGAACCCCTTCGACGAGGAGGGACGCACGCCGCTGATGGCCGCGGCCCGCGCGGGGCGAGCGGACCTGGTGCAACGCCTCCTGGAGGCGGGAGCGGACCCCGAGTTGACGGACAGCATCGGCGAGTCCGCGCTCATCATGGCCGCGGCGCACGGGCACACTGAGGTCTGCCAGTGGCTGATGCCTCACGCGCGCGCGGATGACCAGGACCTGGCCCGCACGCTGCTCTCCGGCCTGGGCATCACCGACCTGCGCTTGGACGCGCCGCCTCCGCCGGACAACAGCTTCCGCCGCAAGCTCGCCTCCGCGGGGGCGTATGTCTCCGGCAAGCTGGGGGACGACGGCGCCACGAAGCGGCTGGAGCGCGTCCTGCGCTCGGAGAAGCAGCGCAAGCCCTGAAACGGCGAAGGCCCGGGGCTTCACGGTGGAAGCCTCCGGGCCCTTGCGTGAAGCGAAGCGGGCGGGCCCTTCAGCGGGCCCGCCGCACCCCTGGCACTACTCCGGCTTGGCGCTCACCGTGGCGCTGGGGGCCACGGTGCCCACCGCGCCGCTCTTGGTCTCCAGCGCGTCGGCGACCAGCTCGGTGATGTCCTTGATCTTGATGTTCTCCTCACGGCCGGTGTCGTTCACCGCGTCGGAGAGCATCGTCGAGCAGAACGGGCACGCCACCGCGACGATGCCGCTGCCGCCCTTCTCCTTGTAGTCGCCCACCTGGCCCGGCTTCTTCTTGTCCGCGGCGTTGGGGTAGGGCGTGTTTGGGTCCTCGGCGTGCTTCAGCGTGAGCGCGGCCTCGTTCAACCGGTTGTGGTTGATGCGCGTGCCAATGTGCTCCTCCATCCACATGCGGCCGCCGCCGGCGCCGCAGCAGAAGCCCTCGCGCTTGCTGCGCTGCATCTCCACCACCTCGAGCCCGGGGATGCTGTTGAGCACCTCGCGGGGGGCGTCGTAGACGCCGTTGTGGCGGCCCAGGTAGCAGGGGTCGTGGTAGGTGAGCTTGCTGTTCATCACCGCGGAGAGCTTGATGCGCTTCTCCTTCAGCAGCTCGTTGATGAGCTGCGTGTGGTTGATGACGCGGTACTCGCCGCCGAACTCCGGGTACTCGTTCTTGATGGTGTTGAAGCAGTGCGGGCACTGGGTGATGACGGCCTTCACGCCCATCGAGTTCCACGTCTCGACGTTCGTCTTCGCCATCGTCTGGAACAGGTACTCGTTGCCCATGCGGCGCGCGGAGTCGCCGTTGCACATCTCCTGCTTCGACAGCGTGGCGAAGCTCACGCCCGCCTCGCGCAGAATCTTCACCAGCGCGCGGCTGACCTTCTTCTGCTTGTCGTCGTAGCTGCCCGCGCAGCCCACGAAGAAGAGGTACTCGTAGGGGCCGCCGTCGTCACCCCACGTGGGGAGCGCCAGGTCCTCCGCCCACTCGTCGCGCCGGTCCTGGCCCAGGCCCCAGGGGTTGCCCTGGCGCTCGATGCCCTCGAACACGCGCTGGATTTCAGGGGGGAACTCCGCCTTCACCTGCACCTGGTAGCGGCGCATGTCGATGAGGCGCGGCACGTTCTCGATGAACACCGGGCAGGCCTGCTCGCACCAGCCGCAGCTCGTGCACGCCCACACCGTCTCCGCCGACAGCGCGCTGCCGATGATTTCGGGCAGCGGCTCCTTGATGCCATTGGGGCCGTAGCCTTCCTCCACCCACTGCTCGTTGTCCCAGATCCAATGCTTCAGGTCCTGGTTGACGCCCTTGTGGGTGAGCGGCTTGCCGGTGATGTACGTCGGACAGTGCGTCTGGCAGCGGCCACACTCCGTACAGGAGTAGAGGTCCATGCCCTGCTTCCACGTCAGGTCCTTCACCGTGGCGGTGCCGAAGTCCTCCTTCTCCAGGTCCGGCGTGGGCAGCTTGCCGGTGGAGTGGGTGCGCTGGAAGAAGACGGTGGGCAGGCCAGTGATGATGTGGAAGTGCTTGCCGATGGGCAGGAAGTTCAGGAACGCCAGGATGATGACCAGGTGAACCCAGAAGCCGGCCGTGCCCACCACGTGCGCGGCGGTGGCGCCCAGCGGCATCATCGCCAGGCCCGTCAGGCTGGTGAACGGCTCCCACCACACCAGCGCGGCGGGGGACTGGGGCACCTGAGCGGCGCCCACCTGCGCCTGCGCGGCGTGCGCGGCCACCATGTGGCTGCCGCCGAACAGGAACTCGGAGACCATCAGCCCGCCGATGAAGCACAGGATGAGGTACGCCTCCCACGACGGCGTCATGCGGTCCGGCTTCACCTTCCAGCGGACCCAGATGTAGTAGGCCACGCCCAGCAGGGCCAGCGCGGCGACCACGTCCTTGGCCAGCAGGTAGAGCTTGTAGACGAAGAGCAGCGCGGATTGATCCGCCCAGAACGGGTGGCCCAGGTCGGTCAGCACGTCCAGCGCCGTGGTCGAAAACCCCATGGCGAAGAGCATGATGGTGCGCAGGGCCAGCACCATGAAGGCCGCGTAGATGAGGACGTGGAACAGGCCCGGCGTGAACTCCTCCGGGTCCACCAGTCGCTTCTGGCCAAGGCCGAAGCGCACCAGCTGCGCCACGCGGAAGGGGATGTTGTCGAGCCGGTTCTCCTTCTTCATCGCGAGCAGGACGCCCACGCGACCGGACATGGTCATGACGAAGATGGGAATGGCGAGGGCTAGCAACAGGCCGGTGATGATGGGACTCATGGGACTCTGAGGACCTCTGGCGCCGCGGCGGATGGGCCCGGGCTGCCGCGTTGCGGCAATTCTTGAGTGCACTTCAACCCTAACAGGGGTGATTCTCGAATCAAGCACCCTGCTGCCCCAGGTGTCCTTCACTGGAGAACGCGGCCCGGGTCCTCTGGGGAGTGAGCGGCCATCGCACGGATTTACCAGTGGCGGAAGGCAGCCAGACGCCCTTTGAAAATACCGGCGCGTAAACCGCTGTGGGGGGTTCCATTCTCGGGCCCAGGGCTTACCTTGTGCGATTGCCACGGGCACTGTCTGACGCCTGACTGTTCGTAACTGCCTGTAAATACGAACACTCTTCGCTGGAGAGCAGGCAGGTAGGCAAGCGGGCGACATGGCCCCCGGAACTTTGAAACCCCAAGGGCTTTACAACGCGAGGCGACATCCCCAACATGGTCGGTAAATCGGTCAACGAGTACTGGAGCGGGCCTCGCATGGGGCGAGCCCGAGTCGACCGAAGCGGGATGCCCCCCTTCACCTGGGTGGCCTCCAGAGGAGCCGGCGATGGTTCACGACGACACCACGTACATGGACGATGAAGGTTTGCCTTATGTGGATCCGCGGCAGGACGGTGGCGCGGAGTCTTCTGAGGCCGACGAGGGCGCGCCCGGCCGCCGTTGGGGCTACTCCGAAGAGTCGTGGGGCGGCTGGACTGCGGCCGAGTAATTCGCGGCCCCCGCGGCCGGTGGATGCGCGGGGGCACTCGCGGTAACCGGGGCAATGGATACCCGCGTGGTGGCTCCCCAAGTGAGCCCCCGGGTCCAGGGTTCTCGGCCCCGCATCAGAATGGGCGGCCTGCCTGCTCGTCACCTCTCCCTCATTTCTGCGTCAACCTCTCCAGCGGCCACGAACGGCCGTGGTTCGAGGGTGAGGAGCGACGTCATGAAGGTGCTGTGGTGCTGGCGGTGTCAGATGGACCTGCCCATGCTCGACGAAGAGGAGTTCGCGCGGATCCACCTCCTGCTCCAGCGCAAGCAACTCCGGAACGAGGCCGGCATTTCGTCCCTCAAGCACGCCTTCGCGCCTGCTCTCCGGGAGTACGAGCGGCTGACCGGCTTCCGCGAGACGAACATCAACGCTGTCTTGCACCACCGGCTGATTCTCTTCGGCCCGCCGTGCACCGCCTGTGGCAAGCCGCTGCGCACTCCCCAAGCCCGGTACTGTGCGGCCTGCGGTGCGTCGCGGCAGCCAGCACCTTCCTGAGGGGCGGACCGTGTGGGTGTGCCGCATCCTAGCTGGCCCCCTTGCTCCAAAGCACGACTCCCGACATTCTCAGACCCCGCAGCCTGCCCGAGCGCGTCCCCCTCTCCCGTGCGTTGTGGCCCATGAGACTTCCGGCATCGGGGGCGGTCCGCTCCCGCAGATTGATTCGCGGCACAATGCCTCGTGCGACCACGGGGGAGTACGTATGAAGCAGACGGCCTGGGCAGTGGAGCGTGACGCCGAGCATGGCCGCGAGGTGCTCCTCCTCGTCACCCTGGAAGCCGACGCCGACGCCCCCCGCGCACCCGTGGCCATCAACCTCGCCTTGGATCGCAGCGCCTCCATGCGTGGCGTGCCGCTGCTCGCCGCGGTGCAGGCCGCCCAGGCGCTCGTGGAGCGCGCCAGCCCACGCGACTACCTGGGCCTGCTCACCTTCGACGCCGAGCCCGAGCAGGTCCTCCCCATGCGGGCCATGGACCCCAACGCCCGGGCGCAGCTCCTCAAGGTGCTCGCGCGCCTGGAATCCGGCGAGGGGACCGCCCTGCACGAGGCCGTGGAGCGCGCCTCGGAGTCCGCCCGCCGCGTGCTCGTGCCCGGCGCCCGGCCCCAGGTGCTGATGCTGACCGATGGCGAGCCCTCGGTGGGTCCGTCGCAGCTCGCCGAGTTCAAGACCCAGGGCGCCCGCATCGCCGAGTCCGGCGTCATGCTCCACGCGCTGGGGCTGGGCCGCCACTACCTGCCCGACATCCTGGAGGCCCTCACCAGCCCCTCCGGCACCGGCTTCGTGCACGTGGATGACCCGGAAGGTCTGCCCATGGCCGTGGGCCAGCTGGGCGCCGAGCTCTTCGGTGAAGTCGTCGCCGACGCGCGCGTGCACGTGCTGCCCTCGGGCTTCGCCGACGTCCGCTGCCGCCACCGCTATCCCTCGCGCGTGGAAGGCGACGCCATGAGCGCCACCCTGGGCGCCATCTCCCAGGCCTTCCCGCGCCGCGTCCTCTTCTCGGGCATGTTGGGGGATGCGGAGTGGAACCTGGGCGTGTCCACGTCCTACTCCGAGCGCGGCGATACGCGGCGCATCAGCGTGCCAGTGACGCGTGTGCTGCCCGACAGTGACGCGGGCCGCTTCGTGCGCGCCGTGTCCGCCGAGCTGGACCTGGTCGCCGGTGAAGCCGCCGCGTGGAAGGCCCTGGGCCGCCGTCATCAGGACGCCGCGGAGCGGGCGCTGGAGGCCGCGGACGTCGCCCTCTACAAACTCGCGCGGCTCGGCTCGGCGGAGGTGCCCGCGCAACGCCACGTGGAGCGGCTGGCGGACCTGCGCCGGGTGATAGAGCGCCGGGCAAACAAGCTCCCCGCGCTGGTGATGCGCCGCGCGCACTCCGAGGTCTCCCGCATCACCATGAGCCGCGTGGGCCCCGCGGCGCCCGCGCTGCTGCCCTGGAAGACCGAGGACTGACGCCCGTCGCTCGGCTGCTCTTGTGGGTTCATGACGTTACCTCTGTGACGCTGTAACCCCTCCTGCTCGGACCGTCCGCCTGGGAGTGGGCGTGGCGCGTCATGCGAGGGGAATGCCCGCCTGCCCGGATGGTTCACTGTGCTCGGAGGCACGTGTCTGTCGCTGGCGGGCCGGCCTCCTCTGGGTTAACGGGAGTCGCATGACGCATCAGCAGTCCAAGAGGCTCGGCGTTGTTGGTGGAATCGGACTGCTGCTGGTGGCGGCGGTCGCGTGGGCGGACCTGCCTGCGTCGGCGGTGGCATCGAGCGCGCCGGACGAAGGTGACCCTCGCATCGAGGGGGCCCTCCTGGTGGACGCCACCCAGGTGAAGCCGGGAGACACCTTCCGCGTGGGCGTGCGCTTCCGGTTGGATCCGGGCTGGCACGTCTACTGGAAGAACCCGGGCGACTCCGGCCTGGAGACGGAAGTGGCGTGGGACACGCCCGGCGTCACCGTGGGGCCGCTGCAGTGGCCCTTCCCGCAGACGTTCCGCACGCCCGACGGCTTCATCACCACCCATGGCTATGACGGTGAGGCCATCCTCGTCGCCGACGCGAAGGCCGTGGAAGGACCCTCCACGGGTCTGCTGACGGTGTCCGCCGCCGTGGAAGCGCTGGTGTGCGAGGTGCACTGCATTCCCGCGGAGCTGATGCTGACGCGCTCCATTCCCCTGGGTCCCCAGACGGTGCGCGACGCCGAGACGGCGGCTGTCTTCGACACCGAGCTGGCCAAGGTGCCCCGTCCCGCCAAGGACAGCGGTCACGCGGCGACGGTGGCGCTGGATGCGCCGCAGCTCACCGCGGGCCAGGATTTCACCGGCACCCTCACCCTGACGGCCTCGGGCGGCGCGGCGGTGCCCGCGGTGGAAGGTGACTTCTTCGTCGCAGACCGCATCCCCGGCGTCGTGCGCGTGGGGTTGGCCTCGGACGGTCCGGGCCGCTTCAAGCTCAAGGGCAAGGCGGAGCCGGACGTGCAGGCGTCGGCGCCGGGCCTGACGGGCGTGATGCGCCTGGGCACGGCGGCCACGGGCTACCAGTACCTCGAGGTGGCGGCGCCGCTGGCCCCCATGGTGGCGGCCGGTGGCGCGGCTGGGACGTCGGCCGCGGTGAAGCCGCCGTCGGTGAAGGACAGCATCGCGGCGGTGAAGCCGGTGGGCGCCGCCATCGCCACGCCGCCCGCGGCCGAGTCGTCCATGGGCCTGGGGCTGGCGCTGGTGTTCGCCTTCTTCGGCGGCGCGCTGCTCAACCTGATGCCGTGCGTGTTCCCCGTGTTGGCGCTCAAGGCCTACGGCTTCACGCGCATGGTGCAGCAGGAGCGGGGCCGCGTCGGCGCGCATGCGGCGGCCTACGCGGCGGGCATCATCGGCACCATGCTGCTGCTGGCCAGCGTCGTGCTGGCGGTGCGCGCGGGTGGCGCGAGCGTGGGCTGGGGCTTCCAGTTCCAGGAGCCGCTCTTCGTCGCGGGTGTGTGCGCGGTGTTGGTCGCCTTCGCGCTCAACCTCTTCGGTGTCTTCAACGTGGGCCTGGACGGCACGGCGCTGGCGGGCAAGGTGGACCAGAGCCACGGCCTGATGCACAGCGCTGGCGAGGGCGTGCTGGCCGTGGTGCTGGCCACGCCGTGCTCGGCGCCGCTGCTGGGCACCGCGGTGGGCTTCGCCTTCGCGGCGGGCCCCGTGACTGTGCTGGCCGTCTTCACCGCGCTGGGCCTGGGGCTCGCGCTGCCCTTCTGCGTGCTGGTGCTGGTGCCCGGGCTGGCGAAGAAGCTGCCCAAGCCGGGCGCGTGGATGGAGCGCTTCAAGCAGGTGCTGGGCTTCGCGCTGCTGGCCACCACCGTCTGGCTGGTGTGGGTGATGGGCGGGCTGGCCGGCGTGGACGGCATGGCGCGGCTGCTGGCGTTCCTGGTCGCGGTGGGGCTCGTCACGTGGCTGTACGGCCAGGGGCAGGCGCAGGACGGCGTGCGCAAGATGGCCACCGTGGCGGTGGCCGCGGGCGTGCTCGTGGCGTCAGGGCTGCTGACGTTGCGTTTCGATGACCAGGACTCCGTGGAGGCGCCTCGGCTCGGGTCCACGGTGGCGCAGGCGCAGCCGTGGAGCGCGGACGCGGTGAACGCGGCGCTGGCGGCGGGCCAGCCGGTGTTCATCGACTTCACGGCGGACTGGTGCCTCACCTGCAAGTTCAACGAGCGCACCGTGTTGTCCACCGACGAGGTGCGGGACGCCTTCAACAAGCACCAGGTGGCCTTCTTCATCGCGGACTGGACGCGCCGGGACGCGAGCATCACCACCAAGCTGGCCGAGCACGGCCGGGCCGGTGTGCCCATGTACCTGGTGCTGAGCCCGGGCGCCCCCGACAAGCCGGAGGTGCTGCCGGAGCTGCTCACGCCGGGCGTCGTGGCGGACGCCGTGAAGCGCGCGGCGGAGTGTGCACCCTCGAAGCTGGGCAGCGGCGCGAACGTCCTCTGCGCCGCGGGTTTCCCAAGCCACTGAAGTCGTGCTGTCTTCCCCGCAATCCCCAAGACTCTGGAGGAACGCCATGAAGCAGGTCTTCACAGCACTCGCGCTGGGCACGTTGTTCGTGGGGGCGCCCGCCCTCGCCGACGCGGAAGTTGGCAAGCCCGCGCCGACCTTCACGCTGAAGGACGAGTCCGGCAAGGAGCACACGCTGGCGCAGTACAAGGGCAAGGTCGTGGTCCTGGAGTGGACCAACCCCGAGTGCCCCTTCGTTCAGCGGCACTACAAGAGTGACACGATGGTCACCACGTTGAAGGGCTTCGACGCGAAGAAGGTGGTGTGGCTGGCGGTGGACTCCACCGCGCACAACACCCCGGAGAAGTCCGCGGCGTGGAAGAAGGAGGAGGGCTTCCCCTACCCGGTTCTCCAGGACGCGAGCGGCACGGTAGGCAAGTCCTATGGCGCGAAGACGACGCCGCACATGTACGTCATCGATGAGACGGGCGTTGTCCGCTACGCGGGCGCCATCGACGATGACCCGCGCGGCAAGAGCGCCAAGCCGGCCAACCATGTGAAGACGGCGGTGGACGCGGTGGTGGGGGGCCAGCAGGTCCCGACGAGCACCACCACGCCCTACGGCTGCTCGGTGAAGTACAAGAGCTAGCGCTGGCTCGGCGGTGTGGCTTCCCGAAGGCCCTCGTCCCTGCTGGGGCGGGGGCCTTTTGCTTGGGCGGCAGGCGGCGGCGCCATGGCAGGTGCCTTGTCCGGCGCGAGGGCGGTTCGGACCTTTCCCTCTGAAAGGGGAAACGACCATGGCTGACAACAAGGGCAGTCCGGTACGGGGCGACGAGCGGATGGACACGACGCGCCCGGAAGAACTGGAGCGCGAGGCGCGGCACCAGAAAGGCCCGGTGCGAGGCGACGTGACGGACGAAGACGTGGGCGAAGACCGCATCCTCCAGAAGGGGATTGGCGGCTACGGCGCTCAGAAGGGCACCGAGCCGGCGCGCGAGGCACCTCCGCTGAGTGACGACCACGGACGTCATTGAGGTGCGGGCCTGGGGACAGCCCGCACGCCGGCAAGGCCGCGAAGAAGCAGGCCGGGGGCTGAGGCGCCATCCCGCGACGACGTCATGGGCGCTTGTTGGACCCACGCGGTGCGCCAGGTGTCCCGTGCTCCTGTTGCGCGGAGGTCGTGCGTCCGGCCTCGCGTGGAATCGTGAGCAGCGAGCACAGCGCTCCCACGGCGCACAGGCCGGCGGACACCCAGAGCGCGCGCCGTGTGCCCACCAGGAAGTCCATGCCGGTGTCGCCAGCGAGGCCGCCCAGCAGCGGCAGCAGCGCCACCGCGAGCAGGCCGGCGATGCGGGCCACGGCGTTGTTCACGCCGGAGGCGATGCCCGCGTAGCGGTCCTCGACGGCGCCGAGCACCACCGCCGTGAGCGGGCCTACGGTGAGCGCCAGCCCCAGTCCCAGCACCAGGATGCCAGGCAGCACGGTGCTGACGTAGTCACCTCCACGCTGGATGCGCGTCAGGAGCGCCAGCCCCAGGCCCGCGAGCAGCGGCCCCGCCGTCATCAACGGACGTGCGCCGATGTGCCCCGCGAGCCGCCCCACGGAAGGTGAGAACAGAAGCAGCATCAGCGTGATGGGGAGCAGCGCTGCTCCCGCGCCGAGCGCCGAATAGCCGAGCTGCTGCTGCAGGGCGAGCACCACCAGGAAGGTGGCGCCTCCGAGCGCGAAGTACACGACGAGCGTGGTGAGGTTCGCGCCGGAGAAGGTGCTCGAGTGGAAGAGGGTGAGCGGAAGCATGGGTTCCCGCTGCCGTGCCTCCAGGACGAAGAACGCGGCCAGTAGGACGGCGCCTCCGGCCGCGGCGCCGATGGCCGCCAGGGGCCAGCCGTGGGCGGGGCCTTCGATGAGCGCGTAGATGAGGCCACCCAGCCCGAGCGCCGCTGTCACCGAGCCCGCGACGTCCAACCCGCGTGCCCCTGCCTTCGGCGCGATGTCCGGCACGTGGCGCAGCGCCGCCCACGCGGTGAGCGCGGCCAGGGGCACGTTGAGGAAGAAGACGAAGCGCCATGAACCTGCGTCCACGAGCCACCCACCCAGCAGCGGCCCCACGGCCGTGGTGACGCCGGACAGTCCGGCCCAGGCGGACACGGCGCGTTGCCGGTCCTGCGGCGGGAACGACGTGCGCAGCAGTGCAAGGCTCGCGGGCACCAGCAGCGCGGCTCCCACACCCTGCGCCGCGCGGAAGGCGGCCAGCGTCCAGGTGTTGGGCGCCAGGCCGCACAGCACCGACGTGACGGTGAAGGCGAGCATGCCCAGCAGGAAGACGCGTCGCTGGCCCTTCGCGTCGCCGAGCGCGCCCCCCGTGAGCACCAGGGAGCCGAGCGTGAGCAGGTACGCGTCCACGGCCCATTGGAGGCCGGACAGGCCCGTGTGCAGCTCACGGCCCATGGCGGGCAGGGCGACGTTGACGGCGGTGGAATCGAGGAACGCCATGCCGCTGCCCAGCACGCTGGCGAGCAGCACCCCCCGGCCGCGAGGACTGTCATAGGCGACGGTGGTGTCGGGGGCGTTGGTGGCCATGTGGCTCTACCGTGCGCCCGGGGCTCCGCGCGTGCCATCCGCCGCTGCGGGGTGGGGACGTGCCTTCAGTGGCTCGCCATCCCGGCTGGTGCTCACTGAAGGTCCTCGCACCCAATGCCTACGCTGTAGAGGGCACTGGTCGCCCCCGTCACGGAGAGGTGTCACATGGAGCCGATTTGCGAGCACATCCAACAGGCCGGAGACCCGCCGCCGCGCTCGCGAGGCTGCGAGGAATGTCTGGCCATGGGCTCGAGCTGGGTGCACCTGCGTCGCTGCCTGAGCTGTGGCCATGTGGGATGTTGTGATTCCTCGCCCAACCGGCATGCGACGAAGCACTTCCAGCAGTCGGCGCATCCCGTCGTCCAGTCCTTCGAGCCGGGGGAGGCGTGGGCCTGGTGCTACGAGGACGAACTCTTCACCGAGCACCGTCCGGCGCCATCGCACGACGCGCGGCTATGACGTGGGCCGTCATCCGCTATCATCCTCGGGCCCGTTTCAGCTCGTGGGAAGAAAGGCGCGGCACCGCACCATGGACGCGTGGACTCTCGAAGGCTCGCGCATCACCGACCCGGACACGTTGAGCCGCCTGCGCGAGATGCTGGCGAACAAGAGCCCGCTCATCATCGAGCACCGCTTCTACCGGGAGACGCGCGCCCCGCACCGCTTCATCTGTGACGATGCCGACGTGCTGGACGAGTATCTCCAGGAGTCACGTCCTGGAGACTCGTTCTGCGTGTGGTCCTACAAGAGCCTCTGTCGGGGCGACAACCTGCTGCTCCAGGGGAAGATGCCGGACGCGCAGGGGCGGACGCCGGGCGGCGTGGCCTGAGTCAGGCGG
Source organism: Myxococcus virescens (assembly GCF_900101905.1). Taxonomy (NCBI): domain Bacteria; kingdom Pseudomonadati; phylum Myxococcota; class Myxococcia; order Myxococcales; family Myxococcaceae; genus Myxococcus; species Myxococcus virescens. Next base: position 3,311 of record NZ_FNAJ01000006.1, on the reverse strand, counting down.
CCACGGGCTCGATGCGCGGTCGCGTCCGTGCCCGGGCCGTCTTGCGGCCACGGCCCTTGCGCAGCAGGTCCAGCGTCACCTCGTCCTCCGTGGCCAGCGCCATGAGCCGCTGGAGGTCGTCCACGCTGTTCACCGGCCGCTGATTGATGGCCAGCAGCAAGTCATCCACCTGGAGCCCGGCCTCGTGGGCAGGTGTCCCGTCCTGCACGCGGAGCACCTTCACCGCGCGGGACTGGCCGTTCTCCCGGGTGAGCCGTGCGTCCAGGCTCACCGCCGTCGCGGCGATGCCCAGGAAGCGCCGGTCCACCTTGCCGCGTTGGATGAGCAGGCTGGCAATCCACGCCGCCGTGGTGGCGCTCACCGCGAAGCCGATACCTTGCGCGTAGGGCAACACCAGCGTGTTGAGGCCCACCACCTGTCCTCGCATGTTGAGCAGCGGCCCCCCGGAGTTGCCCGGATTGATGGCGGCATCCGTCTGGAGCATGCCCTCCAGCATGACGCCATCGGGCAGGCCGATGCTGCGGTTGATGGCGCTCACCACGCCCAGCGACACGGACTGCTCCAGGTGGAACGGGTTGCCAATGGCCATGACGAGCTGGCCCACGCGCACCGACTCGGGCTCGGCGAGCGGCAGGGTGGGGAAGTCACCGCCCTCCGCGCGGACCACGGCCAGGTCGGTGGGGGCGTCGCTGCCCACCAGGGTGCCGCGCAGCTCCTCTCCGTTGGAGAGCTGGACGGTGAGCTTGCGTGAGCCGCGCACCACCACGTGGCGGTTGGTGAGGACGTAGCCGTCCGGTGTGAGGAAGAGGCCGGTGCCGTGGCCGCGTGCGTGCTCCACGCCCACGACGGCGGGCGAGGCACGCGCCACCAGCGACTCCAAATCATCCGAGAAGTGTTGCAGCAGCTTCATGGCGGCCTCCCTTCACGCGCGCTTGCCCACGGTGATGGGGACTTCGCGAACCTCTCCGGCGCGCAGCACGCGGACCTGGAGGGTGGTGCCGACCTTCTCGTCGCTCAGGGCGCCGAGCAGGTCCTCCACGCCGTGGAGGGGCTGACCTCCCAGACTCAGCAGGACGTCTCCGAGCAGCAGACCCGCGTCATGCGCCGGGCCGTTCGGGTCCACGGAGAGGCAGATGAGGCCGTGCTCGTTCCCCGTGCCCAGGTGTGGGGGCAGACGCACGGGGGAGGCGCCCACGCCCAGGTAGCCACGCCGGATGCCCCCGTGTTCCTTCAGCGATGCAATCACGCGCGTGAGCGTGTCCGTGGCGATGACGACGGCGGCGGTGCGAGAGAAGGCGGCGCTGAGCAGACCGACAAGGCGTCCCTCGGTGTCCACCAGCGCGCCGCCGGAGAAGCCGGGCGGGAGGTCGGCATCCGTCTCCAGGGAGCGCTCCACGCGGCCTCCGGCATGGGTGCGCCAGCCCTCGCCGTGGGTGCTGACCATGCCGAGCGTCGCGCGAGCCGTGCGGCCAGGGCGGCCCACGGCGATGACGAGGTGACCGACCTTCACGTCATCCAACGGCGCGGAGGTCAGCGGCGTGAGGTCGGTGGCTTCGGCCTTGAGCAGGGCCAGGTCGGTGCTGGCGTCGCGGCCGACGAACTCGGCGGAGACGGTGCGGCCATCCGGCAAGCCGATGGGGAGCGGGCCCTCGTGCTCCACGGCCTGGCTGGTGGTGAGGATGTGGCCCTCGGCATCCCAGACGATGCCGGTGGCGCCGCGCCTGCGCCGCGTCTCCACGCGGACGATGCCTGGCGCGGTGCGCTCGACGACGGAGGCGAGGGACTGGGACAGCGACTGGAGGAGGCCGTGGGACATGGTGTGTTCCTTTCGAGGCACAAGGTAAAGGCCTCGAAAAGGCGCCACATCGGCGGACCGGCCAGGTCGGGAACCTACCCATTCGGGGAGGTCACCTCGTCATTGGTTCAGCCTGCCTCGCGGAAACGCTCGTAGCGTGCCTCCAAGTACTCACGGCGCGGCCGGTGGGCAGGCGCCTCCGGGAGGATGCCCAGCGCCTTTCCGGCGAAGCCCTTGAGCCCGTACTCCAGCGTGGGGCCGTCGCGCTCGGCGAGCAGCCGGGGCGCGATTTCGATGATGCCGTCAGGACGGATGCCCAGCAGGTCCGTGTCGAAGGCCCCGTGGTGGAGTTTGCAGAGCGAGAGGCCGTTGGAGACCTCCGGCCTGCCGCGCTCGTCCCGGTCCGGGAGGATGTGCGCCGCGTCCAGGAGCTCCGGCCGGGGGAACCGGCATACCGCGCACCGCTGCGAATAGGCCCGCAGCACGTGCTGACGGAAGGCGGCTTGATGTAGCCGCTTCTTCATCTGGACCGTGGCGTAGCGGCGCTCCAGGCTCAAGAGCTTCGGGTCCGCCGCGTGGAGCCCCGGCGCCAGCACCTGCGCATCGGGTGCGGCGGAGACGACGGTGAAGCTCAGCTCGGCGGGGTTTGCCTCGGAGATGTAGACGGGCCAGATGGGCCGATAGGCACCTGGCTCGATGCCGTAGAAGTAGATGAGCGGGACATCCCATTCCATGCCCCGCACGAGGCGCCGGTTGTCGCGAGACGCAACGTCCGTTCCCTGGAACCGGTACTGGAATCCCTCGTTCGAGCGGAGGTCGTCGTAGCGCGCCTCCCGGCCCTGGCGAGGCACGGTCGTCTTGATGGACAGCGCCGTCTCGCGCATCTGGCGAGGCCAGAAGATGCCGCGTGCGCGGTTGGCGAAGTTCAGCGTCTCGCCCTGGTACGTGAAGCCACGGTCGATGACGTCCCAGGACAGCACCTCGCCATGCTGGCGCACCAGATGTTGCAGCGCGTTCATGGCGGCGACCCGGATGGGCCAGTCGAGGTCCTGGTTCGTCAACCCCGCCAGGCTACCAGGTCCAGGCCGGGGGCGAGGCCATTGGGGCCGCTCCGCGTTGCCCTCGGGGGCCGGCCCCTGGCTGGGAGCTCGCTGTTCGGAAATGTCGGGAGATTTCGAAGCGCCGGCGGTTTCAGCCGGTCATCGCAACACTTTGAGCGAATACCTCTGCGGGGGTACGCCAGTCGAGTGTCTGGCGGGGGCGGGTGTTGAGTTGATGGGCGACGGCGTCGAGTTGGGCGCGCGACAGGCCGCTCAAGTCCAGGCCCTTGGGGAAGTACTGGCGCAGTAGTCCGTTGGTGTTCTCGTTGCTGCCGCGTTGCCACGGGCTGTGGGGGTCGCAGAAATAGACTTGGACGTCGGTGTCGATGGTGAAGCGCGCGTGCTCGGCCATCTCCTTGCCCTGGTCCCAGGTGAGGCTGCGGCGCAGGGCCTGCGGCAGCTGGCCAATCTGCTGG